>NZ_NWSZ01000017.1:0-215996 GCF_002531885.1 Rhizobium sp. L9 | reverse complement strand
GGCGGCCACCCGCCCGGCAGGCATCAATATCCTACATTTTTCTTATCCAAGAAGGTGGCGGCAGCCGGATGAGGGGCAGCCTCCCGGCACGCCGTTCATTGTCCGGCTCCCGAAAGCCTAGGCAACCGCCATCTCCCCCGGTTCCGGCGCACCAATCCCCGCGCTATAAGACGTGCCGAAAGGGAGTCGATAACCATGCTGACATTATATTACGCGTCCGGAACCTGCGCGCTCGCAAGCCTGATTGCTCTCGAAGAATCCGGCCTTGCATTCGAAACGAAAAAGCTCAACTTCCGCGACGGCGAGCAGCGTTCGCCGGACTATCTGAAGATCAATCCGAAGGGCCGGGTGCCGGCGCTCGTTACCGAGCGCGGCGTGCTGACGGAAACGCCGGCGATTCTCGGCTTCATCGCTGAAAGCGCCCCGGCCGCGAAGCTCGCGCCGCTCGGCGATGCCTTCGAAATGGCGCGGCTGCAATCCTTCAACAGCTATCTCTGCTCGACCGTGCATGTGAACCATGCCCACCGCCCGCGCGGCTCCCGCTGGGCCGACGAGCCGGCGGCGCTCGATGCGATGAAGGCGAAGGTGCCGCAGAATATGGCCGATTGCTTCACGCTGATCGAAGAGAAGATGTTCGAAGGCCCGTGGGTGATGGGTGAGACCTATTCGCTTGCCGATCCCTATCTCTTCGTCATGACCGACTGGCTGCCGTCCGACGGCGTCGATCCCGCCCGTTTCGCAAAGGTCAGCGACCATCACGCCCGCATGCTGCAGCGCCCCGCCGTCCAGCGGGCGCTGGCCTATGACCGGGGCTGATCCGCCCTGAGATGTTAAAACCCGTCTGTGATGCGGGGCCGGTCGTAGCCGCCCCTGCATTCACGCTGACGTCTGCCAGGGGTCGATTACGGATGCACCGGTGTCGCGGAAATCGCCGACATTGCGGGTGACGACGATGAGATCGTGGACGATCGCCGTCGCAGCGATCAGTCCATCAATGTCGCCGCGCGGCCGGATTGCTGCGATGCGGCCCCATTCCACGGCAATCTGATCGGTCACCGGAAGGATACGGCTGCCATGGTCGTGGCGCAGCTTGCGCAGCCACTCGGCTAAGTGGGTCGCGGCCTTCGGATCCGACCTCTGTTTGAGGGCAATGCCGCGCATGATCTCGCCGAGCGTCAACGCGCTCAGATGGATGCTCAGCGGATCGACGGAGCGCAGCCAGGAAACCGCCTGCGGCATGCTGCGTCGCGCCTCAGAGACGATATTGGTATCGACGAGATACATCAGAAGGTCACGCCACGGCTGGGACTCTTGGCCCTCGCTTCAACCGCATCGGCGAGATCATCGTCCCAGGCAGGACCGCCCAGCAGATCATCGACCAGCGTCGGACGGCCGGCACGCAGGGCGTCGTAATCGCCGGCGGACAATACGACAGCCGCGCGCTCACCGCGCAAGGTGACCACTTGCGGTCCTTCGTCTCGCGCCTTCTGCACCACTTTCGAGAACTGGTTCTTCGCGTCCTGCAATTGCCATTCCATAAAACTGCTCCTGGCTAGACTGTCTAGCTATATAAGAGAGGAAGGGCGGCAGGTCAATGAGGGTGTTCTCGGCTGGCCGATCATCAGCCGCCGGCGCCCTGGTATTTGCGGGTGGCGTAGCGCCAGTGGGCGATGCCGATGAGCACCCAGACCGGGCCGGCGGCGAGCGCCACCGGCTCGGCCCAATCGCCGAGAATCGGGATCGGCTTTCCGAGCAGGGCGCCGACCGGGACCGAGCTGGTCAGCGCCAGCGGCACGGCGGTGATCAGGGTAAGCTGGATGCTGCCGGGGAAGATGTTGAGCGGATAACGCGTCAGCTCCCAAAAGCCGAAGAAGATCGAGAACAGGTGGTTCGAGCGTACCCACATCAGAGCCGTCGCGCCGATCATGGTGATCATCGCACCGGTGAGCAGCGTCGCACTGGCGATCGCGGCCAGCAGGAACTCCACGGACGCGGCCGTCCAGGCGAAATCGACCGACAGGACAGCCCAGCAGAGCAGCGGTACCGCCAGGATAATATGACCGGCATAGCCGATATTGAGGCCGGAAAAGACGAGATAGGCCCAGGGGCTGAACGGCTTGACCAGGAGCGTATCATAGGTGCCGAGCCGCACCAGCTCCTCGAGATCGCGCAATTGCACGAAGCTCATAGCCGCACCCAGGGAATAGGCAAGCAGCTGAAAGCTGAAGAGCAGCGCCAGCTCCGGCCAGGTCCAGCCGCCAAGCGTCTGGAAGCGGGCAAGCAGGATGCCGATCGTGGCAAAGACGCTGCCATAGGAAAGGATCTGCGCAAGCCGGTCGAGCCAGAAGGCGCCGCGATATTCCATTTGCGAGCGCACATGCATGCGCACCAGAAGCGGAATAACGCGCAGGTGATGGAGGAGCACGATCAGCCTCCCTGCACGGTTATGCGGCGCGAGGCCAGGCGCCATAGCCAGAGCACGCCCAAAAGGAACAGTCCGGCCCAGCCGAGACCGAGGCCGAGATGCAGCCAGGTATCGGCGACGGAAAGCCTGCCGAGATAGACCGCGTTGGGATAATAGACGACCCAGGCGAAGGGCAGGTGGCGGGCGATCGTCGCTAAGGGCTCGGGGAAGAACCAGAAGGGCACCAGCAGGCCGGAGAACAGATGCAGCAGGGCGCCGAGAATCCAGTCCAGCGAGAAGCTCGTCATCAGCCAGAAGGCGATCAGCCCGAACAGCGCCGACATCAGGAAGATCAGCACGAAAGATAGCGCCCAGAAGGCGATAAACATCAGACCGTGAAACAGGCTCGCCGGCGCCACCATGCCGTAAAACAAGGCGGTGAAGGCGACGGTCGGGATCACCTGCGTCGCGAGGCGGTAGGAAAAGCTGCCGCATTCATTGGCGAAGAGATAGAGCGGATAGGAAAGCGGCTTCAGTAGCCAGACGGCGATATCGCCTGTTTTGAGCGACCGGCCGATCTCGCCGATGACCCTTTCCGGACGGGTGGCGCCCATGACAGCGCCGCCGAGCAGGGCGTAGGTCACCATCTGCTGCAGCGAGACGCCGTCGACGACGGTCGCGCCGACGCCGGCATAAACGGCGAGCCAGATGGCGACGCGGGCGACGACCTGCACCAGCTTGCCGAATATATTGGCCCAGACCTCGTTGCGATAGGCGAGCTGCGCGTGGAAAGCGCTGCGTGTGAAGGCCAGATAAGCGCTCATGGTGTGGGCGCCTGGGCGTTGCGGGCGAAGGCGAGATAGGTGCTCATGAGGCTCGGGCCCTGGCGTTGCGGCCCTCGTAGAAGGTGCGGATGACCTCTTCGATGTCGGGCTCGTGCAGCGCTACATCCTTGAGGTCGCGGTCGCTGCCGACCTCCGAAAGGATCTTGACCAGCGACACGTCCTCGCGCTCGATCAGATATTCCTTGCGCAGGCCCTCATCGCTGACGAGCGACGCCGTGCTGAGCCGCAATGGCCCCGGGTCGCTGGCAAATTCCAGCGTCAGCCGCCGGGCCGAGCCGAGGGCGGCGCGCAGGCTGCGCAATTCGCCGTCGAAGATCAGCCTGGAGTGATCGACCATGATCAGTCGCGGGCAGATCGTCTCGATGTCCTGCAGATCATGAGTGGTGAGGATGATGGTGACGCCGCGTTCCCGGTTGATCTCGGCGAGAAAGCGCCGCACCGCATCCTTGGCAACCACGTCGAGCCCGATCGTCGGTTCGTCGAGAAACAGAATCTTCGGATCGTGCAGCAGCGACATGACGATCTCGGCGCGCATGCGCTGGCCGAGGCTGAGCTGGCGCACCGCCCGGTCGAGGAAGGGCGAGAGGTCGAGCAGCTCGCTGAACTGGCCCAGATTGTTGATATAGCGGGCGGCCGGGATATCATAGATGCGCTGGTGCAGGGTAAAGCTGTCGATCAGCGGCAGATCCCACCAAAGCTGGCTGCGCTGGCCGAAGACGACGCCGATCTCGCGCGCATTATCCATGCGGGAGAGATGCGGCGTGCGGCCGAGCACCGAAAGCGTTCCTGAACTGGGCACCAGAATACCGGTCATCATCTTGATCATCGTCGATTTGCCGGCGCCGTTCGGGCCGAGATAGCCGACGGCCTCGCCGGCCGTAATATCGAAGCTGATATCGGAAACGGCCTGAACCTCGGTATATTCGCTGGTCACCAGCGTCTTGAAGGCGCCGATGAGACCCGGAAATCTCTTGTGCTGCCGGAAGCGCTTGCTGACGCCCCGTGCTTCGATCAAAGCCGGCATGTCTATTCCCTCGGATATGAAGCGAGCCGACTCGGGCGGCGATGGGCTTGAGAACGCAGGCTAACGCGAAGTGGGATTCGTTCAAGCTGAAGTTGCGTTTCGATCGATCACTTCGGCCTTGTATCGCCACGACCTTGACCGATCTCCGCCTGCGCTACATTGAAGGCATGGACAAGATCTACGCCTTGCTCATCGTTGCCGCGGCCATTGCGATCATCTTCCTCGCAGGCCGATGGAACACCTCGGATGCCGATCACTATATGGGCTTCGGCAATCTTCGTCCGCGCCGCAAGAGGCAGGGCGGCGATGATGATACGCAAGAAGAATGAGGCGCCTGATCGAAGGCTCTCTTCGATCAGGCGCTTCCGCGGAGGTCGGCATCAGCTCGCTTGGCGTTCGGAACGCTGACTGAGGATTGCCGATGCGTGTATCGGCATCGGCCGTTCGACGCGCCGGTAGACGCTGCCGTCGCGCGTCCGGCTCATCAGTCCGAGCTCGCAGAGTTCCCGACGCAGCAATGCGTGATCTCCAAACAGGTGCCTGTCGCGAAGAAGAGCATTGACCTCCTTCTCGGACATCTCCGTGGTCGAGGGAATCTGTGACCACAGAAGCCAAAGCGCTGTGATCTGATCCATGCGCCGCGAGGGCCAGCGCACTAGGCGGAGCTCTTCGTCAAAGCTGCGCTGAACGCGATCGATATGATTCCGGTCGATCTCGACATTGGCGGCAGGCACGGATGCCGGTAGCTGCCCCTCGCTCTCTGCGGGACCGGCTTTTGCACGCAGGCTCTGGAAATTGCCGCAACCGGCAGCCCGTGCCAGCATGTTCAAGAATTGGAGGTGAGATGGAAGCCCTTCGTGGGCGGAGAGCTGGAGGCGCAGCGACTTGGCAAATGAGGACGCATCGCTCACCTGCAGAGGAATGAGTTTTCTGGACATGACCTATCCTTTGGTCGTGCCGTTCCGGATGGATTACCGGTGATCGCCCTTCCGACATGGCACGGGATCGATGTCCATATCTCGGTTATTGTCAGGTTTAGCGAGTTCCGAAGAACGGCGATGCCTGGGTGAACTGCAGACCCGACGCAGCAATTATCATCGGGCTCTCGATATTTCAACAGTCTTCCAGTTCGCTGGCTCCGGCAGAGGGCCCGGCGTTCCCGGCAAAGTCGGCAGCGCAAAGTGGAACCGGCCGGGTGCCGTCGACATCGGCGATGCCGTATTCCCGCGCCAATGCCGCGGCGATCAGCACGTGCCCGGATTTCGACATGAGCAGCGGGTCGCGCCACAGCCCGCCAATGACATCGCCGATGAACTGAGGTGATTCCGAATTGCTCATGTCGAAATGCTCGGCGTTCTCAAGAACGGCTTCGGTGCGGACGAGCCCCGGATAAAGCGCAACGGCGGCGACACTGTGAGGCGCAGCTCATGGGCGAAGTCTGCGGCCATCTTGTCGGCGGCGGCCTTGGCGATGCCATAGACCGCATTGCCTTCGTAGAGCTGGGCCGCCCAGAAGGAAATGTTGACGATGAGGCCGCGTCGCGCCGAGATCATCAACGGAGCGACCGCGCGCGACATAATGAAAGCGCCCCTGAGCGCGGTGCCAATCATCGCCTCCCACCGCCACACCGGCTGCTCCCAAAATGGCCTGGGCCAGGTGAATTCCCCGTCTTCCACCATACGTTCGTAGCCCGGCCATGCATTGTTCACCAGAATATCCAGCCTGCCGCCGGCCCGGATCGCTTCGGCCACCCGCTCGCTGTCGGCGTCGCTAGCGTGGTCGCATCGATGGACGGAAAGGCGCCCCGGCAGTTTTGCCGCTTCAAACTCGAGCCCCTCAAGCGATCCCGCCTGCTTTGCCTCCGCCTCGAAACGCGTCCTGCCGGTCACATGAACGGTGGCGCCTTCGGCAAGCAGAGCAAGGGCAATGCCGCGCCCTATGCCGCGGCTCCCGCCGGTGACCAAAGCGACGACGTCTTTCATGGTGGGCTCTCCTTGATGGCTGTCGATCGACGCGCATGGCGCATACTGGCAGAGAGGCTTGTCCTGCCGGATCGCTTTTTGCAAGGCCCGGAGCCAGGCAGCCCTTGTCCACAGCCGGAGGTTTCAACCGTGGCGCCCTGACCGGGAACAAGCGCGACGTTCTGATGTTCGGAGGCCATCGGCGTCGGGCCACCGAGTCGTCGCCCCAATATGAGATCAAGAGCGACCATATCGCTGCCACAGCGAAGACGCATTGAGAGAGATCGGAGCAAGATAGGATGAACCCGAAGAGTACCTTGAGCATTGCCGGTCATCCGATCCACCCGATGTTGATCCCGTTCCCGGTCGCGGCCTTCGTCGGAACGCTGGTCGTCGACATCGTCTACGCCCGCTCGGGCGATCCAGCCTGGGCAGCTGCGACGAACTGGATGCTCGGCGCCGGCCTTGTCGTGGCGGCGCTGGCGGCCGTTGCCGGCTTGATCGACTTCTTCGGCGACAGCCGCATTCGCGAGCTGCGCGACGCCTGGTTCCATATGATCGGCAACATCGTCCTCGTCCTGATCGAGGCCTTCAACCTCTGGCGGCGGATGGCCGAAGGCAGCGACTTCATCGTGCCGACCGGATTGGTGCTGTCTCTGGTCGCAACCGCCCTTCTTCTGTTCAACGGCTGGAAGGGCTGGGAAATGGTCTATCGCTATCGCGTTGGCGTCAGCGAAGAACCCGGCAATCAGAGGAAATAGGTGATACGGCCCGATGCTCCGCCGAGCTAGCATACGGCAATCGACGTCTTCCTGCGGATCGCAGCCGCATTCCAAGCCTGATGGTCACGCGCATTTCGCAAGCGGCGGTTTGGCCTCGGCCGAGAGGACATTCTCCAATCCCAATGGCAGATCGGCGATTTCGCGGAGCGACATGCGTTCGACGTCAGGGTGCCGCAGCGGATCGTCCTCCCAGGTTTGGTTTCCGACAATTTGTGGGCGGCCGGCAGCGAAGGCCGACCTCAAGAAAAACTTCAGCAGTGACATGACGTGCTTCCTCTTTCCCGGTCGCGCCGATGATGGGGAGCACCCGGCGCTGAGCCACTCTTTCCGCATCGCCAATCCATGTTGCTCATGGAAGTCGAGCGGCATCGCCAATGCCGGAAATGTCGGCTTCCGCAGCCGAATTTTCAATTGAGATTACCGTGCTGGTGCTATAGAAAAACTATATGAAGAACCTGAATTCCGTTCATCTCAACGGTCTGCGGGCGCTGGAGGCTGTCGGTCGTCTCGGCTCGTTGCAGGCGGCGGCAGACGAGCTCGGCGTTTCGGTCGGCGCCGTCAGCCAGCAGGTGATCAAGGCCGAAGCGCAGTTGGGGCAAGTGATCTTCGAGCGCACCGCCCGGGGCATGATCGCTACCGAAGCCGGCCGGCCGGTGCTTGCAGCGCTCGACGAAGGCTTTGCCCGTCTTTTGCAGGCAGTCTCGATCGCAAGCCGCAAGGACGATACGATCCTGACCATTTCGGTGGCGCCGGTCTTCGCCGCCCGCTGGCTCGTCCATCGGCTTCATCGGTTCGCCGAACGTTACCCCGACATCAAGCTGCGGCTGGATGCAACGACCAATCTCGTCAATCCCGCGATCTCAGACGTCGACATTGGCATCCGCGTCGGCGCCGGCAAATGGCCCGATGTGAAGGCCGAACTGCTGCTGGAGCAGGAGGTCTTTCCCGTTTGTTCGCCCGAAATGGCGGCGAACCTGAAACAGCCCGCCGACATCCTCGCTTTGCCTGCCATCATTGATGGCCTTGCCATGTTCAGCTGGGAAGTCTGGATGCGCGAGGCAGGGCTGTCGGGCGCGACACTGTCGACGCGCCACGTCTTCAACGACGCCTCGCTCTGCCTAGATGCGGCGATCGCCGGCCAGGGCGTCATGCTCGCTTGGCAGACGCTTGCCGCCTTCGCGCTGGCCGAAGGCCGGCTGGCGGCACCCTTCGGCATTCGCGCGAAAACCGGCTTCGGCCATTATTTTGTGACGGCCGAAGGCGCGCGCGAGCCAAAGAAGGTCAAGGATTTCAAGGCCTGGATCCGTGAGGAAATGGCCGGCACGCTGGCGCTGTTCCAGTAGGCCTTAGACTTCGATCGGCTCCTTGCCGCGCGCCGCCTGCATCGCCTTGTAGGCCGGGCGGGACTGGCAGCGTTCGATCCAGGCCTTGATGTTCGGATGCACGTCGAAAAGGTCCGTCTCGCTCTGGGCATAGCGCAGCACCTCGGCGATGTTGAGATCGGCGACGGTGAAGCGCTCGCCGACGATCCACTGACGGCCGGCGAGATGGCTTTCGAGCGCCACAAATGGCCGGCGCAGCCCGTAGCAGGCGGCGGCGATCGTCTGCTTGCCGTCCTCGCTCTTTTCAAGCCCGTTGTCATAGGTCAGCACGATGCGCACCGAATGCGGCTCGACTTGCGAAGCCGCCCAGATCGTCCACATCGTCAGCAATCCGTCTTCCTCGACGGTTTGGCCGGAAAGCGGCCCGCCATACTTACGCGCGAGGTAGAGATTGATTGCCAGCGACTCGTGCATGACGAGATCGCCGTCGCGAATGCTGGGGATCTGGGCCATCGGGTTGAGGGCTGCGAAATCAGGCGAATGCGTGTTGAGCGGCGCCTCTTCGGCGAGCGGGTCGGCGAGCCGCCTGGCCTGCAGCACCGGCACGGAGCGGAATTCGAGCCCGAGCTCCTCCGCCATCCAGTAGACGCGCGAAGCGCGCGATCGATAGACTCCATAGATTGTCAGCATGACGATACCCCCTCGATGTGTCGCACAAAAGGTAAACGCCGGATCACCCCAGGAAAAGTCCTCGCCGCTGATGGGACGATGAAAGCTTTTGATCTGGCGAGCGCCTTCCCCGGCGGCAGATCGAGCACAATTGCCTGACAGGGGGAACAATGAAAGGGCCGGCGGGTTGGACCCAGAGATTGGCGCCGTCGAGGCGTCGAATGCGATGACCCGCGTGCGCAGCGCGCACCAGGCAAAGGAGGCCTATCGGAAAGGCGATCTGAAGGCCGATCCGGACCCTCGCAATGACGATCGGGGCATCATGCGTGGCCGCAATCAGGAGAGCGAGCATAAAAAAGGGAGCGGTCGTCCCTGACGGTGAAGGAGCCCAGATCACAAAGGAGCCCCGATTAGGAAGGAGCCCCGATCAGGAAAGGAGAGTTTCATGACCTTGACATTGATCAGCACGGCTTTTGCCCAGGACCAGCCGATCCCGGAGAAATATGCGCGAGCCGGCGAGAACCTCTTTCCGCCGCTTGCCTGGAGCGGTGCTCCCGCCGGGACCCGGAGCTTCGCTCTGGTGGTCGAGGATCCGGATGCTCCGCGCGGCACGTTCCGCCACTGCGGCATTGCCAATATCCCGGCGCAGTGGAGCGCCCTTGCCGAAAGCGTCGATACGGCGCCGGAGCAAGCCCCCCGCTTCTACAAGAACGATTTCGGCAATGCCCGATACGACGGTCCGCAGCCGCCGGCAGGCGATCGCCCGCATCACTACATCTTCCGCCT
Source organism: Rhizobium sp. L9 (assembly GCF_002531885.1). Taxonomy (NCBI): domain Bacteria; kingdom Pseudomonadati; phylum Pseudomonadota; class Alphaproteobacteria; order Hyphomicrobiales; family Rhizobiaceae; genus Rhizobium; species Rhizobium sp. L9. The sequence continues at coordinate 206,203 of NZ_NWSZ01000017.1, read as the reverse complement.
GGCGGCCCTCGACGTGCCGAAGCTTTCTACTCCGGATGCCGCCGGTATCAGCGCAATGTGGGCGGAGGCGAAGAAACACGCATTGGCGGAAGCGACCGTCACCGGCACCTATCAGACGCACTGACCATAGGCCGAGCCGCCTGTCATGAAATACGGTTCCGTTCTACGGTGAGTTGCTTATAGGGTGAGCCGCCGCCCGCCATCTCGCCGGAGACCTGTTTGTCCCATTCGAAGCCGAGAACGGCCCCTTCGGCCGTCTCCTGGAAGACGTTGTCAGTGATGACGGCGGTGCCGGCGCGTTCGGCGACCGAGACGGCGCATCCCACAGGCGCCTTGCGTACCACGTTGCCGCTGACGACGACATTTCTGAGATAGGGCCCCCATCCGATCTGCAGGCCCCAGCGCGGCGCGCCCTCGATCACATTGCCCGACACCAGCGTATCGGCCTCCGCCGCAATGCCGATGCCGAAGCCGACCTCGTGCGCGTAGGGGCCTTTCAGCGTCAGGTTGCGCACGACATTGCCGGTGACGCTTGCGAGTCTGCCACCGTCGTCGAAATTGGCGATCGAAATACCGTTCGCCGCCCCGTCGATCACGTTGGCGGAAACGACCGCCCCTTCGAAGGCGAATTCGACATAGATCGCCGTCTCGCCCGAGCGCCGGCACTGATTGCTGCTGATCTGGATGTCCGAGGCTGAATTGGCGCGGATAGCGGTAAAGGCGCAGTCGGAAATCTGGTTGTTCACCACCATTACGCCATCGGCGCGAAAGACATTGATGCCGTTGCCGTTCTGACCGGTGCCGCCGTCATTGGCTCGGATGTTGGAAATCCGGTTGCCGGAGACGACCGTGCCGTCCTCCGCCTTCTTCCAGCGATGCACGAGAATGCCACCATTGCCGCAATCCGAGACCGTATTTGCCACGATCGAAAGATTGGCGGAATCGACAGCGTAGAGGCCGGACTGGGCGGCGCCCGAAATGCGGCTGCGTTCGATCCGCCCGCCACAGCGCTCCAGCTGCAGGCCGTGTTTGCGGCTGCCGCCGATCTCGCAATTGTCGATCAGCACCTCGTCGACTCCGGTAAATTGCAGAAGCCCGCCGGCGTAGTCGCCGAGCCAGCGGTTGCCGCCGTCGATGACGAGATTGGAAAGCTCGATGCGCCTGATGTTTTCGGCCGCAAACAGATGGCCGTCGCCGGTATAGACGATCCGCGAGGCGCCGGGCACGCCTGATATGCGGGTATTGTCGGGCAGGCTGAGGTTGGAGATCTTATAGGTGCCGGGCGGCAGGAAGACCGGCACGTTCTCGGCCGCCGCCTGTCTGATCATCTGCTCCAGGTTGCGGATTTTGCGGTCCCCAATTTCGGGAACGGCGCGATATTCCACCGCGTCGATCGTACCGCGGAGATCCGGCTGGCTGGCAGCCGTCAGCGGCGAGGCAAGCGTGCGCGATGTCCCGCCCGCAAGCGCGGAGGCGGCGAGAAAGAGAAGCATGTCGCGGCGAAAAGGCATTCCGGGCTCTCCTGTCATGACGCGCCCGTAGCAGAAAACGTGCCAGCCCGCCTGTCCTCTTTTGGCACAGGCCCGTCACATCAATCCGAAATTCTTGCTGCGACAGGGACCGACGGCAGGATCTCGCCGCTTATATTGGTGTGTTATTCACTCTTTCATTTAAGCAACCCGAAGGGAATGGAGACTACTTTGAAGGGAAAATAAATGGATGTTGCGGGCCTTCAGCCGCTGCGGGAGAATGGCGTTATGCACGAAGCGAGTGCCGGGCGATGGGAATCGCTCGATTCCCTGACGGCCGAAACACGGCGCTTCGTTGCCGCGACCGAGGCGATGATGGCGTCTGCCGCCCATCACCTCTCGGAAGGCGTTGAAAACCTGCGCCTGAAGGCGATTATCCACGAACTTCCGGACTTCCTCTACGTCAAGGATCGTGACAGCCGCTTTGTCTTCGCCAACGCCGTCACGGCGGCTAGCCTCGGCCTCAGCGCCGAAGAGATCGCCGGCAAGCGCGATTTCGACCTGTTCGATTTCGAGGCGGCGCGCCGCCATTTCGATATCGAGCAGCAGATCATGGCGAGCGGCGTAGCCCGCATCGACATGGAGGAGACGGTCGTCCTTCCCGGCGCCGTCAAGCCGGTATGCCGGTTGACCTCGAAAATACCGCTGCGCAACGATCGCGGCGAGGTCGTCGGGCTGATCGGCGTTTCCCGCGATATCACCGAACGCAAGCTGCAGGAGGATCTCCATCGCGGCCAGGCGAAACTGCTCGAGATGATCGCCCGCAATGAACCGCTGCCGATGATCCTCGAGGCGCTGGTGCTGATGATCGAAGCCCAGCTGACGGATATCGACGGCTCGGTTCTTCTGCTCGACGGCGAGGGCACCCGGCTCTATCACGGTGCGGCTCCCAATCTTCCCGGAGGCTACAGCCGGCTCATCGACGGTGTCACCATCGGCCCCAAGGTCGGCTCCTGCGGTACCGCCGCCTGGCGCGGCCAGCCCGTCATAGTCGAGGACGTGATGAGCGATCCGCTGTGGGAGGATTTCCGCGGGCTGGTTGCGCCTTTCGGCTTTCGCTCCTGCTGGTCGACGCCGATCGCTACCTCTGAGAACAATGTGCTCGGCACCTTCGCCCTCTATTCCAGGGAGGTACGCCGTCCGACGGAGCATGAAATGAGGCTGGTGGCGCTCGCCACCCACATCGCCGGCATCGCCATCGAACGCAAGCGCGTCGACGATCGCATCCATTTCATGGCGCATCATGACGATCTCACCGGCCTGCCGAACCGCGCCTTTCTGAAGGAAAGGCTGGCCGGCATCCTCGACCAGGCCCGGCGCAACAATCGCAAGGTCACGGTCGCCTATATCGATCTCGATAATTTCAAGGACGTCAATGACGGCCGCGGCCACGCCGCCGGCGACGAGGTGTTGAAGGAGATCGCCACCCGCATGGCCAACAGCATCCGTCCCTCGGATATGGTGGTGCGGCTCGGCGGAGACGAATTCCTCGTGGTGCTCGTCCACCAGTCGAGCCACGATGCCGGCATCACCCGCCGCCTTCGCGATCTGCAGAAGGCGATTACTCGGCCGATGCAAGGCGAGAGCGGTGAGATCATCATCACCTCGAGTATCGGCGTCGCCGCCTTTCCCGTCGACGGCTCCACCTCGGAAGAGCTTCTCGCCAATGCCGATCGCGCAATGTATCGCGCCAAGCAATTCGGCCGCAACACGCTGCAGCATCATGATGGCGACAGCAGCGGGGTCGGCATGCCGCGCGGCGAGCAGGAGGAGCTCCATCAGGCGATAACAGCCGATCAGCTGTTCCTGGAATATCAGCCGCAGGTCGATGTCGCCACCGGCCGCATCACCGGCATCGAGGCGCTGGTCCGTTGGAACCACCCGGCAAAGGGCAGGGTGCCGCCGGCGAGTTTCATCCCGATTGCCGAAGAGACCGGCCTCATCGTTCCCCTCGGCCTCTGGGTGCTGAACGAGGCCTGCCGCCAGGCGCGCAACTGGCAGGATATGGGCCTGACGCCGGTAACGATCGCCGTCAATGTTTCGGCGAAGCAGTTCGCCGATCCGGATTTTGCGAGCCAGGTCGGCGAGGCATTGGAGCGCAACCGCCTGCAATCCCGCTGGCTGGAGCTCGAGGTCACCGAAAGCGTGGTGATGCAGGATGCCGAGCGTGCGCTCGCCATGATGGAGCAGCTGAGGGCGCTCGGCGTGCGCCTGTCGATCGACGATTTCGGCTCCGGCTATTCCAGCCTTGCGGCACTGAAGACTTTCCCCTTCGACCGGCTGAAGATGGATCGTTCGCTGGTCGAGGCCTTGCCGGGCGATGAAACAGCCGTCGCCATCGCCTCGGCCGTCATCTCGCTGGCGCAGACGTTGAAGCTCTCGGTTCTCGCCGAAGGCGTCGAAACCGATGCCCAGATGGATTTCCTGCGGCAGGCACGCTGCGAGGAGGCGCAGGGCTACCGCTTCTCCAAGCCCGTCCCGCCGGAGGAGGTGCCGCTGTTGCTGCAGGCGCAGCTTCTCTGAACTTTTCCTAAGCTGGTCACCAGCCGATCGTTGGTTTAGACTCGAATAATGTTGAGACGCAGAGCGCTGACGACCGCCTGCGTTCTCGTCGTGCATCCCAGCTTCCTGATCACGCTGCCGATCTGATTGTTGACCGCGCTTTCCGACAGATCGAGAAGCTTCGCAATCTCGCTGCTCTTCCTGCCTCCGGCCGTCATCCTCAGGCAGTCCAGCTCGCTCTGCGTAAAGGCAACCGGCTTGTGTTTCTCGTTCAATGTCAGCTGGGACAGCCGATCATAGATGAGCGTCGCGATAAACAGGAGTTTCGCCATTTCGACCATGTTGAAATTCCGAGACCCCGAAATCGACATCGCACCGCGTCCGGCCGCGGCATCATGAACGGGAAAATAGGCGCCTTTTTCCATGCCGTACCGCCTGAACAACTCGATGACGGTGGACTTCTTGCCTTCGCCGCGATCGGTATTGATCGCCTCGACATCATAATTGAAGGGGCTGGTCGATCTCAGCATCCTCCGGATGACCGGGCTGTCGACCATCAGGTTATGGGCGTCGTAATAATCGACCATTTCCGCCGGCCAGTTGGTGATGATCTTCGTCGCGCCGATTTCGACGACATCGACCGAAGGAAGCGTCATGATCAGGAAGGCCGTCATCCCCAGATCCTGGGTGAGGCGCTTCATGTATTTGAAGACTTCGTAATGCGTCTTGAAGCCTGCAGCGACTTCCTCAATTCGATTGAACTCGGCCTCGAGCGGCATGTCTTTCTCCGATTGCCTCGCATCCGGCGCTTGGCGGCTGATGTGTCCACTTGCCGCTCGTATCTGAAGTTGATTCTGCCGGCTCGAAGGACGGAAAAAATATGCATGTGCAGAGAAAAACGGAAAGGCCCTTGACTGTTGGCAACGGGCGGGCGGCCGTTGATTAACAAAGAGTTTACGGATCTTCGAACCATTCGAACCCGGCCAAGGCGAAAAAATCGGTGGCGGCACGTTTGACAACGTCCCGAAAGTTCAGCATCCCTGGGGAAGCCTCAGGTCAAGTCGCTGTTTGTGCTTTGTTATTTTTCAGCGTTGCTCGGATGTCACGCATCCGGTTTCGAGACGGCTCGGTTAAAGGAAGCTTAAAGATTTTATCGGATTTTATTTCCGGGGTGCCCGTCCAGCGCAAGCCCGCGGTGGGTGGCGGCAGTCATGCGCTCGATTTGAGCGATGGGGGAACAGCATGAAGAAGATAGGATTCGGCTTCGGTTCGGATGCCAAGGCCGTGCTTGCCGCGATGAGCAGGTCGCAGGCCATCATCGAATTCGACCTTACCGGCAAGATTCTCACGGCCAATGCCAATTTCTGTGCTGCCCTCGGTTACGACTTGTCCGAGATTGTCGGCCAGCATCACCGGATGTTCGTCGAGCCGGCAGAAGCCTCGTCGGCCGATTATCGCGAGTTCTGGGCGAGGCTCAACCGAGGCGAGTTCGATCAGCGCCAGTACAAACGCATCGGCAAGGGCGGCAAGGAAATCTGGATCGAAGCCTCCTATAATCCGGTCTTCAGCGGCGGAAAACCCTACAAGGTCGTGAAGTTCGCGACCGATATCACCAAGCAGAAGCTGCAGAGCGCGGAGGATGCCGGCAAGATAAGCGCGCTGTCGCGCGCCCAGGCGGTTATCGAATTCACGCCGAAGGGCGAGATACTGACGGCCAACGAGAATTTCCTGTCGGCGCTCGGCTATCAGCTGGCCGAGATCCAGGGCCGCCATCATTCGATGTTTTGCGACAGCGCTTACGCCAACAGTGACAATTATCGGCGGTTCTGGGTGCGTCTGTCAGCCGGCGAATTCGTAGCTGACGAGTTCCTGCGCATCGGCAAGGGCGGCAAAAAGGTCTATATCCAGGCCTCCTACAACCCGATCTTCGATATGAACGGCAAAGTGTTCAAGGTCGTCAAGTTCGCGACGGACGTGACCGCCCGCGTCAACAACGTCGATCAGCTGGCGGCATCCCTGATGGCGCTGTCCGGCGGTGATCTGACCCAGGAAGTCGCAACTCCATTCATTCCGACGCTGGAAAAAATCCGGACCGACTTCAACGCCGCCGTCGGCAAGCTGCGCGCAGCGATGCAGGCCGTGGCCGAAAACGCAACCGGCATCGCGGCCGGAGCTCAGCAGGTTCGTTCCGCCTCGGACGATCTGTCGAAGCGCACGGAACAGCAGGCGGCCTCCGTCGAGGAAACCGCCGCCGCGCTCGAAGAGATCACCACAACCGTCTCCGATTCCAGCAACCGCGCCCAGGAGGCCGGCCAGTTGGTGCGGAGGACCCGCGAGAATGCCGAGCGCTCCGGCGCGGTTGTCCGCAACGCCGTCGAAGCCATGGGCAAGATCGAAACATCGTCGGCCGAGATCGGCAATATCATCGGCGTGATCGACGAAATCGCGTTTCAGACCAATCTGTTGGCGCTGAACGCCGGCGTCGAGGCGGCACGCGCGGGCGATGCCGGCAAGGGTTTTGCCGTAGTCGCACAGGAAGTTCGCGAGCTGGCTCAGAGATCGGCCAAAGCGGCGAAGGAGATTAAGGAGCTGATCAGCGCCTCCAACGAGCACGTGAAGAGCGGAGTGAGCCTAGTCGGGGAGACCGGCAAGGCTCTGAAAGAAATCGTCGCTCAGGTTCAGCAGGTCAACGGCAATGTTCTGGCAATCGTCGAAAGCTCCAAGGAGCAGGCGACGGGATTGAAGGAAATCAACACCGCGGTTAACACCATGGACCAGGGTACGCAGCAAAATGCGGCCATGGTCGAGGAATCGACGGCCGCCGCCCACAGCCTCGCCAAGGAGGCCGACGCGCTCTTCCAGCTGCTGGGGCAGTTTAACATCGGAAGCGGGGGCTTGCGCCAATCACGCCCCGCCGTGGCAACCGCGGCTTCCAGACCTATTCCATCGGCACCGCGTGCAATGGCCGCGAAGGTGAGCGCGGCCTTCCACGGCAATACGGCAGTCGCCGGCGGCGATTGGCAGGAGTTCTGAGGCGCGCGGAGACTCTGCCTCATTTCATGAGCTTGCCGATCGTCTCGATCTCATTCGTCCATAGGCCTGCCGCATAATCCCGCGGCAGCCGCGCCAACTGCGCGGCATCGTCGATGCCGGTGGAAAAATCGCCGCCGCGACAGGGGCCGAGCACGAAAACTCCGTTCCGGCATCCTGCATCCGGTTGAGAAAGCGGTCCGGCCAGCCCCACAGCCAAGGCGCGATATTGATCGGCACCAGCATCATCCGATGCTTGCAGGCCTCGGGCGGGAGGCCGGTCCAGCCATAGCCGATATAGCCGAACAGGCAGCCCTTCAGGCTTTTGCGCGAGGCGGTTTTGATATCCGGTGCGAGCCGGCCGAGAACGTCGATCGGCTCGTCGCCGCCATAGACGATGATGCCGGCCCGCTGTGCCGCCGGAAGCGCGTTCAGCACGGCGGCGAGCTTTTCCCCCTCGGACGGATCGCGGCTCTTGATGTTGATGAGAAAGCGCCGATCCGGAAAGGTCGAAAGTACTTGCGCCAGCGTCGGCATCATGCCGATGCCCTGGCCGCGAAATGGAAAGGTCTTGCCGCCGTCGGCGGTATAGCCGTATCCGATGTCGAGCCTTCTCATTTCAGCCATCGATTGCTTGCGGGTCACGCCGTGTCCGTCGGTGCGGCAGTCGAGCGTCCAGTCGTGAAAGACGGCGAATTCGCCGTCCGTTGTCGGATGCACGTCCATCTCGACGACATCTGCGCCGGCGGCGAAGCCCGCCTGCATCGAGGCAATAGTGTTCTCCAGATAGTCGTGTTTCGGCGGCAGCATGCGGCTCGCCGTGCAGGTGTCGTTCTTCAGATCGTTCTCGTCGAACCGTTGGGCGATGCCGCGATGAGCGAGCAGCACCGGCTTTCCCGGCCGATGTTCGGCAATGCGGCTGGTATTGTTGAGATAAATGGCGGCGGCCGCGAGCGCGATCGCCGCCGCGCAATAGAAAAGCTTCCTGCCCATCTCTCTGCTCCTCCTGATTGCATCGACGAAGGCAACAGCTAGAAAGCGATTCTGGTTGTTCTTGGGCTGTTTTCCGGCTTTTCTATGCGCGGGATTATTCGCCGGAAAGGATTGGGACCGCTATGGAACGACAGGACGACGAGCTCATTCATTTCGAAGCGCAGGGGGCGGCCCCGCTGCCATTGGCTGCTGTCGAAGGCCATGTCGGGCGCGCAGGCGCCCGCATCTGGTATGCGAGCTACGGCACAGGCCCTGCCGTCATTCTGCTGCATGGCGGCCTCGGCCATAGCGGCAACTGGGGCTACCAGGTCCCGGCGCTCCTTGCCAGTGGCCGCCGTGTCGTGCTGATCGATAGCCGCGGCCATGGACGAAGCACCCGCGATGTCAGTCCCTACAGCTATGAGCTGATGGCTGCCGACGTGCTGGCGGTGATGGACGAACTGCGGCTGGAAACGGCGGCGTTCGTCGGCTGGAGCGACGGCGCCTGCATCGCGCTGATCCTCGCCATGACGGCGCCGTCGCGTGTGGAGGGCGTCTTTTTCTTCGCCTGCAACATGGATCCGAACGGCACGCTGGAATTCGTTCCGACTCCGGTCATCGACCGATGTTTCGCCCGCCACGCCAAGGATTATGCGGCATTGTCCGCCACGCCGGACGATTTCAATTCCTTCGTCGAGGCGGTCAGCCTGATGATGCGGACCGAGCCGAATTATGGGGCGGCCGACCTCGGCCGCATCGGCGTTCCGGTCGCGATCGTGCTCGGCGAACACGACGAATTCATCAAAGCCGAGCATGCCGAATATCTTGCCGGCAGCATCCCGGACGCTCAGATGATTTATCTGCCTGGCGTCAGCCATTTCGCCCCTTTGCAGCGGCCGGCGGAGTTCAACGCAGCAATCATATCCTTTCTCGACGGGATCAGGTGATGACGATCGCTTCCTCTGGCCCCGCGCCCGTTTCCCGCTATCTCTTGCATCATGAGAGCTGATGCGCTGCTTTATCCCGCCCCGGAAGGGCTCTATTGCCCGGAGGGCGGCTTTTACGTCGATCCGGTGCGGCCTGTCGAACGGGCGCTCGTCACCCATGGCCATTCCGACCACGCCCGGCCGGGGCATGTGAACGTGCTCGCCACCCGTCAGACGCTCGACATCATGCGCCTGCGTTATGGCGAGGGCTTCTGCGCCAGCGAGCAGATAGCCGATTTCGGCGAAGAGCTGGGGATCAATGGCGTCAAGGTGAGTTTTCACCCCGCCGGCCATGTGCTCGGCTCGGCTCAGATCGCCATCGAGAAGAACGGCACCCGCATCGTCGTCTCCGGCGATTACAAGCGCCGCCCAGACCCGACCTGTGCGCCCTATGTGCCGGTCGCCTGCGATGTCTTCATCACCGAGGCGACCTTCGGCCTGCCGGTCTTCCATCATCCAGATCCGATCGACGAGACCGGCAAGCTGCTGGCCTCGCTCCGGCAATTTCCGGAGCGCACCCATCTCATCGGCGCTTATGCGCTGGGTAAGGCCCAGCGCGTCATCCGGCTGCTGCGCGATGCCGGTTATGCCGAGCCGATCTATATCCACGGCGCCATGGAAAAGCTCTGTGATTATTATGTCGGCCAAGGAATAGATCTCGGCGAGCTGCAGCCCGCCACGATAGAAAGCCGCGACAAATCCACCTTCCGGGGCGCCGTCGTCATCGGCCCGTCCTCGGCCTTCGCCGACCGCTGGGCGCGACGCTTCAACGAGCCGCTGCCGGCTTTCGCCTCCGGCTGGATGATGGTGCGCCAGCGCGCCAAACAGCTCGGCGTCGAACTGCCGCTCGTCATCTCCGATCATTGCGACTGGCCGGAACTGACCGAAACGATCCGCGAACTGAATCCGGCTGAAGTCTGGGTAACCCATGGCCGCGAGGAGGCGCTGGTGCGCTGGTGCCACCTGCAGGGTATCAAGGCGAAACCGTTGCATCTCGTGGGCTATGAGGATGAGGCGGATTGAGATGAGCTGGAGAACGCGTCAAAACCCCTCCCCAACCCCTCCCCACAAGGGGGAGGGGCTTAACCTGCCGCGCCGTCCAGCCACAACATCATCGCCGCAAACGCTGTGGTTGAAAGAAGGCGGGGCAGTGCCGCGAGTTAGCCCCTCCCACCTGTGGGGAGGGCCTGGGAAGGGGTCTTCTCCTCGCAAAGTTGGGGGGGGATTTTCTCCCGGAATGCGGAGGCTTGCATGAAAGCCTTCGCCGACCTCCTCGACCGCCTGGTCCTGACCCCCAGCCGCAACGGCAAGCTCAAGCTGCTCACGGATTATTTCCGCGATACGCCCGACCCGGACCGCGGTTACGGCCTTGCCGCCATCGCCGGCACGCTCGAAGTGCGCGACGTCAAGCCTGCTATGTTGCGCGACCTGGTGCTGGAACGCATGGACGAAGTGCTGTTTCATTTTTCCTACGACTATGTCGGCGATCTCGCCGAAACCATCTCGCTTGTCTGGGACAATGAGCGGGATATAGACCGCTCCGCCCTTGCTCAGCCGCGTCTCGGCGAGGTCGTCACCCGCATGAACGGTCTCGGCCGCACCGAAGTGCGCGCCTATGTCCGCGATCTGCTCGACCGGCTGGATTCCTCCGGCCGTTTCGCCTTCATCAAGCTGACGACCGGCGCGTTGCGCATCGGCGTTTCCTCCCGTCTTGCCAAACAGGCGCTGGCCGATCTCGGCGGCAAGGACGTCACCGAGATCGAGACTCTCTGGCACGGCCTGCAGCCGCCTTACGAGACGCTGTTCCAATGGCTGGCGGGCGGCGGCGACAAACCGGCGCTGGCTACACCGGCGATCTTCCATTCCGTCATGCTCGCCAATGCCGTGGAGGAGGGAGACCTGGCAGGTCTCGAGCCGGCCGACTATGCGGCCGAGTGGAAATGGGACGGCATCCGCGTCCAGCTGTCGCGCTCCGGCGACAGGCGCAAGATCTATTCCCGCTCCGGCGACGACATTTCGGGCGCCTTTCCCGATATTCTCGACGCGATCAATTTTTCCGGCGTCGTCGACGGTGAGCTGCTTGTCGGAGGCACCGCCCGCTCCAACAGCCCGACCCGCACCTTCTCCGACCTGCAGCAGCGCCTGAACCGCAAGACCGTGACGGCGAAGATGCTCGACGATTATCCTGCCTTCATCCGCGCCTATGACCTGCTCTTCGACGATGACGAGGATATTCGCGGGCGCACCTATGTCGAGCGCCGCGAGCGTCTTTCCGATATTATCGAGCGCGCGCCCCATGATCGGTTCGACCTCTCGCCGCTCGTGCCTTTCTCTTCATGGGAGGAGCTCGACGCTCTGCGCGCCGCCCCGCCCGATCCGGTGATCGAGGGCGTCATGATCAAGCGGCGTGACAGCATCTACCAGGCCGGCCGCATGAAAGGCCCCTGGTTCAAGTGGAAGCGCAACCCCTATAATGTCGATGCGGTGCTGATGTATGCCCAGCGCGGCCACGGCAAGCGCTCCAGCTATTATTCCGATTTCACCTTCGGCGTCTGGGCCGATGACGAGGACGGCGAACAGCTGGTGCCGGTCGGAAAGGCCTATTTCGGTTTCACCGATGCCGAACTCGAACTGCTCGACAAGTTCGTCCGCAACAACACCACCGAACGTTTCGGCCCGGTGCGGGCCGTCCGCGCCGACCGGGATTTCGGCTTCGTCGTCGAGGTGGCCTTCGAGGGCATCAACCGCTCCACACGCCACAAATCGGGGGTCGCCATGCGCTTCCCCCGCATTGCCCGCCTTCGCCCCGACAAACCTCCTTACGAGGCCGACCGGCTGCGCACGCTGATCGCCATGATCGATGCGAAGCCGGGCTGAGCTTTGCGCTCCTGCGCAACAATGACGCAGGGCCATATTTTCAACATCATGTGTATTGGCGGCATCGGTTTTCCGATGCAAATCTGGCGTGCCGGGGAAATGATTTGGGTGCCGCGTCATGAGCTCGCATGAACAAAATTCCTTTTTCCGCCAACGCCGCGCCGTGCTGGCGGGGCTTGCCGGCGCGCTCGTCCTGCCGCGCATGGCGACCGCCTTCGATGTCCCCGACGAGCCGCGCCTGGCCAAGCACGACTATGCCGCGGTCCGCCGCCGCTTCCGCACGAAACTCCTGCAAAAGGGCCCGGCGCCGGATAAATACGAACCGCTGACCGCGCCTGCCGACGCCGAGAAGATATTCTACCGCTCCGGCTATGGCGGCGAGCTCGAACTGGTGGCATGGGTTTCCCGGTACAAACGCGAGCGCACTGCCAAGCCGGCCGTGCTCTTCCTGCATGGCGGCAATGCCATGGGCATCGGCCATTGGCAGCTGATGAAGCCCTACATGGATGCCGGCTATGTCGTGATGATGCCGTCGCTGCGCGGCGAAAACGGCCAGAGGGGCAATTTTTCCGGCTTCTACGATGAGGTCGACGATGTGCTTGCCGCAACCGAGCGCCTGGCGCATCTGCCGGGCGTCGATTCCGGCCGCCTGTTCATCGCCGGCCATAGCATCGGCGGCACGCTGACCATGCTGACGGCGATGAGCAGCCAAAAATTCCGCGCCGCCGCGCCGATTTCGGGCAATCCCAACGCCTTCCGTTTCTTCAGCCGCTATCCCCAGGACATCCGCTTCGACGACAGCAATGCGCATGAATTCGAGGTGCGCTCGGCGCTCTGTTACGCCCACAGCTTCAAATGCCCCATCCGGGTCGTCCACGGTACGGAAGAGTCGCATTTCAACGACCGCGCCGATCTGCTCGCCCGCCGCGCCCGCGCCGCCGGCGTCCATATCGAGACCGACACCGTCGCCGGCAACCACACCTCGGCGTTGCCGGCCGAGATCGAACAGAGCATCCGCTTCTTCCACGGGGTGGCGGCGTAAGCTCTGCCGCCGGTGGTACAGCCATGGTCGTGCAATGCAACGAACGCCAGCCTCGCACCAGCCGCGAATGCAATCGTCGCGCCAGATATCGCTGTCTCGCCGATCGTTGACTAGGGTGGTCCCATGAATTTTCTGCACCGGGTTTTCCCGATTGCCGGGCTTATGATTGCTGTCGCGCCGCTCAGCGGCTGCAACATCCTGATCCCCGATGTCGCTGCCGATTCGCCCGCCCGCTTCGTCCAGGAAACCTCGCCGGTCTTCTATCAGCCGCCGGGCGTCGATCCGCGCCGGGTGCGGCCGATCCCCGATCAGCCGGTGCCGCAGACGCGCGAGCTTTACAAGACCCAGTTCCACCAGACCTACGGCCTGCCGCTCACCAATCCCGTGCATATGGCGATGTATGGCGAGCAGCGGGCCGAGGACTTCACTCTGCCGGCGATCCCGGTCAGCCGGATCCAGCCGCAATTCCTGCGTCAGGAGGTCGACTATCAGACGACCGAGCGCCCCGGCACCATCGTCGTCGATACCAAGGCGCGTTTCCTCTATTTGGTCGAGGCTAACGGCAAGGCGATGCGCTACGGCGTCGGCCTCGGCCGCGACGGTTACGCCTGGTCGGGCCGCGGCGTCATTCAGTGGAAGCAGAAATGGCCGCGCTGGACGCCGCCGGTCGAAATGGTCTCGCGCCAGCCGGAAGTCCGCGCCTTTTCGGCGGAAAACGGCGGCATGAATCCCGGGCTTCAGAACCCACTCGGCGCGCGCGCCATGTATATCTTCAAGGACGGCCAGGATACGCTCTATCGCATCCACGGCACGCCCGACTGGCAGTCGATCGGCAGGGCGACATCGTCGGGCTGCGTGCGCATGCTGAACCAGGACGTCGTCGATCTCTACGACCGGCTTCCCGCCAAGGCCGAGATCGTTGTGATGTAGCGCTGCAACAGCGCTCTTCATATCGTCGGCTCCGGCCGGAACACGTCTGCGTGAAGCTATGGTTTATTTGGCGCAAGCCGATAGATTTCCTGGTGTCGTTATTCCAGGATTCCCGCATCAAAAGGAAATCAGTCCCGCGTCATGAGTTCCGATAGACATCTTTCCCGCCGCAGCTTTCTTTCCCTTTCGGCTCTGACGGCAGCCTCTGCGCTCACCGGCTGCGCCTCCTCCGTCAACACAGTTACATCGGGCGATACATCGATCATTTACCGCTCGCCGATGCGCCTGTTCCAGTCGCCTGGTGCCTCCAGCGTGCCGAGCGGGCCTGAGCTTGCCGTCATGTATGGCCCGATCGAGGACGGCGGCTTCCTCATTCCCGCCGTTCCCTATGAAGAGATCGATCCGCGCTACTATCGCCAGCGTGTCCTCGATCCCACCGGCCAGCCGCCTGGCACCATCGTCGTCGATACGCCGTCGCGCTTCCTCTATCTCGTTCAGGCCGACGGCATGGCGATGCGCTACGGCGTCGGCATCGGCCGCGAGGGTTTCGCCTGGCAGGGATCGGGCGTCATCCAGTGGCGGCAGAAATGGCCGCGCTGGAAGCCGCCGAACGAGATGGTTGCCCGCCAGCCGGAATTGGTCAAATATTCGATCGAAAACGGCGGCATGGAGCCGGGTCTGAAGAACCCGCTCGGCGCCCGCGCCCTCTATATCTTCTCGAATGGCGAAGACACGCTCTACCGCCTGCACGGCAACCCCGACTGGCGCTCGATCGGCAAGGCCGTCTCCTCGGGCTGCGTCAGGCTCTTGAACCAGGATATCATCGATCTCTACGACCGCGTTCCGACAAAGGCGCCGATCGTCGTCTGGCAGTGACGCCGCCGGGGCGGTCGCCAGTCGGCCGCCTCTGCTCACCGCTCGGAAAAGTTTTATTTTCGATTTAGCATTGCTTAATTCGGTAAAAGGCCTACATGGTGCCTATCGAATATGCTCGTGACCTTTGTCCATGCGCCAACGCGCTTCGTCAGATCTCCTCTCAGCATCGATATTGCCCGCGGATATTCTGCCACGGGTGCACTCAAACGGTTGAAAAGGAAATCGTTATGAATTCAGGCGTAGTCAAATGGTTCAATGGCACCAAAGGTTTCGGTTTCATTCAGCCTGATGACGGCTCCACGGACGTTTTCGTCCATATTTCGGCAGTCGAGCGCGCTGGCATGCGCGAACTCACCGAAGGCCAGAAGGTCCGCTACGATCTGGTCCGCGACAAGCGTTCCGGCAAGAGCGCGGCCGACAACCTTCAGGCCGCATGATTGTCATTCGCCTTGGCTGACCACAGATTGCGGCGCGCTGACCACGGATGTACTGGCAGCGCGCTGACCATCAAAGGCAGCTTGGTGGCCGAATGACTGGAAGAGGTCGGGTTCAAGCCCGGCCTTTTGTTTTGAAGTTGAGTAGCCGAAGAGTCGAGGGACGCAGAATGAGCAGACCAAGCTACAAGGTCGGCGACATGATCGTGCTGAAGTCCGGCCTGACCCGCACGGCAAAGGCAGACAAGCGGTGCCGGATCGCCAGCATCCTGCCCAACGATCACGGGCACGTGCAATATCGCGTTCAGTTCACCGGCGAGAGTTTCGAGCGCCGCATCACCGATGACGATATCGACATCGGGGAATCGCCACGGGCGGCGTCACTTGAGGCGGCCGCCAAAGCCGATGATGCCGAGCCGTGGCTGAAATTTTCGGGAATCCGCATGGGCAAGTAGCCCGCCGTTTTTTATCATATGACAGCGGCCTCGCCGCCGACAGGAAGGATATTCGTTTGCAGGTACTCGTTAGGGATAACAATGTCGATCAGGCGTTGCGCGTGCTTAAGAAAAAGATGCAGCGTGAAGGGCTTTTTCGGGAAATGAAGGCGCGCAGCGCTTATGAGAAGCCGTCGGAGAAGCGTGCCCGCGAAAAGGGGGAGGCCGTTCGCCGCCAGCGCAAACTTGCCCGCAAGAAGCTGCAGCGCGAGGGCCTGCTGCCGGCGCCGAAGAAGGCTGTCCGCGCTCGCTGATCCGGCCGTGGCATGCCGGCCCTAATGTCACGGGCCGGTCGCCACATCTCGGCCTTGTGAAAGTACGTCCCGGCCGTAAAATGATGTTGGCATCCGAAATGCAAGGATCAAACGCCGACACTACCCGAGAAGGGGGGCACATGACCGCCACCAAGGGAGAATTCTTCAACCCCGCCAAGCTTTCGTCTCGCGACAAGGCCGAAGCGACCGATCACACGGCCCGCGCCATCATTGCCGCCGAGGCATCGGCGCGTGACAAGAAGACGGAGAAGTTGAGGGCGCTTCGTCTGCAGCAGGCGGCCGAGGACGCGGATGCCGCACCTGCGCCTGCAAAAAAGCGCCGCGCGACGGCGAAGGCCGCCACTCGGCGGTCCTGATCCCGCCGCAGACGTCATACCGGCTTGGGGCAGGGGCTTTCAGCCGTCGCCGGCCCGGCCGAGATTGGCCCGCAGCCGATGCAGCATGTCGCGCATCTCGGCCATTTCCTCGATCGTGCAGCCGGCGGCTTTTCCGATCGCCGTCATGATCGTATCGACCTCTGACTTCATCGCTTCGCCTTTCGGCGTCAGCGACACGATCACCTGTCGCTCGTCGCGCAGATCGCGGATGCGCTTGATCAGCCCGCTCTGCTCCAGCCGTTTCAACAGCGGCGACAGCGTGCCGGAATCGAGGTCCAACTGCTCGCCGATCGTCTTAACCGGTAGGGCGCTGCGTTCCCACAGCACCAGCATTACCAGATATTGCGGATAGGTGAGGCCGACCCTGTCGAGGATCGGTTTATAGGCGCGGGTAAAAGCATGCGCCGTCGCGTAGACGGCGAAGCACAGCTGCTTTTCCAGCCGCTTCTCTTCCTCAGGTATCTCCATCGTCTTTACCGTTTGCGCTTTCATATCCGTCATCCCCGAGGCCGCGATTGTCCTCTTTCCATTCGTGAAATGCAATTTGCAAAATTAACTTGCGTACAATTTAATTGTGCGATAGTAAAACTCCGACCCGATCGAAGGGCCAACCAAAGGAGATCGTCATGCCTATTCTCTATACGACCAAAGCCTCTGCCACCGGCGGCCGCGCCGGCCGCGCCGTTTCCGAAAACGGCGTTCTGGACGTGACGCTGACCGTTCCCAAGGAACTCGGCGGTGACGGCGCGACCGGCACTAATCCCGAACAGCTCTTCGCTGCCGGCTACTCCGCCTGCTTCCTCGGTGCCTTGAAATTTGTTGCAGGCCAGCAGAAGGTCAAGATTCCGGAAGAGACGACCGTCTCCGCCAAGGTCGGCATCGGCCCGCGCGAAGACGGCACCGGCTTCGGCATCGAAGTAGCGCTGACGGTCGATATCCCCGGCCTCGACCGCGAAACCGCCGAAAAACTTGCTGCCGCGGCCCACATCGTCTGCCCCTACAGCCACGCAATGCGCACCTCGACCGAAGTTCCGGTCACCGTCGCCTGATCACGGCGATTCAGCGCCTTGGAATTGCCCCTCACCCTAACCCTCTCCCCGTTCTGACGGGGGGAGGGGACGTGCCCTGCGAAAGGTCGGCTTGGGACGGAGAGGTTGCGGCATATCCCTTCTCCGCGTCAAAACGGGGAGAAGGTGCCGGCAGGCGGATGAGGGGCAGGTCGCCCTAATCGCCCGTCGCCCGTCCACTTTGACGCGGCCGGCCCGACGCCTCAGCCGGCTTCGGCGCTTCCACCGTCACCCCCGATAGCGCCTGTAGATCCTGCCGCAGCCGTAGAACGCCGCCCGGCAATTCATCGTCGAGGGCCGCATGCGTGCTTTCCCAGATCGGCAGTGCTCTTGCCAATACCGCCTTGCCTTCTGCGGTAAGGCTGAGCAGCCGGCCGCGCCTATCCTTGGGGTTCTCCACCACTGCCACCCAGCCCCTGCGCTGTAAGGGCTTCAGCGCCGCCGTCAGCGTCGTCTGGTCCATGGCGAGCAGGGCGGCGACCGGCCCCATCGGCGGCGGTTCCGGCCGGTTCAGCGACATCATCAGGGAAAACTGCCCGTTGGTGAGGCCGGCCGGCCGCAGCGCATCGTCGAACAGCCGGGCAAGCGCGCGTGCCGCGCGCTGCACATGCAGACAGAGGCAGGTGTCGCGCACCATCAGCGTCGTCGAAAAGGGAATCTCGATCGAATTTGACATGCTCATTTTATATTGATATCAATGTAATTAGTCAAGGAGAAGGGGATGAGCCGGCTCGCCGGCAGCGCCGGAGGAGGGCGCATTTCATGCAGAACGAAGTTGTTTCCCGTGAGGAATGGCTGGAGGCCCGGCGTGCCCTGCTCTTGAAGGAAAAGGAGGCGACGAAGCTGCGCGACAGCATCAACTCCGAGCGCATGGCGCTGCCTTGGGTGAAGGTCGACAAGGACTATGTCTTCGAAACGCCCGAGGGAAAGAAATCGCTCGCCGATCTCTTCGATGGCCGCAGCCAGCTTCTGATCTATCATTTCATGCTCGGTCCCGACTGGCAGGCCGGCTGCCCCGGCTGCTCCTTCCTGTCGGATCACGTCGATGGCGCGCTGCCGCATCTCAACCATCACGACGTCACCTGGGTGGCCGTTTCGCGTGCTCCACTCGACAAGATCGCCGCCTACAAAAGGCGCATGGGCTGGAAATTTCCCTGGGTCTCGTCCTTCGGCAGCGATTTCAATTTCGATTATCACGTCTCTTTCAGTCCGGAGGACCTTGCCAAAGACAAGGTCTTCTACAATTTCACTTCTATCGAGCCGGCTGAGGCGCATGACGAACTGCCGGGCCTCAGCGCCTTCTACCGCAACGACAAGGGCGAGGTCTTTCATACCTATTCCAGTTATGCCCGCGGGCCGGAGGAACTGATCGGGACCCTGATGATCCTCGACCGCGCGCCGAAGGGCCGCAACGAGGAGAGCACGATGAATTTCGTACGCCGCCATGATGAATATGAGGATGCTCCGAAGACATCGTCCTGCTGTCACTGAGCAATCAAACATCTGGGATATCGTCATTCGAAGGGAGGAGAGCATGATGAAGGCCGCCGAAGTGCTGAAAGAGCATTCTTTTTTGGAAAGATTGGTCGGCGACTGGAGCGTCACCGCACCCGAGATGTCCGACGGCCACGACTGGACGGAGACCGTCCGCTCCCTTCACGGCATCTGGTTCGTCGCCGAAGGGACCGGCCATATGCCCGACGGCAAGCCGGCCACCACGATCCTGACGCTCGGCTACAACGCCGAGAAGGGCAAATATGTCGGCAGCTGGATCGGCAGCATGATGGACTATATGTGGGTCTATGAGGGCGAGGTCGACGCCTCCGGCAATGTTCTCGACCTCTATACGACTGGACCCGATTTCAGCGGCGATGGCCTTGCCGATTACCGCGAGCAGATCACCTTCATCGACGATAATCACCGCACTTTCACCTCCAGCGCCAAGCAGGAGGACGGCTCGTGGAAGCAGTTCATGGAAGCGCATTACATCCGCAAAATCTGACAATCACGGCGCCCCAAGCGAAAGGGCGGCGTCAGAAGAGGGAGAACATGATGTCCAAGACGCATGGAAAGTTCATCTGGTGCGAACTGATGACATCAGACACCGCAGCCGCCGCGAAATTCTACAGCTCCGTCGTCGGCTGGACCACCTCGGACATGCAGGTGGAGGGCATGCCAACCTATACGATCTTCGAGGCGAACGGCATCGGGGTCGCCGGCCTGATGGAGTTTCCGGCCGAGCTTGAAGGCCAGGGCATTCCGCCGAACTGGACGGGCTATGTCGGTGTCGACGATGTCGATCAGACGGCGAGAGATTTCGCCGCCAATGGCGGCGCAGTCCGCCGGCCGCCCCAGGACATCCCAACCGTCGGCCGCTTCGCTGTCGTCGCCGATCCGCATGGCGCCGTCATCTGCATCATGACGCCGGCGCCGATGGAACAGACCTGGCCGGAACTCGCCCCCGACGCGCCCGGCAACATCGGCTGGCACGAACTCTATGCCGGCAACGGCAGGGAAGCTGTTTCCTTCTATTCCAAGCTGTTCGGCTGGACGAAGGATAGCGAGATGGATATGGGGCCGATGGGCGTCTATTACCTCTTCTCCCATGACGGCCGGCAGATCGGCGGCATGATGACCAAGCCCGACAGCGTGCCCATGCCCTGCTGGAGCTACTATTTCATCGTCCCCGCCATCGACGCGGCGATTGAACGCGTCACATCGGGCGGCGGCAAGGTCGTCAACGGCCCAATGGAAGTCCCGGGCGGCAGCTGGATCATCCAGGCCACCGATCCCCAGGGCGCCTTCTTCTGCCTGGTGGCGCCGAAGCGGTAGTATTTTCGGATGTGTCGTTGACGGTGCACCGTGTGGCCGGCCCCTCATCCGGCTGCCGCCACCTTCTCCCCGTAAACGGGGCGAAGGGGATATGCCGCACCGGTTTCGTTGAGCCTCGACGTTGCGTTTGGCACGTCCCCTCTCCCCGTTTTTACGGGGAGAGGGCAGGGTGAGGGGCAGCCTGACACCCTCATCCCCGCGATCCCACAGAAGCAAAAAAACCTTCCGGGCTCTCCACCTCCACCAGCCGCTTCTTCTCGATCAGCCAGAAGCGGTTTCCCACTGCCCGCACGAAACTGCGGTCGTGCGATACCAGCAGGCAGCTCGCCTCCTGCGCCATCAGCTCTTTCTCCAGCGCTTCCTGTCCTTCGATATCGAGATGGTTGGTGGGCTCGTCGAGCAGGTAGAAGTTCGGCTCCGTCAGCCTGAGCACCAGCATGCCGAGCCGTGCCTTCTGGCCGCCGGAAAGCTGGCCGATCGGTTTTGCCTGGATATCGATCGTCATGCCGGCCCCGGCGAGCAACGCCCGCGCCCGCTGGTCGCCGACATCGAAGCGGCGGATGATCATGCCGATCGGCGTATCCTTGTCGGCAAGATCGGCAAGCGCCTGGTCGCCATAGCCGAGAACCAGTGATGGCGTCGCCTTGATCCCATCCTGCCCGGCCTCCGGTCTCTCGACCGCCTGTTTCAGCATCGACACCAGCCGTGACTTGCCGGCGCCGTTGAGGCCGAGCAACACGATGCGGTCGCCTTGGCAGATGAACTGACGACCGGTCTTGAACAGCAGCGTCCCGTCCGGCGTCGTCACCGCCGCGTCTTCCAGTGTCACCAGCACCTTGGCATGAGTGCCGCGGTTGGCAAGCCGGATGGCGCCGGCCGAACGTTCGAGATGCGCCGGTCTTGCCGCATCTTCCAGCTTCTCCGCCCGCTGCTTCAGCTGCTTCGTCTTGACGACGAGCAGGTCGCTGCCGGAATTGATGCCGATATTGTTAAGCTTGGCCGCCTGCTTGCGCAATTGTTCCGCCGCCTTCATGTCGCGCTCGAAACGCCGCGCCTCCGAGGCGTCGATCTCGTCGAGGGCCGCGCGTGCCCTGCTATAGGGGAGCGCAAAGGCCGGCGATTGCTCCGGCCGCAGGAACAACGTCCGGTTGGTCGTCGCATCGAGAAAGGCGCGGTCATGGCTGGAGAGAATGACCGGCACCTCGCGCGGCAGCGCATTCAGCCAGCTTTCCAGCTGCGCGATCCTTTCGAGATCGAGATGGTTGGTCGGTTCGTCGAGCAGAAGCACGTCAGGCTCGCTGACCCAGCTGCGGGCAAGCATCGCAAGCCGCTTCCAGCCGCCGCTCAATTGCTTCAGCGGCCGGCCGCGCATGACCTCCGGCACCTCGAGCGATTCCAGCACGACGTCGACGCGCCAGCTCTCGCTTTCGGCCTGATCGGCCGGCAGCGCCTGCAGCACCGCATCATAAAACGGCGTATCGAAAAGTGCAGCCGGCACATTCTGCGCGACGTGGCCGATCGTCAGCCCGCGAGCCTTGGTGATCTCGCCCGCGCTCGGCTCCAGCGCGCCGGTGATGCAGGCAAGCAGGGTGGATTTCCCGCGCCCGTTGGCGGCGACGAGGCCAATGCGGTCGCCTGAATTGACGACGAGATTGAGGTTGGAAAACAGCGGCTTGCTCAGCGTCACGCCGAGATTGTGCATATTGATGAGGGTCATATTCGTTCTCTGGTCCTGACCGGGAGCAGACGAAATCGGTGGCATCAGGCCATCACGGATTGCGTCTTTCGCGCCCGGGATAAAGGGAATGCGCGCAGTCATCTGACGGCGGCGCATCGGCCACAAAGGGCAGACCAGGAAGAGGTATAAAAGCGTCTCTGGTCAGCCCTGCAAACGCATTTGCAGGGCGTCGACGGGACCACGCTGGCGATGATGCCGGAAATAATACTGCATAGCGTGATCCTCCTTTCTCGAAAGGGTTGCAGGGCAGAAATACCATTGCCGGCGAAATGAGGCAAGGGAGGCATAATCAGCCGCCGCTGAGTGGAGGGGTGGCTCGGTGTCCGGTACTCAAGAGAGCCTCATCCTGAAGTGCCTTGAAGGACGGGGCGCGGCCGTCAGAGGCATGCAAGAAGCAGCGTTGCGACGTGCTTCTACGCCGTGCAGGCTTCGCACCTCAGCATGAGGGACGTCGGAGGAGTCGCGCTCTCATAAGCGGGTGGGGAATGGAGCGGTGCCGGCGGAGGGCGCTGCGATTAGCTCGAAATCACCCAACCGCATCGCGCGGCAATGCCAGCCGCCGTGTTATGCCGATGTTTTCGAGAAACGCCTCGTCGTGGCTGACGACGATGAGCGCCCCGTCATAGGCGATGAGACCCGCCTCGACCGCTGATATCGAGTCGATGTCGAGATGGTTGGTCGGCTCGTCGAGGATCAGCAGCGGCGGCGGTGCGGCGCCGAGCGTGCAGGCAAGGCCTGCGCGCAGCAATTGGCCGCCGCTGAGGCGCGAAACCGTCTGCAGCGCCGCATCGGCCCTGAACATGAAGCGGGCCAGCGCGGCCCGACAGGTATTTTCATCGGCTTGCGGGTTGATCCGGCGGAAGTTGTCGCGGATCGAGGCTGACGGATCGAGAAGGCTCACCTTCTGATCGAGTATGGCGAAGCCGGTCATTACCGAGACGGTGCCGGCCCGGGGCTTGAGCTCGCCGGTGATGAGCGCGAGCAGCGTTGTCTTGCCCGAACCGTTCGGTCCGGTGATGGCAATACGTTCCGGTCCCGTCACGTCGAATGACAGATCGTCGATAACGGGTTGATCAGGCAGATAGCCTGCCGTCACGCCGTCGATCTTCAGCACGATCTTGCTGGCCGGCAGCCCCGTCGCCGGCAGGCTCACCGACAATGGCTGCAGGATCTCGATCTTCTCGCGCGCCGCCTTTGCCTCTTCGAGCGCCCGGGTGCGCCGTCTTTCGGCAAGACGCGCATTGTCGCCGCCGGTGGTTTCGCTCCGCTCCTTCATGCCGCCGAGCATGATGCGCGGAATGCCGCCCTTGGCGGCCATCTTCCGCCCGGCGCTGTCCCTGTGTGCCTGACGCTCCACGTTCGCCTGCGCCTTCCTGGCGACCTCCGCCATGCGCCTTTCGGCATCGGCAAGATCATGCTCTGCGGCGGCAAGCTCGAGGGCCTTGCGCTCGCGGTAATGGCTCCAGTTGCCGCCGTAGCGCGTCGCGCCGAGCGAGGTCAGTTCGACGATCTGGTCGACGCTTTCGAGCAATTCCCGGTCATGGCTGACGATGACGGCGCCGGCCCGCCAGCCTGAAATCAACGCGATCACCGCCGCGCGGCCGTCGCGATCGAGATTGTTGGTGGGTTCGTCGAGCAGGAGGAAATCCGGCTCGCTGAAGATGAGCGCGGCAAGCGCCGCACGTGTGCGCTGCCCGCCGGAGAGTGCGGCAAGCGGCGTCTCCGGCTCCGCGTCGAGTCCCGTTCGGTTGAGCGCGGTTGCGATGCGTGCCTCCAGCGACCAGTCCGCCGAGGCAACCTCGTCGGCCGTTGCCGCGCCGGCTTCGGCACGACGCAGAAGTGCGAGCGCCGCGGCCACGCCGAAGAGATCGGCGATGGTTTCGTCGGCCGCAACCTGAACGCTCTGGCGCAGCATGCCGAGGCTGCCGCTGATCGATATCGATCCCGACTGCGGCCGAATATCGCCGGAGATAAGCTTCAGCAGCGTCGTCTTGCCGACGCCGTTGCGTCCGATAAGACCGCTGCGGTCCCTGCCGAAACTGAAATCGAGATCGGAAAAAAGCGGCCGCCCGTCAGGCGTGGCCCAGGAAATTTGCGAGAGAGTGATGGATGCAGACATCGATATGGATTTCCCCGTTGGCAAGGCGAACTGGCATTGCGATCGGGTTGAAATCCATTGCTGCACACATCCTGTTGAAATGGTCGATGGCGGGGAATTTAGGGGAGGAAGGCGTTGGGTTCAAGGCAAAGTGGCGATTCTGCATTCTTTCAAGCAGACCTGATGGCTGCCCCTCTCCCTGTAAACGGGGCGAGGGGGACGTGCCACGCGAGAGCTTCGTGAGGGTCGGAGAGGTCGCGGACTGGTCCCTTCGCCCCGCGAGCGGGGAGAAGGTGCCGGCAGGCGGATGAGGGGCTCAAGCGCGCTGCCGCGGCAAATGCCTACCGCTTCAAGCTCCCCAGGATCCCGCGCACCAGCGCCCGGCCGACCTGGGTGGCGACGGTTCGCGCGACGCTCTTCATCGCCGCTTCCACCACCGTTTCGCGCTGGTAACCGGAAGACCTGCCGCGCGATTGGCCCCGGCCCTGGCGGTTGTCGTCATCGCCGCCGAAGCCCGGCAGGTTCCAGCCGGAGGTCGTGCCCGGCTGTTCGGCCGCTTCTTCCTGCGCCCGCTTGGCGGCTTCTGCTTCCGCCGCCTTTTTTGCCCGCGCCGCCAGCATTTCGAAGGCGGATTCGCGGTCGACGTCTTCGTCATAGACGCCGAGGACGGGACTCCTGTCCATCACCTGCTGGCGCTCGCCATCGGTCAGCGGGCCGACGCGGCCCGACGGCGGGCGGATCAGCGTGCGCTCGACGATCGACGGCGCGCCCTTGGCCTCCAGCGTCGAGACCAGCGCCTCGCCGGTACCGAGGTTGGTGATGACGGTGGCGCAGTCGAAGGCCGGGTTCGGGCGGAACGTATCGGCGGCCGTCTTCACCGCCTTCTGTTCGCGCGGCGAATAGGCGCGCAGCGCATGCTGGGCGCGGTTGCCGAGCTGGGCGAGCACCGTTTCCGGCACGTCGAGCGGGTTCTGCGTGACGAAATAGACGCCGACGCCCTTGGAGCGGATCAGCCGCACCACCTGCTCGACGCGTTCGATCAGAACCTTCGGCGCGTCGTTGAAGAGCAGATGCGCCTCGTCGAAGAAGAAGACCAGCTTCGGCTTGTCGGGGTCGCCGACTTCCGGCAGTTCCTCGAACAGCTCTGACAGCAGCCACAGCAGGAAGGTGGCATAGAGCCGCGGGTTCATCATCAGCTTGTCGGCGGCAAGCACCGAGATCTGACCGTAACCATTGGTGTGGGTGCGCATGATGTCGGAGATCTTCAGCGCCGGTTCACCGAAGAAGTGCTCGGCGCCTTGCTGTTCGAGCACGAGCAGCGCCCGCTGGATCGAACCGACCGAGGCCTTGGAGATCAGGCCGAACTGGCTGGAAAGCTCGGTGGCATTCTCGCCCATATAGTTCAAAAGCGAGGTGAAATCCTTGAGATCGAGCAGCGGCAGGCCGGCCTCATCGGCGATCTTGAAGGCGATGTTGATAACGCCTTCCTGCGGCTCGGAAGCGTCCATCAGCCGGGCGAGCAGCAGCGGCCCCATCTCGGCGACGGTGGTGCGCACCCGGTGGCCCTTCTGCCCGAACAGATCCCAGAAGATCACCGGAAACTGGTCGAATTCGTAATCGGTGAAACCGATCTGCTCGGCGCGCTTGGTGAGAAAATCCTTGGGCTCGCCTTTGGCGGCGATGCCGGAAAGATCGCCCTTGATATCGGCCGCAAAGACCGGAACGCCGGCCCGCGAAAAACCTTCGGCCAGCACCTGCAGCGTCACTGTCTTGCCGGTGCCGGTGGCGCCGGTGACGAGACCGTGGCGGTTTCCGAACTTCAGGTCGAGATATTCCGGCTTGTTGATGCTGTCGTCGGGATTGCGGCTCGCGCCGATGAAAATCTTGCCGTCCTCGATCATCGCAATCTCCCTTCGGCCCTGCCGCCGCTTGTTGAGAAGGTCTGGCTTGCGCCGCCTTCATCGAACCATTGTTTCCCTGTTATAAGCAGGCAGGCGAATGCGGACAACTGTTTGCATCGAAAGCGAAACCGCTGGCTTGAGTTGCATTCGAATCTCGATTAACGTTGACGTTAACGTAAAAAATATGAGGAGGCTGACGATGAATGGAATTGTGACTGAAATCGCCGATCGCGTGGGCATTTCCCCGGAGCAGGCGGAGAAGGCGCTCGGCATGATGCTCGGCTTCCTGCAGCGCGAGGCCGCTGACGGCCCCGTTGCCCGGATGATCGAGGCCATCCCCGGCGGCGCGGATCTCGTCGCCCAGTTCAATGGCGCCGGTGCCGGCGGCGGCGGTCTGCTCGGCGGGCTGATGAGCTCGCTTGGCGGCGGCGGCATCATGGGGCTCGGCCAGCAGCTAATGGGCGAGGGCCTCGGCATGGGCGAGATCACCTCGCTCGCCAAGGAGACCATTGCGATCGCCAAGCAATATGCCGGCGAAGAGGTCGTCGACGAAGTCGTCGCCTCCGTCCCCGGCCTCAGCCAGTTCGTCTGAACGACGACAGAACGGCAAGAGCCCCGCGCCGCCGCTGCGGGGCTTACTTTTATCGCTCCCTGAAGCTCTCAAGATGGACGAACTGCATGACCGTCTGGCGCCCGCCGCAGCAGATCAGGGTGAAGGTGATCGGCCTTGCCTGGCGAGAGAACCGCTTGCTCGCCGCGGAAGTGGAAGATGACAGTGGCCGCATCAAAGGTGTCCGGCCGCTCGGCGGCTCGATCGAATTCGGCGAGACGCGCGAACAGGCCCTGCATCGCGAAATCCGGGAGGAGCTCGGCACGGAAATCCGCATCGTCGGCCCCTGGCATGTTCTCGAAAATATTTTCGAACACCATGGTTCGATCGGCCATGAATTCATCTTCGCCGCCGATGTCGAACTGGCCGATCAAGCCCTCTACGAGCGCGCCGAGATCCGCTATTGCGAACTGGACGAAACGGCGGCGACGGCGCGCTGGTTCGGTCGCGACATGCTGCGTGACGCCGGCCTCGATCTCTTTCCCACGGGCCTCGAGACGCTGCTGTCGCGCTGGCGTGATTGAGCCCCAAGGACGTTTTGAATCTGCTCGCCAAACTTTGATCGCCCGTACTCGCTCCAGAGGGAACAAGGGAGTAGAATTGCTGTTTCTGCCGCATCGTTGACATCAGAAGGAACAGCATCATGCGCAGGTTCATTGCAGCAACGTCGATCGCTCTCCTCAGCCTTTCTGGTCCGGTTCTTGCCCAATCGAACATGGGCATGGATGCCAGCGGCCGCTTCGATGGCACGCCGCCGCTCGGCACGGCGCCGGGCGCGGAGCCGCAAGCCGGGCTGGTCATCCCGCTCGACTCGATCGAAACAGGCAGCGTCGACAACGGCGTTCCGAGCGGCCGCGTCGACTGGGCGCGCTGCCCGCCGCGCAAGGCCCGTGGCGCGCTTGCCACGCAGGGCGGCAACAGCGGCGCCTCCGTCAGCCCGGCGTGCCGCGAAGGTCAATGATCAGGCACGCCCTATTTGCCGTTCTGGCTGTCGCGGTGCAGGATGACCCCGAGTTCGTGCCATTTGCGTCCGTCGCGCTCGATGAGCTCGTCGGCGCAGGTGGGACCCATGCTGCCCGGCGCGTAAGCTTCGGGCGTGCTCGGATCCTTGCTCCAGATGTCGAGGAAGGGTTGCACCGCCGCCCAGCCGGCCTCGATGCCGTCGGCGCGCTGAAACAGCGTCTGGTCGCCGATGAAGAGATCGTAGAGCAGCGATTCATAACCCGTCGTCTTGCCGATATCGAACTTGTCCGCATAGCGGAAATCGAGCGACACGGGCGTCGTATCGACCGAAAGCCCCGGCGACTTGATCGAGATTTCCATGCTCAAACCCTCGTCCGGCTGTACCTGGATCACCAGCCGGTTCGGCGGCAGGCGGCGATTGACCTCGGTCTCGCGAAACTGCGCGAAGGGCACCGGCTGGAAGGTGATGACGATCTCGGTGTCGCGTGCCGTCAGTGCCTTGCCGGTTCTCAAATAGAAGGGCACGCCGGCCCAGCGCCAGGTATCGGCATAGAGCTTCAGCGCCACATAGGTTTCGGTCCGGCTGTCGGGCGAAACATCCTTGCTGTCGCGATAGGCGGGAAGATCGACGCCGTTCAACGGGCCGGCCGCATAGGCGCCGCGCACGCCATGCGTCTTTGCCTCCTCTGGCGTATAGATGCGCAGTGCCTTCAGCACCTTGCTCTTCTCGTTGCGGATCGCCTCTGCATCGAAGCTGTTCGGCGGCTCCATGGCAATCATCGCCAAGAGCTGGAAGAGATGGTTCGGCACCATGTCGCGCAGCGCCCCCGTGGCATCGTAGAATTTGCCTCGGCCGCCGATATCGACGATCTCGGCGGCGGTGATCTGCACGTGGTCGATATAGCGGCTGTTCCACAGCGACTCAATGATCATGTTGGCGAAACGCGCCGTCATCAGGTTCTGCACCGTCTCCTTGCCTAGGAAATGATCGAGCCGGTAGACTTGGCTTTCGCCGATCTCGGCGAGGATTTGCGCATTGAGCGCCCGCGCAGAGGCGAGATCGGTGCCGAACGGCTTCTCGATCGCGACGCGGCGGAAGACGCCCTCGCTTTCATCGGTGAGCCCATGGGCGGCAAGCTTCTCAACGATGATGCCGAAGAAGGATGGCGGCACCGCGAGATAGAAGGCGGCATTGGCGTTCGGCCCCAACCGCTTGCCGATTTCGATAAAGATGTCATCCTTGGTAAAATCGCCCGACATATAGGAAATGCGCCGGCGCAGGCTCTCCCAGGCTTGGTCCTTGACCGTCTGCTCGTCTCCGTTCAGATGATTGAGGAAGGCATCGAGCCGCCCGCGCAGGAATTCATCGTCGCCCGCTTCGATGCCGATGCCGAGAATGCTGAGGTCCTCACCAACGAGGCCCTGGCGCGTCAGGTTGATGATCGCCGGCACCAGGAGGCGGCGCGTCAGGTCGCCCGTGGCGCCGAAGATGACAAGGGTGACCGGCGGGGTAGGGGCAGCGTGCATGTGTGTCGTCTCCGATTTTGCCGCCGACTATACTGCCTGCCGGTTTCGCGGCAACATAAGTGGCGAGATGTAACGCCCATTTGACACACTGGGGCGGCGGGAGTGCCGAGAGCCGGTGAGTTGCAGCGGGCGTGGCGATGTCAAGGTTGGCGCTCAGCCAAGCAGCCTCAACCCATGCTCAGTTGCGGACTAGCGAAGCATAGAACCAGTCGATGAAGACGCGGACGATTGGCGTCGCTTGAGCCTCGGATCGGCAGGCCACATAGACCGCGTCATTGGCCGGAACCGTAAGATCGAATGGCGCGACCAGCTCGCCCCGTGCAATCATGTGCGCGGTGGTGATGTTGTCGCCGAGCGCAATGCCATGGCCGTACATGGCGGCCTCGATCGACAGGCGCGCGTCGCTCATCATGTGCTGGCGCGCGGGCATCGAAACGCCGGCTGCGGTGAGCCAGGTGTTCCACTCATTGCCGCGATCGGCATGCAGGAGCATGTGGTCGCGCAGATCGCGTAGGGAACGCAGCGGCCGCCTGTTCATGAGGGCCGGGCTGGCGACGGGGAAGAGCTCCATCCGGCTCCAGAGGCGCGACCAATAATTGGGCCAGTTGCCGCCGCCGTAGAGAATGCACAGGTCGACATTCGGGGAACTCAGATTGTTCGGGTCATTCGAGGCGCGCAGGTCGAGTTGAATATCGGGGTATTGATCGGTGAACTCCTGCAGCCGTGGCATCAGCCAGAGCGACAGCACCGCCGCAACACAGGTTACCCGCAGCGTGCCGCCGGTCGCCGGCCGGGTCATCGCGGCTTTCGCTGCTGCGATCTCCGAAAATGCGTTGGAGACGACCGGCATCAGCAACGCGCCCTGGCTGGTCAGCTTCAACCATTTGCCACCGCGCTCAAACAGGCGCACGCCGAGCGATTCCTCCAAGGTGCGTATCTGATGGCTGATCGCGCCGTGGGTGACATTCAATTCGCGGCCTGCGGCGGAAACCGATCCATGGCGGGCAGTGGCCTCAAACGCGCGCAGCGGGTTGAGGGGCGGCAGACGGCTGGACATGAGACAACGACCTGTGAGAAAAAATCGCATGAAACTGTAGATTAATATCAATTGATTTTCCAGCGAGCTTGCCGTTCAATCACTGAAGAAGCCATCGGCCTCTGCGGCAGAGCTGCAGCCGAGGACCGATTTGCCATCCTGATCGCAGCATCGTCATCCTCAAGAAGGCCGCCATGTCCTGGAATGAAACCAAGCTTTCCGAACTCCGAACCAGATATGGCGACAGCCACGGCGGTGAATTGCACCATCCGGAGTTCCGCAAGGTAGCGGAGAAGATTTTTAACAAGAGCGGCACCCGGCTCGCGCCCTATTCGGGAATCCCGACATTCCTCTCCGCCCCGCTGATGCAGGTCGACAACGAGAATCCGGATTTCGGTGATCTGCAGGTGGCGATCCTCGGCGTGCCCATGGATCTCGGCGTGACGAACCGCCCGGGCTCGCGCTTTGGACCGCGCGCGTTGCGCGCCATTGAGCGCATCGGTCCTTACAACCATGTGCTCGGCTGCGCGCCGGTTCAGGAACTGCGCGTGGCAGACATTGGCGACGTAGCGTTTCAGAGCCGCTACCGTCTGGAATTGTCACATGAGGATATCGAAAAACGCGTCGCGCAGATCGTTGCCGCAGGGGTGCTGCCGCTCTCGGTAGGCGGCGACCACTCGATCACCCATCCGATTCTGCGGGCCGTCGGCAAGGAGCGGCCGGTCGGCATGATCCATATCGACGCCCATTGCGACACCGGCGGTGCTTACGACCTGACCAAGTTCCACCACGGCGGACCGTTCCGCAACGCCGTGCTCGACGGCGTGCTCGACCCGACGCGCGTGATTCAGATCGGCATTCGCGGCTCGGCGGAATATCTCTGGGAGTTTTCTTATGCCTCGGGCATGACGGTGATCCATGCCGAGGAGATCTCGGCAATGGGCATCCCTGCAATCATCGAGAAGGCGAAGGCCATCATCGGTGACGGGCCGACCTATCTTTCCTTCGACATCGACAGCCTCGATCCTTCCTTCGCGCCGGGCACCGGCACGCCGGAGATTGGCGGCTTCAGCACCCGCGAGGTCCTGGAGCTCATCCGCGGCTTCAAAGGCGTGAACCTGGTCGGCGGCGATGTCGTCGAGGTTGCGCCCCAGTATGACGCTACCACCAACACAGCCCATGCCGGCGCGCAGATGCTGTTCGAAATATTGAGCCTGATGGCGTTCAGCCCGGCAATCCGCCGTACCGCGTGACGGGCCTGGCCGCAGCCCAAGGCCAGGAACGACAAGAAGGCCGCAAAGGCCTCGAATACATTGAAAGAGGGAAGCGGCGTGCCGCATCGGTTAGGAGAAAGACGATGACGAAATTGACAATGAACCGCCGTACCGTGCTCGGCGTCGGAATAGGTGCTGGTGTAGCCATGTTGGCAATGCCCAACGTGCTGCGCGCCCAGGACAAGTCGCTGAAGGTCGGTGTTTATGGCGGCTACTTCAAGGACTCGTTCGACAAGAACATCTTTCCGGAGTTCACCAAGGCGACCGGCATCGCGGTCGAATCCGTCGCAGAGCCGACCGGTGAGGCCTGGCTGGTGCAGATGCAGCAGGCAGCCCAGGCAGGTCAGGCGCCGGCTGACGTTTCGATGATGTCGCAGGTGTCGATGCGCAAGGGCCAGGCCACAGAGCTCTGGGCTCCGCTCGATCTCGCGGAGATCAAGAATTCCAGCAACCTGCTTGAGCGCTTCATCAACAAATATCCGGATGGCCGCGTCGCCGGCATCGGCGCGGTCTCATGGTTCATCACCCTGGTCACCAACACAGATGTTTACAAGGAAGCGCCGACCAGCTGGACAGCGCTGTGGGACCCTGCCAATGCCGACAAGCTCGGTCTGCTGGCGCTCGTGTCCAACTCCTTCCTGCTCGACGTGACGGCAAAGACCTATTTCGGCGGCGCCCAGGCCCTCGACACTGAGGAGAGTATCCTCAAGGTCTTCGCCAAGCTGGCCGAGCTGAAGCCGAATGTCCGACTGTGGTATCGCGACGAGGCGCAGTTCGAACAGGCGCTGAAGTCGGGTGAAATCCCAATGGGACAGTATTATCACGACGTGACCGGCCTCGCCGCCGCGGACGGCCAGCCCGTTCGCTCGACCTTCCCGAAGGAGGGCGGCATTCAGGACGCAGGTTCGTGGGCGCTGTCGAAGGCGTCGAAGAAGACGGAAGAGGCGCATATCTTCATCGACTATATGTGTCAGCCGTCCATCCAGGCCGTGCTGTCACGCAAGGTGGGCACGTCGCCAACGGTCAAGCGCGAAACGACCGATCTGACCGAGAAGGAATTTGCGGCGGTTTCCTCCGACATCGAACCGAT
Source organism: Rhizobium sp. L9 (assembly GCF_002531885.1). Taxonomy (NCBI): domain Bacteria; kingdom Pseudomonadati; phylum Pseudomonadota; class Alphaproteobacteria; order Hyphomicrobiales; family Rhizobiaceae; genus Rhizobium; species Rhizobium sp. L9. The sequence continues at coordinate 173,743 of NZ_NWSZ01000017.1, read as the reverse complement.
CATCCCACACTACGACATGTATCTCTCCAAGGCCGACTGGCTGAACGAGAAGTGGACGGAAATGATCGCCAGCTGACGCTCATTGTGCTTTCGCGGGCCCCGTTCAGGGGCCTGCCTTTCGGTCGGGAAGAGGCATATGTCGGGACTCACGCTTCAGAATATCGTCAAGGACTTCAACGTCATTCGCGCCGTCGACAATGTCGACCTGACGGTGCCGCACGGGGCATTCGTCTGTCTGCTCGGCCCCTCCGGCTGCGGCAAGACGACCTTGTTGCGCATGATCGCAGGTCTCGATCTGCCGACCTCGGGCCGCATCACGCTCAACGGGAAAGACATCACCAGGACGCCGACGCACCAGCGCGAGCTTGGCATGGTGTTCCAGTCGCTGGCGCTGTTCCCGCACCTGACGGTAGGCGAGAATATCGCCTATCCACTGCGCATTCGCGGCCGTCCGAAGGACGAGCAGGCGAAGCGCGTCGAAGAGCTGCTGGCGATGATTTATTTGCCGGGCTACGCTGACCGCTCCGTGTCGAAACTTTCCGGCGGCCAGAGGCAACGCGTCGCAATCGCAAGGGCACTGGCGATTTCGCCGAAACTGTTTCTGCTCGACGAGCCGCTGTCAGCGCTTGATGCCAAGCTGCGCGAAGCCATGCAGGTGGAGCTTCGCCAGCTTCATCAGCGGCTCGGCATCACCACGATCGCCGTCACGCACGACCAGCGTGAGGCGATGACCATGGCCGATACGGTCGTGGTCATGAACGGCGGTCAGATACGCCAGGCGGCGTCGCCGACGGAGATTTATCGCAGGCCGGCAGACAGCTTCGTCGCGGATTTCATTGGCCAGACAAATCTGGTCGAAGCCAGGCGAGAGGGCGGCGCAGTCAGCATATTGGGGCAGCCGGTCGCAGCCCTGTCGCTGTCGGCAGGTATCGAGCGCGCCACGCTTTCGATCCGGCCGGAAGACGTGCGCCTGGGGCCGCCCGAGGCCGGCGCATTGACGGGCGAGGTCACCTTCGTGCGCGATCTCGGCGGCGTCGTCGAAACCTTTGTCAATGTCGGCGGTCAGCAGTTCATTGCGGTCTCGACGCCGCGCGAGCGCCCTGACGTGGCGGTGGGCCAGAGGGTGGGCATTGCGCTGACCGACAAGGATTGCGTGGTGCTCGAGCAATGAGACGCGAACCCCCGCAGACGCTCGGCGACTATGCCCCGCTTGCTTTCCCGGCGATCATGCTGATCGTCTTCTTCGTCGTGCCTTTCGGCACGATGATTTCCGTCAGCTTCTTCAAACGCCAGCAGGGCGGCTTCTACACGCCTGATTTCGTCTTCGACAATTATATCCGCTTCCTCTCAGCCTTCTTCGGGGGAGTGCTCAGCTTCTCGCTGCTGCTTGCGATCGCGGTGGCCGCGACCTGTGTCGTTCTGGCCCTGCCTTTCACATACCTGCTGATCCGCATGAAGCGGAGCACTCAGGTGGCCTGGCTGGTCGCACTCCTTTCGATCCTGTCCCTGTCTGAGGTAATCATCGGTTTCGCCTGGTCGACGCTGTTTTCGCGCACGGCCGGCATCACCAACCTGTTTGTATGGCTCGGCCTCATGCAGCAGGCAGTCGCCCTGACGCCAAGCATCGGAGCCGTCGTCACAGGCATGGTCTATCAGGCCTTTCCCTACACGGTCCTGGTGCTCTACCCAGCGCTGGTGCGGCTTGATCCGACGCTTTCGGAGGCCGCGCGTACGCTTGGCGCTTCGCCGGTCAAGGCCTTCTTCACCGTCGTCGTGCCTGCGTTGCGCGACACGATTCTCGCCACGCTGATCATGGTCTTCATCTTCGCGCTCGGGTCCTATCTGTTGCCGCAACTGCTCGGCCGCCCGCAGCACTGGACGCTTTCCGTGCACATTACCGACCAGGCTATCTATCAGTCGAACATGCCCTTCGCGGCTGCGATGGCGGTTTTCCTGGTGTTGGTCACACTGGCCCTTGTAGCGCTCACCCTGCTCGTTGGCCGCCGAGGAGGAGCGACTAAATGACCATTCTCCGCAACGTTCTTTTCGGGGTCGTCGGACTGTTTCTCGCTTTGCCGCTGATCATTGTCGCCGGCGTTTCGGTCAATGCCAAGCAGAGCCTGACCTTCCCGCCGCAAGGCTTCTCGCTCGGCTGGTATGGCCAGATATTTCTCGATATGGAATGGCGCAACGCGCTGATCGCGTCGCTTGTGCTGGCGCTGTCGTCGGCGGCGCTTGCGGTGCTGATCGCCTTGCCGCTCGCCTGGTTCCTCTGGCGCCGCCACGCTCCCTGGGCCAATATTTTCCAGTTGCTTGGCGTGGCGCCCTTTACCTTGCCGCCGGTTATCACGGCGCTCGGACTGCTGACTTTCTGGGCCACGACCGGATTCTACGGGCAACCCTGGACGGCGGTGATCGGCCACGCCATTTTCTTCGTCACGCTGCCGCTGGTGACCATTTCGCTCGGCTTTTCGGCGATCGACCGCTCGCTGGTGGAGGCCGCCTCGACCTTGGGAGGCGACGACCGTACTGTGTTCCGAACCGTCGTTCTGCCGCTAATTTCGCCGTACATCGTGTCGGGCTACGCTTTTGCCTTTGTGCTGTCGCTCAACGAATACATCGTTGCCTACATGACGGTCGGTTTCACGCTGGAAACGCTGCCGATCAAGATCTTCAATTCGCTGCGATACGGCTACACGCCGACCATGGCGGCGGTGACGATCCTGTTCGTGGCGACCGCAGCGATCGTCTTCAGCCTCGTCGCGCGCTTCGGCGACCTGCCGAAACTGCTTGGCGCGATGACGTCAAACGAACCCTGATCGAAGCAACCAGTCCCCCACGGAACGGAGGGCGTCAGCCGTCCCTACCTCCTCAACATCGAAGCACCCGAGATGGACCTAGCGCTAGAACGACGGTTTCCCTGCGTCGCCGACATGGAAAAAGCCGCCCAAAGACGCATGCCGCGTTTCGCTTGGGACTATCTCGCCGGCGGACTCGGGCGCGAAGCTTCCGTTCGGCGCAATCTGGCGGCCATGGAAGAGGTGGTGCTTATGCCGGGCTACCTGGCCGACGCTGACGAGCCCGATATCGGCGCAAGCCTGTTCGGTCATCGTTTCGACGCGCCATTTGCCGTCGCCCCGCTTGGGCTGGCCGGCCTTCTGTGGCCCGGGTCGGAGCTGCCGCTGGCACAGGCTGCCAGGCAGCATAACCTTCCCTATATCCTCAGCACTTTCGCCAACACCTCGCTTGAGACGATCCGCCCTGCAGGCGGTGATCACACTTGGTTCCAGCTCTATCCACTCAATGATCCCGCCATGGAAGAGGACATGGTGGAGCGGGCGCGCAGAGCGGGCTACGACGTTCTTGTCGTGACTGTCGACATTCCAGCGTCCACGCGGCGCGAGCGCAACATCCGCAATGGTTTGAGCATCCCGCCGGTCTATGACCTTTCGACGATCATGCAGGTGGCGATGCGTCCGTCATGGGCGATGGGCATTCTGCAAAACGGCGCTCCCGACTTCGCCAATCTATCGCCCTACTACCCGAAGGGCTCGAGCCTTGCCGCCGCGGCCGAATTTGTCGGCAGGGTGATGACGGGTCACGTCACGCGCGAGCGCTTCAAGAAAATCCGAGACGCATGGCCAGGCAAGATCCTGGTCAAGGGTGTGCTTCGCGCCGACGAAGCGGAGGAATATATGTCCTTGGGCGGCGATGGTCTGATCCTCTCCAATCATGGGGGACGCCAACTCGATGCCGCGCCGTCGGCGGCGGAGGTCATCGGTGAAATCCGCGCACGACTTGGCCCCAAGGTCTTGCTGCTCGCAGACGGAGGCGTGCGCTCCGGCCTCGATATCGCCCGGATGCTGGCGCTCGGCGCCGATTTTGTGCTGATCGGCCGGCCATTCCTGTTTGCTTGCGCCGCCATCGGGCGTCGCGGCGGCGATCATTTGATGGACGTCCTGAAAGCCGAACTGAGGGCAACGATGGCGCAGCTGGGCTGCAAAGCCGTGGAGGACTTGCCAGCGTGTCACTGGCGGCCAAAAGCAGGGCGGGCGAAAGCGGAACTTGATCTTGGATGGAGAATTGCGTGACTGAAGCCGTTACCATGAGCATCGAAGCCCTGCAAAATCGAGTCGTTGCCATCTTCGAGCGCGCAGGATTGAACAAGGAGCAGGCGGCGGCTTTGGCGCATGTCATCGTGGCCGGAGAACGCGATGCCTGCAAGTCGCACGGAATATACCGCATCGAGGGTGCGCTGCGCACGGTAAAGGCGGGCAAGGTGATGCCTGATGCCGCTCCCGTCGTTGCACCGGATGACGGCAGCGCCATCGTCAGGGTCGATGCGCGGGGCGGTTTCGCCAGCGCGGCGTTTGAACTCGGCGTACCCGCCCTGGAGGAACGCGCCAAGCGGCTTGGCATCGCCGCCATGGTCATCAACGATTGCTCGCACTTCTCCTCCCTGTGGCCCGAGGTCGAGGCGCTGACCGCGCACGGCCTGGCGGCATTGGTGATGTGTCCGAGCTATGCGACGGTTGCGCCATCCGGAGGCAGCAAGCCTCTGCTCGGCACCAATCCACTTGCCTTCGGCTGGCCTCGCAAAGACCAGCCGCCCTACGTGTTCGATTTTGCCACGTCGGTGGCGGCGCGCGGTGAGATCGAACTGCACCGGCGCGCCGGCAAGCAACTGCCGGAAGGTTGGGCCATCGACGCTGCCGGCAATCCGACCACTGACCCGGCGGCCGCGCTTGAAGGCGCAATGATGCCTTTTGGCGGCCATAAGGGGTCCGCCATCGCCACCATGATAGAGCTGCTCGCCGGCATCATGATCGGCGATCTCACCAGTCCCGAGGTCTTAGACTACCTCGGCACGACGACCTTGGCGCCGTTCCATGGCGAACTGATCATTGCGATGTCACCCGAAGCCTTTGCCAGGGGCCGCCCCGGCGATCCGTTCGCGCGCGCCGAAGTGCTCTTCGATACGATTGTGGGACAAGGCGCGCGGCTTCCGTCGCAGCGCCGCTTCGCCGCGCGCATCAAATCGGAAGCCGAAGGGATCAGCCTCACCGCAGCGGAGATCGCCCAACTGGATGCGCTATTGGCTGGCGGACTGGCCGCCGTCAAATAAAGCACGTCGTTCGGAAATGTGCAGTGGTTTCGTGGCCACGACAGAATGATCGACACAAGCTTCGAAACCATTGGTGCGAAGTCATCATCGGGCCGCAGTCGGTCATTTCTTCACCGCTACGATGAAAATCCGTGGGAACCGCAGCAGCACCCGCCCGTCCGACAGCTTCGGATAGGCCTTTTCCACCCGTTCCAGATAATCGGCGAGAAAAGCCTCGCGATGTCTCTCGCGGGCATGGGCGAGATAGGGCATCAGCCCGGTTCCCTTGACCCATTCGACGATCGCCCCCGCATCGGCCATCGGGTGATTGTAGATGGTGTGCCAGATATCCACGCGCGCCGCCTTGGCAATCAGCCTGGAATAATAGGTGGACGGCGGTGCCAGCGGCTGGCGACGCACGCTCTTCGCCTCGAAGGCGGCCTTCCAGGGGCCGGCATGGGCAGTCTCTTCCATCGCCAGATGCGAGGGTTCGCCGAGATTGTCGGGCATCTGCACGGCAAGAACGCCGCCTTCGCAAAGCCCGTCCATTAGCCGCTCGAAAATGTCGAGATGATCGGGCAGCCACTGGAAGACTGCATTGGCAAAGAGCAGATCGGCGGGCTCCGTCGGCTGCCAGCTGCCAAGATCCGCCTCGACGAAGGCTGTGCCCGGCAGCCGCTTGCGGGCCGCCTCCAGCATGTTGATGTCGCTGTCGAGGCCGGAGACGCCGGCAGCCCCATAACGCTCGATGATGAGCTCGGTCGAATTGCCCGGGCCGCAGCCGAGGTCGACGGCGCGGCGAAGGCTCTGCAGCGGTACCTGCGCCAGAAGATCGCGCGCCGGCCGCGTGCGCTCGTCCTCGAACTTGACATATTGGCTGGCGGACCATGCCATGGCGATACCTCCTGATGTCGGGCCACGTCTTTCCTGTGGCGGATGCGGATCGTTTCGATGTTGCGCCCGTAGAGCTCAGTCGCGAACTTCAGACACGAGGATTTTGTCCACGCGCCTGCCATCGAGATCGATGACCTCGAAGCGCCATCCATCTCTCGTGAAGCTCTCCCCCAATTCCGGCAGATGTTTCAGTTCCTCCAACACCAGGCCGGCCACGGTCTGATATTCGAGATCGTCCTCGAGCTTGAGATTCAGGAACTCGGCGAATTCGTCGATCGGCGCCCAGCCGGAGACGAGATAGGAACCATCGTCTCGACGCGCGATGGCCTGCTCATCGACCGGTCCCTCCTGCAGCGCGCCCATGATCGCTTCCAGAATGTCGCCTGACGAAACAATCCCTTCGAAATGGCCGTATTCGTCAAACACCAGCACCATATGAACAGGCGATTTCCTGATGGCTTCGATCACGCTGGTCGCGGTTGCAAGGTCTGATACGACCGGGACGTCCTGCGTCAGAGCCTTGATATCGGCGCTGCCGTGTTCCGATATCGAATCGTAAAAATCCTTGACCGGAAGGATGCCGATCACCTCGTCGGAACTGCCTTTGCGAACCGGCAATCGAGACCGTTTCGTCCGGTGCAACTGCGCCCGGATTTCATCGAGGCTGTCGTCGATATCGATAATTTCGACGTCCCGCCGCGGCGTCATCAGCGCCCGGGCGGTGCGGTCCGCCAGCCGCATGACGCCTGATATCATCGCCGACTCTTCGCTTTCGATGACGCCCGCCGACTGCGCTTCGGCCAGAACGGTCTTGATCTCCTCGTCAGAGACGTTGTCGCCGGCTTTTCCTGTCTGGCCGAGCAGCCTGAGCATCAGATTTCCCGACGCGTTCAGAAGCCAGACGAGCGGCAGCGCAATTCGTGAAAGCAGCGCCATGGCGGGCGCGACCCTCGCCGCAACTGCTTCCGGTTCCCGCAATGCGATCTGCTTTGGCACAAGTTCGCCGACGATCAGGGAAAGATAGGTGATCGCCACGACGACGGAGCCGACGCCAATGGCGTCAGCGGCCGTCGATGACATTCCCTGCGCCTCCAGCCATGCCGTCAGGCGGCCGCCAAGCGTGGCCCCGGAAAAAGCGCCGGAGAGAACACCGACGAGCGTGATGCCGATCTGAACCGTGGAAAGAAAGCGACCGGGGTTTTCGGCAAGTTTGATGGCTTGAGCTGCACCTTTGCTCCCATTGTCGGAGAGGACCTTCAGGCGGGCTGTTCGAGAAGACACGACAGCCAGCTCAGACATGGCGAGCACACCATTCAGGATGGTGAGAAACGCCACAATTCCAATTTCCAGAAACACAGGGACCCTATTCGTTGAGGTTTTGATGCCGCATAAGGCGAGGCGGCGGAGCTTTCGCAGAGACGCTATATATGCGCATCACCCATCGGCAAAGCTTTCTGTGAGCTCGGCTGGATGCGAGGCGCGAGGCAGACATCGCCGCACCGTCTACGACAGGGGCCGGCACCTTCTGCGGCGGCTTTCCGGTTTGAACGGGCGGAGCTTGTACTGGATGGGTCGCTATCAGCCATGGCGCAATTTTGGCGGTGAAACAGGTCCGGCGCAAGAGGCGCTAGGCGAATTCCTTATAGCGCCTTGATGTGACAGTTTCGAAAAACGGCGGCAAGCATGCCTTCACGCATTCCTGCGTGATGCCGAACGCCGAACGCTGCGGCATCACGCGCTCGAATGTCACGCCGCCAGAATGGTGATCCCATAAGCATTGGCAGCGGCCGTCATCCGGGCGATGGTCTCAGGCGAGGGGGCTTTCAGCGGCTCGCTCGTGCCTTCCGTTTCGATGAACTCTGCCATCTCGCGATCGACGACGGCCGAAAAGACTGCCGGAACGGTCCCGCGGTTGGCATAGCCGTGCACCGTGAATGGCGGGATCGTGACGATGTCGCCAGCACCGGCCTCGATCTCCTCGGGACCACTGTCGGTCAGCCGCCAGATCGTCAAACGGCCCTCGAGAATGCGGAAGACTTCCGGGCTTGCATGCGCGTGTTTCGGCGTTCGGCTGCCGGATGGCACGGTGACGTCGAAGATGTTGAACCAGGTTCCGCGGAGCCGAAGCCGCCGCTCGATCCGTTCGCCGAGCACGAAATATCGCTTCGTGTTTTCGGCAGGCATTTTCACAAACGAGTTGGACATCATGTCTCTTTCTTCTTCTTAACGAGGCTTTTCTTGTAGGCGCCTTCTTGCCGGCGCAGCCGTTAGACCTTTGCGCCGCCTTTGGCAACCGCCCCGTTGCCGGGGCAAGATCGCCGGATGGCTTCGGCACGGATAATGCCTGATGAAGCGTCGCGGCGGATATCGGTGCAGCGGGCCGCTTCCGCAAGGTCCCCGATCCAGGGCGGCCTGCGTGAAAATGACACGGGCCTGCCGCGTTCTGAGTCTTGTCTCACCGCGACCTGCGCGGATCACATTGGTCAGACCGACAAGCGGGACCTCGGAGCAGCGATCGACGAGAAGGCCAGTGTGATTTTATGGGTTCCCGCTATGTCATATTTTCTTGAGAAACGTTAATAAGGTTCAGCTGGATTGGGTGTGACGGCGATACGCGCTACCTGAATGGCCGTGTTACGGTCCATTCGTGGTCGAGGGAGCATGGCGAGCCATGGAAACAGCAGAGCTACGATATAATTGGGCTGATTCCGACGTCTACGAGACATTCATAGGGCGCTGGAGCGAACATCTGGCAAGCCCATTTCTCAGTCATGCCAATGTTGCTCGGGGCGATCGCGTGCTCGATGTAGCATGTGGGACGGGAGTGTTGTCGAAAGCACTGGCCGAGGCGGGAGCGCATGTGATCGGTGTTGACGCATCGGAGGGATACCTGGAAGGAGCCCGCCGTCGACGATCCCACCCCAATATCGCATATGAACATGGCGATGTCCGGAAACTGCGGTTCGACGCCAATTCTTTCGATGCGGCAGTTTCCACCCTTGCCTTGGACGTCATCCCGGAAATTGAACAGGTAGTTTCGGAGATGAAGCGCGTGACCCGTCCAGGCGGTGTGGTCGCATCCGCCGTTACTCAGTTCCTTGGTGGCATGCCCGCCTTCGACCTCGTGATTAACACCGGCGCCGTCCTTGAGACCGACTTCGCAAGGCTGAGATCCATGCGGGCAGGGCGCCAGCTCTTCTGGCCGGATGGTCAGGCGACGTTGTGGCGGAAGATCGGCCTCGTTGGCGTGACCGAGATTCCCATTGTCGTGGATTGCGAGTATGCGTCCTTCGCGGACTATTGGGCCACCTTCACAGACGGCCCAGGCAGCACCACAAGCACATTGATGGCACTTTCTGACGACGCCCGAGGTTCGATCGAACAGCATGTTCGTGCTGGGTATCTGGTTGGCTTGCCCGATGGACCCCGGTCATTTCCGATGATGTTCCGTATGGTGCGTGGCTTGGTCCCAGCCTGACACTGGAGAGCATGCAGGGGCCTGCGCCGGCCCCGCGTCAGCTATCGTTCTTCGGCAGCCAAAAGCTGCCAGGCCGCTAAAGGCCTCAAAGCAGTCAGACCTATGACGTGAAGCCCGGAACTGAGCTTCTGCAACGACTTGATATTCCTTACCTAGATGTCGAAATTTGTCGGCAAGACAATCATGTCCCGGATTGTAACGTTTCGCGGGCGGGTCAGCATGAAGATGATGGCATCGGAGACCTCTGAGGGCTCGATCAGACTCCCATTGGCTTTTGCCTTCTCAAGGTTTTCCGCGGGCCAATCGGCAAGCAGAGCGGAAACGACCGGGCCGGGCGAGACCTGGCTGACCCTGATCCCGTGGTTTTTCAACTGCCGGCGCATGATCTGGACGAAACTGGTAATCGCCCATTTGGAGCTGGAATAGACCGGCTCCCACTGGATCGGCGCATGGCCGGCTACGGAGCAAGTGACCAAAATGTCCCCGGTCCCGCGCTCGATCATATGCGGAGCGATATCGCGGACGTTCTTCATGACGGCGTTCACGTTCAGATTCAGCATCCGATCGATTGCCGCGGTATCGGTATCGATAAGATCCCCGCCGATGTAGGATCCTGCATTGCAGTGCATGATGTCGAGGTGATCGACCTTTGCCAGGATTTCCGGCACCATGGCTGCACAACTTGCGGCGTCCAGAAGATCGGTGACCTGCATGACTACAGCGTCGCCGAACTCGGCAGCGTAGGTTTCCAGCGCCTGTCTGTTGTAGTCGACCATCACGACCTTGGCGCCGGCATCGACAAGCGCACGGGTCGTCGCCAGCCCGATACCGGAAGCTGCGCCGGTTACAGCAGCGATCTTTCCTTCGAGTGATTTAGTCATCGTCTTGTCTCGCCTTTTGATTTTCAGACAGCAAGGAAGCCGCCATCGACTGGCAGGACTGCGCCACTGATCATGGCTGCGTCCTCTGAAATAAGCAGTGCGATCGAGCGCGCGACATCGTCGACCTCTGCAAAGCGCGCCATCGGGTGGCGAACAATCATCGGGTTACGTTTGGAAGGCTCGGACCACGCCTTGGCGGCAAGCTCCGTCATGGTAACCGTAGGCGCCACTGCATTGACCCGGATTCCATAGGCGCCGAGTTCCTTGGCCATCACACGTGTCGCGCCTTCCAGTCCCGCCTTCGAAGCGGCGTAAGCCACGTGATCCACGAAACCACGATGTCCGGCGATCGAGGTCACATTCACGATCGTACCGCCGCCGCCGTTTGAAATGCGAGCCCGCGCGAACTCCTGCGCACAAATCAGCGCGGCCCGCAGGTTAATGCCGAGGACCTGCTCATAGCCCGCCTCCGTCATATCGATGACGCTTTCAAGCACGTTGGTTCCCGCGCAATTGATCAGCGCGTCTGCCAATCCCGCCTTCTTCATGGCGGCGCGTGCTGCTGCATTGTCAGCGAGATTGACTGATATTACCGTCGCGCCGAACTTTGCCGCAAGATCATCCAGATCGGCCTGCGTACGCGACAAGGCTACGATTCGAGCGCCACGGTGGGTGAGCAGTTCAACGCAGGCGCGACCGATACCCTTGCCAGCACCGGTTATGATGACCGTTTTTCCTGTAAAGTCCGACATGGTTGATCCTTCCGATGCCTGTTGCTCAGAACGAGAGTCTTTGCTCGGTTTGCCTGTCGAACACATGAGCCGCGGCAGGATCGACGTCGAGCCGTATCCTGTCGCCCGGCTTCAGCGCGTGGCGCTCGCGAAAGGCGCACAAGACCCGCTTGCCCGCCAATTGGACTGCCAACAGAATTTCGGCCCCCGTGGGCTCGATCAACTCGACAGTTGCCGGTACGCCCGCATCGCCATTCGACAGTATCCACTGGTCTGGACGTACGCCGTATATAACCTCCTGGCCGTTACTCGCCCGCGTGCCTTGTGGAAGGGGAAGGGCCGACCCGTCAGCGAGCCGCGCTGAGTTCAAGGAGAGATCGATTGTGGCCGGCAGCATGTTCATCGCCGGCGATCCGATGAAGCCGGCGACGAAGATATTTGCCGGCCTGTCGTAAAGCTCTAGTGGCGCACCGATCTGTTCCACCTTGCCGTCGCGAAGCACGACAATGCGGTCCGCCATTGTCATGGCTTCAATCTGGTCATGCGTGACATACACGGAAGTCGCGCCGAGGCGCTGGTGAAGAGTTTTGATTTCCGAACGCATATCTACGCGCAACGCGGCGTCCAGGTTTGACAGCGGCTCGTCGAAAAAGAACGCCTTTGGGCGGCGAACCATCGCACGCCCCATGGCAACGCGCTGCCGCTGGCCTCCGGAAAGCGCCTTCGGATATCGGTCGAGATAGGGCGTAAGTCGCAACATCTCGGCAGCCTTGTCGACCTTGGTATTGCGATCCGCAAGATTCTCGCCGCGCAATTTCAGCGCGAAGGCCATGTTTTCCCGAACGGTCATGTGCGGATAGAGCGCGTAGTTCTGGAACACCATCGCCACGTCACGGTCCTTGGCGGCGATGTTGTCGACGCGATTTCCGCCAAGCTTGATCGTGCCGCCGGTGATCTCCTCAAGGCCGGCAAGCGACCGCAGCAGCGTGGATTTGCCGCAACCGGAGGGACCGACCAGCACGACGAACTCACCGTCGGCTATGTCGAACGAGATGTTGCGCAGTGCGTGATAGGAGCCGTAATGCTTGTCGACCTGGTGGAGCTCGATCGTCGCCATGTGTCAATCCTTAGTCAGTTGTGGCGGCTTGGCCGCCGATCATTCGGGACGGGTCCACGGGCAGCTTCACCACCAGGTGTATCCTGCATCCGCCACTGAGATCCAACTTCCGCAGGTACATGCTACCTCCCAAGCTCGATCTGGATCTTCACGGAGGACGGCTTCGGTCGCACGGCGTAATCGAACGCCTCGACAGAATCCTCGAAAGCGTAGGTATCGGTGATCAGCGCGTCGACATTGATCTGGTTCGATCCCAACAGCGCGACGATGCGCGGGTAGACATGGGCGTAGCGGAACACGTGTTCGATGCGCAGCTCCTTGGTCTGGGCGATGACGACATCGAGCGGGACCGGCTTCAGGGGCATGCCGACAAGGACGATGGCGCCGCCGGGGCAACCATGGTGCGCCGTGTCGGCGATCACGTCGGCCGCGCCGGAACATTCGAAGACGACATCGACGCCCCAGCCGTCGGTTTCGCGGGCTATGACACTCTTCAGGTCTTGCGAGCGTACGTTGACGGTCATGATGGCAGGGCCGAGCTTTCGCGCCACGGCAAGCTTTTCGTCGACAACATCGGTAACGATAACTCTGGCGCAACCAGCCGACAGCGCCGCGATCGCTGTCACCATGCCGATCGGCCCGGCGCCCGTGACCAGCGCGATCGCACCGGGCGTCAGCCTCGCTTTGGAAACTGCTTGAAAGCCTACAGCCAGCGGCTCGACCATAGCGCCAGCGGCGTACGAAACGTTGTCCGGAAGCTTAAAGGTGAAGGCCGCCGGGTGGACCACGCTCGGTCTCAGTACGCCATGCACCGGCGGTGTCGCCCAGAAGCGCACCGCGGGATCGAGGTTGTAGAGACCCAGCCGCGACGCGCGACTTTGAGGGTCGGGAATGCCGGGCTCCATGCAAACACGGTCGCCCACTTTCAGGTTCTGTACCGCGCTGCCGACCTCTTCGATGATGCCGGCGGCTTCGTGGCCGAGGATCATTGGCTCGCGCACAACGAACGGGCCGATCGCGCCGTGAGTGTAATAGTGAACGTCCGATCCGCAGACGCCGACGGTCTTGATGGCGATGCGCACGTCGGTTGGACCGAGCGCCTCCTTCGGGTCCAGATCGCGAATGCGCAGTTCGTCTTTGCGTTCGAGGACGAGTGATCTCATGTCTTCAGCCCTTTCGGATAATGAACACGGCGAGCGCCAGGCAGAGCACCGTCGCCACCCATAGGGGCAATACGCCCTCCAGGAAGCGCATCCAGAGAAGATGCACTAGGATTAGGATCACGACCGAGATGAAGCCCCTGTCGAAGCCGTTGGTTCGGATAGGCAGGAATCCGTCGCGTTGGGTCTTCTGGGGTTGAACGCCAGCCATCATCTTACCCTTTCAATGCGCCGAACGTGAGGCCGGTCACGATGTGTTTCTGGACGAAGCCGAGCACGATGAGGGCCGGAAGCGTGGTCAGGAACGCCATCGCTGCCATCTCGCCCCAGTTCGTTCCGGTCACCGAGACATATTCAGCAAGCGCTGTCGTCACGGTCCTGGCGTGAGCCGACGACGTTAGGGTCGCTGCGAACAGGTACTCGTTCCAGGCGAAAATCCAGGTCAGGATGAAGGTGACGGCCAACCCCGGCCGCGCCAGCGGCAGGATGACGTTGGACAGCACCTGGCCGGTGGTCGCACCATCGACCCGCGCCGCTTCGTCAAGCTCTAGCGGAATCCCGTCGAGCATGCCCTTCAAGAGCCAGACGGCGAAGGGCAGGTTGAAGACGCAATAGAGCAGGATCAGGCCAATCTTCGTGTCGAACAGCATGAAATCGCCGAACACGAACCACTTGGTGAACAGCAGGAAGAGCGGCAGCAGAAACACGGCTGGCGGCGCCATGCGGTTGGTGATTAGCCAGAAAAACACATTGTCACCGCCGCCGATTTTATAACGCGACAGCCCGAACGCGGCGAGCAGGCCGAGCGCACACACCAGCGCTGCGTTCGATGTCGCCACGATCAGCGAATTCCAGAGATACTGCAGGAAGGTCGAGCTGTTCAGCACCGCCAGGAAATTGTTCCAGTAAAGATCGTCGATGAGGAACGACTTCGAATAAAGCTTCACGCGGGGGCGCATGGAAACGACCAGCATCCACCAGACCGGAAGCAGTGTCAGAATGGTCAGACAGATCCAAAGGACGAAGGACGCTATACCGGAACGTCTCATTGTGCACCTCCCTTGCGGCCGGTCATAGCGACGAACAGCAGCCAGCTCAGAACGATCGTGACGTATAGCGTCAGCAGCGACATGGCCGCACCGTAGCCGTAATCGGTCTTCGGAAAGACGTTGATCCAGATATGAAGGCCGATGAACCGGGTCGCCTCAGCCGGGCCACCCTTGGTCAGCATCCAGATCTCGTCGACCGAGCGCAATGCGTCCATCAGCCGGATGAAGACGGTTGTCAGCAGCACCGGCTTCAACATCGGAACGATCACGTACCAGAAAATCTGCAGCTTGTTGCCGCCGTCGATCTGCGCCTGTTCGAGCGGTTCTTTCGGCAAGGCGGTCAGTCCCGCCATGAGCGACAGCGTAACGAACGGCGTCCAATGCCACAGGTCCATGATAATCGCGGTGACGAAGGCGTGATAGGCATTGGTCGAGATGTTGTAGTCGATGCCGAACCACAGTTTCAGGTAGTAGGGCACGATGCCGAAGCCCGGAACGCATAGCAGCCGCCAGGTAGCGCCGACTGCAATGGGCGCGACAACGATCGGCAGTGTGTGGATCGTGCGAAAGAACTGCCGGCCCCACAGGCGGTCCGCCATCAGCGCGCGGGCCAGGACGTAGCCTAACAACAGTTCGCTCACAACGACGAAGAATGCGAAGACCAGCGTGCGCGCAAGCGAGTTCAGGAATGTCGTGTCAAAAACGAGGCTGCGATAGTTCTGAAGGCCGGCCCAGCGCAGGGTTGGGTCGACTGCGTTGGTGTTCCAGTCGAAGAAGCCGACATAGAGAATGTAGATAAAGGGAACGAACCCGACGACGAACAGGATTAGCGTGGCTGGTGTTAGAAACAGCCATCCGATGTTGGATTGTCTCATCCTGCGCTCCGTCAGATCGTCCTTGACACTAATTCGCCTGACTACCAGCGCCGCGGGCAGGCCCGAAAACGGCAGTCAGGAAAGGGGCGGCCACCTTGCTGAAGGCGGCCGCCAACCGCTTGGGAGGTGCGGTCTTTTACTTGCGGTAGCCGAGCTTCACGAGTTCAGCTTCGGCTGCGGTGGCGGCTTGGTCCAACGCATCGTCCGGCTTGATCTCACCGACGATCGCTTTGTAGATGAACGGCGCGACTACCTGCAGAACTTGCGCGTGGAACGGGAACGGCGGCGCTCCGGCGAACAGCTTTCCATCCTCACGCATCAGCGTGTAGTAGCCGTTCATCTTCTTGTCCTGGTCGACGATCTTGGGATCGTCGTAGGTCGAGTTCATGACGATGCGGGAGCCGGCCAACGCCCAGTCGGTCTGCACTGAAGCCTGACCGATATACTGCAGGAATAGCAGCGACGCGTCCTTGTTCTTGGACGAATGGGGGATGCCGAACGCGCCACCATCGTAATAGCCGATATATCCTTTGCCGGATTCGGCTGCCTCCATGACACCCGCCTCGACGGGAGGCAATGCCACTCCCACCTTGCCGACGACGGTCGACTTGCTTTCGTCGGTAGCGATCCAGGCAGCGTTTTCACCGTAGACGAGGCCTTGGGCTGCGCGGCCGGCGGCAAATGTCCCGGCAACCTCGTCCCAAGTGGACGACGTCGATTCCGGCGGCGCGTATTTCAGCAGGCCGATCCAGTAGTTGAGCGCCTTCTTCGCGGCGGCGGAGTTCATCTGGCCGCCGTTCGCTTCGGTGGCCGCGAAGGTCGTGCCATCGATGCCCCAGTTGTACACGCCAAAGGTCGGCGCGACCGACTCGAAGAATTCGTAGAAGGCGGCGGGGTGGCTCGACGAGGCCTGTACGGTGGTTCCCCAGAGCTCCTTGTCTGCGCCGTATTCGGTGAAGAACTTGGCGATCTGGGTATACTCTTCATGCGTCGTCGCGGGCTTCAGATCCGCACCGGTGGAATCCTTGTAGGCTTTCTGGATCGCCGGATCATCGAAAAGATCCTTGCGGTAGAGATAAGGCTTGATGAATGCTTCCATGGGAACACCCATGACATTGCCCGACTTCGGATCCTTGAAATAGTTCAGGAAAGTGGTGAAATTCTCCGGCTTGAAGTCCGGCGAAGCGATTTTCGCATTATCGGCGAGCGACTTGGTGATATCGACCAGGAAGTTGCGGGCCAGATACGTATATACGATGTCCTGCTCGATATAGACGAAGTCATAGATGCCGGTATTGGCCTCCATGTCCTTGATCGCCTTGTCGTACATCTGGTCCCAGGATGTCGCCTCGAATTCGACCTTGATGCCGGTCTCTTCGGTGAACTTCGGACCGAGCACCTGCTCGACATATTTCGATGCTGGGGTCGATTCCGAGATGCCCCGGATGGTTGCGCCCTGATAGGGCTGGGCGGCAGTCTTCCACCAGGAATCCTGAGCAAGAGCGGTCGAGCTCCAAAGGCCAAGCGAAATGAAGCCGACGCCCACGGCTTTGACGAAACTGTTCATTGTTCTCCTCCATTTGGATCGCAAAGTCGGTCCGGTTGTGCGTCTAAACTCTCCTCCAAGACGCCCAACGGACCACAATAGTTGTAGAAAGAACGGGTGGACACAAGCGCGGCCGTTGCGCAATACTGATACTCTCATGCGCGAAATACCGAATTTATTCATGATTTCTTGTGTGCGTTGCACAATCTAATATTGATTGTCGGCGTATGGGGCATGCTGGGAGGCACGGGAGAATGTGCGCAATGTCAGTTATTTCGCCGACGGTCGCGAGATTTGAATATGTCTTGACCGGCGCGGACGAGTCGTTCCTCTGGCGCCGCGACGACTATCCGTGGGAACGCAACGTCTGGAATTTCCACCCGGAGGTGGAGATCCACTATATTCCCAACGCCAGCGGCGTCCTACTTGCAGGCGATCATGTCGGCGCGTTCACCCCGGGCCATATTTCCGTCATCGGAAGCAACCTGCCGCACGACTGGGTGACGCCGCTCGGGCCGGATGAGCGCATTCCAGGACGTGACATCGTCATCCAGTTTCTGCCGGCCAAGCTGGAGCAGGCTTCGGCCTTCCTGCCGGAACTGGCGGGGCTGCGTGACTTTCTCGCCCGCGCAAAGCGGGGGCTCTCCTTCAAGGGCCGGGCGCGGGATCAGGCGGAGGCGCTGATACTCGACATGGAGTTCCAGTCCGGCTCGGTGCGGCTTTCGACCTTCCTGTCATTGCTCTCGCTGCTGCGGGACACCGACGAGTTCGATACGCTGTCTTCGGAGGCTTACGTGCCGGACCTGAGCTATGGTTCGCTCGAAGCCCTGCAACAGGTCTTCGCATATCTGTTCGCCAACCTGTCGGAGGATATCCGGTTGCCTGATATGGCTCGCATGGTCGGCATGAGCGACAGCGCCTTCTCGCGATTCTTCAAGAAAAACAGCGGCCACAGCTTCACCGACCACGTCAATAAGCTTCGTATCTGGAAGGCGGGCCAGCTATTGACCGATACCTCTCTACCGATAACGGACATCTGCTTCGAGGTGGGCTATCGCAATCTGTCAAATTTCAACCGGGTGTTTCTCCGCCACCACAACCTAACACCGTCAAAATACCGGAAACTGTCCACCAACCGCAGAACCGTTCCGTTACCTCAGGCAGTGACAGATCATATGCCTGTGCAGTGAACCTAGCGATTGGTCGATGAGACCAGCGATGCCGGCATGTCGATGGCGACAGGTGTCACCCGGCACTCCGGGTGACAGATCGTCCGGCCGACGTTGGGTGACGGCCGCGGTCCGGTCGATGTCGTCAAGACCTGATGAACGAGAGCAGGTCGGGGTTGAGGACATCTGCATGTGTGGTCAGCATGCCATGGGGGTAGCCCGGATAGGTCTTCAGCGACCCGTTTTTGAGCAGGTCGACCACACGCG
The DNA here is from genome assembly GCF_002531885.1 of Rhizobium sp. L9. Taxonomy (NCBI): domain Bacteria; kingdom Pseudomonadati; phylum Pseudomonadota; class Alphaproteobacteria; order Hyphomicrobiales; family Rhizobiaceae; genus Rhizobium; species Rhizobium sp. L9. The sequence continues at coordinate 155,472 of NZ_NWSZ01000017.1, read as the reverse complement.
GCACGGAACTTGCAAAGGGGACGACTTGATCGGCCTCACCATGCATCACCAGCACTGGCACGGTGATCTTCTTGAGGTCTTCGGTATAATCTTCCAGCCAAGAGTCGACGGTCGCGTAGTGAGCCAGGGCACCACCGGCCATGCCCTGGCGCCACCAGTTCGCAATGATCGCCTCCGAAGGCTCGGCCCCGTCGAGATTGTAGCCGTAGAACGGGTTTTCAGGGACGAACCGGAAGAACTGCGACCGGTTGCCCAGCACGCCCGCGCGGATCGCTTCGAACCACTCCGACGGCTGACCGGATGGGTTGTCCTCGCTCCGGTACATGTTCGGCGTCAGGGAAGCGACCAGTACTGCCTTCGCGACGCGCTCCGGGTGGCGGGCGACATAGCGAGCCACCTCACCGCCACCTGTGGAGTGGCCGATGTGAATCGCGTCCCGCAGGTTGAGGTGCTCGGTCAGGGCCGCGAGGTCGGCAACCCAGTGGTCCATGTCGTTGCCGGTGCCGGGCTGGTCGGACCGGCCGTGGCCGCGCCGATCGTGGGCGATTACCCGGTAGCCGTGGTGAAGGAAGAAGGTCATCTGGGCGTCCCAGTCGTCCGCCGACAGCGGCCAGCCGTGGCTGAAAACGATCGGCTGGCCTGAGCCCCAGTCCTTGTAGAAGATATTTATGCCATCCGTGGTTGTAATTGTAGGCATCGCGTCGCTCCATCTGCGCGGTTAAACATTAATTTGAAGATCATAATCAATCAATTAGAGCCATTCATCGACGAGCTACTGCAATAGGCTCTTTCGACATTTAGCGTTTCCTCTCCGATTGGACAGAGTTGGTTGAGAAGTACTTCGGTGAGGCGGGTTCGATTATATCCAGAAATTGCGACGATGGTTAAATTCCCCTTTTATTAAAGACAAATACCTTCTACGTTCGAGCTATGCCTTAAAGGTATAGCGAGGGCCCAATGGAACTCAGGCATTTGCGCTATTTTGTTGCTGTTGCGGAGGAGGGAAGCTTGCTGACCGCAGCAGAGCGGCGGCTTCACACTTCCCAGCCCTCACTCAGCAGGCAAATTCGCGATCTGGAAACCGAAGTCGGTGTAAAACTGTTGGAACGGCAGTCGCGCGGCGTGACGCTCACCGCCGCCGGCAAAGTTTTTCTTGATCACGCGCGGCTGGCGTTATTGCAAGTCGAGGCGGCTGCGGAAGGGGCCCGGCGGGCAGAACGGCCGGAAAAGCAGTCGTTCGTTATCGGTTTTCTCGCAGGGCAAGAGGTCGTGTGGCTACCCCATGCATTGCGCATTATTCGTGAGGAAGCGCCGGAGGTTGAAATCATATTGTCCAGTCAGTCTTCCCCGGACCTTGCTCTGGCACTGATGCGAGGCAAGCTGGACGTCGCTTTCCTTCGCCCCGAGACGCAGAGTGTTGGTGTGTCCTTCAAGTTTTTAGCAAAGGAGCCACTGATCGCCGTGCTGCCGGCGGACCATCGCTTGACGTCGCGCAAAAAGATCCGACCGCAGGACCTTGCCCGCGAAACTTACGTCAGTTCGGCTAGAATTTCTCCCGTATTGCAATCCGTGATCCAAGATTACGCGTCGAACGTTGGGATCACACTCAAGGCAGAGTACGAAGGCGAAGGCCTACCATCAGCAATGTCGCTCGTCGTGTCTACAGGTGGAATAACGCTTATTCCGCTTTATGCGCAAAATATGCCGACTCCAAATGTCGTTGCTAGAGCACTTGAGGGTGTGCCTCCGACAATTGATCTCGCCTTAGGATACAACGATTCAAATTCCTCTCCTTTGCTCCGCCGATTTTTGTCTCGTTCTGATGAACTAGTCGCCAACGTCCAAAATCAGAGCATCATCCGCTATGCTGAGGTTCCATAGCAGAGATCAAGCTCATCCGATTTCTGCTTGTTGGGGTGCTTCCGAATTTTGTTCCGCATTCTCGACTTTTCCGATCAAGGAGTGGCCCCAAAGGAGTCATTGGTCGTTCCGGGAAAGTTATCGCTTCCTCTCGTGGTCGTCCCAGCCGGGAGGGGGAAACGCTCCCTATGAAAACCGCGTAATCACGCTGATCCCTGTCGCCTCCGCCTTGTCGAGAGCCATCAGCGCCGGCACGGCCTCCTCGAGGCTGACGCGGCGTCCGATCAGTTTCTGCGGGGCGATCTTGCCGGCCGAAAGCATGGACAGCATCGCGTCATAGCGCCAGGCCTGCATGCCGTGGCTGCCGTAGATTTCCAGTTCGTGGCCGATCACCTGCGCCATCGGAATCTGCGGGGTGGCGTATTCTCCGAGCATCAGCCCTACCTGCACATGCCGGCCGCGCCGGCGCAGATTCTTGATCGAGTTGAAGCAGGTGGCGGGGTGGCCGAGCGCGTCGATCGAGACATGCGCGCCGCCCTTGGTGATCTCGCGCACCGCCTCGGCCACGTCGGCGACATCAGACGCATTGACCGTCGCCACTGCCCCGCATTCGCGCGCGAAGGCGAGTTTCTCTTCCGATATGTCGATGCCGATCGCATTGGCGCCGAGTGCGGTGGCGATCATGATCGCCGACAGGCCGACGCCGCCGCAGCCATGCACGGCGATCCATTCGCCGGGCCCGGTGCGCGCCTGGTCGGCGACGGCGCGGAACGAGGTGGCGAAGCGGCAGCCGAGGCTTGCCGCCGTCGCATCCTCGATCGCATCGGGCAAATGCACCAGATTGGTGTCGGCATAATCGATCGCCACATATTCGGCGAAGGAGCCCCAATGGGTGAAGCCCGGTTGGAACTGGTTCGGGCAGACCTGCTGGTTGCCGGAATGGCATTCCGAGCAATGGCCGCAGCCGGAAACGAAGGGCACGGTCACCCGGTCGCCGATCTTGAAGCGCATGACGCCACGGCCGGTGGCGACGACCCGCCCGGCAAGCTCGTGTCCCGGCACATGCGGCAGGCGGATATCGGGATCGTGGCCCATCCAGCCGTGCCAGTCGCTGCGGCAGAGACCGCTCGCGACGACCGCGATGACGACGCCGTCCTCGGAAGGCGTGGGATCGGGCAGGGTGCGGATTTCGGGCGCTTGTTCGAAGGCTTCGTAGAACATGGCTTTCATCGGCGTCTTTCTTGCAGCTATCCGCGGTTCATCATCATCGCATGCGGCAGCTGGCCGATCCAACATTCATTCCATCATTTTTGCTGATGCACCCATCGTCGAAGCTCGCGTCGCCGCGCACGAATATTGCGGCCCGGCGGTGTGGTCCGGCATTTTCTTGCTTCCGCATTTCCCACCCGGATTTGTCCTTGACCGGGCTTGCCGCTGCGGCTTTTGCTTTCCCGATTTGATAGGGAGGGCAGCATGGCCGTCGATACATCACCGCGTTCAACCACCTGGACTCATGTCGACGGGGAGTGGCTCCCCGGTAATCCGCCGCTGATCGGACCGACCTCGCACGCCATGTGGCTCGGCTCCTCGGTCTTCGACGGCGCCCGCTGGTTCGACGGCATCGCGCCGGATCTCGACCTGCATTGCCAGCGCGTCAACCGTTCCGCCCTCGCCATGGGCCTGAAGCCGGTGAAATCGGCCGAGGAAATCGCCGCACTCGCCTGGGAGGGTATTGCCAAATTCGATGGCGCCACGGCGATCTACATCAAGCCGATGTATTGGGGTGAACATGGTTCGCCCGGCAGCGTCGTCTCCGTCGATGCCGAATCGACCCGCTTCGCGCTCTGCCTGTTCGAGGCGCCGATGGGCGGCCATGGCGGCACCAGCCTCACCGTTTCGCCCTATCGCCGTCCCTCGCCGGAAACGGCGATGACCGAGGCGAAGACCGGTTCGCTCTATCCGAACAGCGGCCGCATGATCGCCGAGGCCCGCAGCCGCGGCTTTGACAATGCGCTGGTGCGCGACCTCAACGGCAACGTCGTCGAAACCGCCTCCTCCAACGTCTTCCTGGTGTGCGACGGCGTGGTAATGACGCCGGCCGCCAACCGCACCTTCCTCGCCGGCATCACCCGCGCCCGCGTCATCGGCCTCTTGCGCAAGGCCGGATTCGACGTTGTGGAAGCCACGCTCTCGGTCGAAGATTTCCTCGCAGCCGACGAGATCTTCACGACAGGCAATTATTCCAAAGTCGTCGGCGTCACCCGCCTCGACGACCGCAATTTCCAGGAAGGCCCGGTCACCCGCAAGGCGCTGGAACTCTACATGAACTGGGCCCATGGAAGGAGTGAGAGCGAGGAGTGAGCAGTGGTTCGGCGCAGCCGAAGCAATCGATCCGGTGAATCGATTGCTACTGCGAACGCCCGGAGCGCAAGCGCAGGGCCGGAGAGGTCCCGCGAAGCGGGAGCAATCGACCCAATAAGCGATTACAAACTGCGAACCTCGGGGACTGGAAGGCCGTCTGGCATGCGTGGCAAAATGGAGATCCGCGTCGGCCCCACCAAGCGGAACAGTCCCACGCCGGCAATCGGTCATCAATCGTTCGGCGACGACAACGTAACGAGCGTTTGAGATGCCCGTTGCATCTTGGCCTCACGCAGGTTGCAGTTCGTCGGGAACAATGTCGTCACGCAATCATTTCGGCTTCGCCGATCGATCCTAAACGTTAAACGCTCGCTCGACTATGCAGGGCGGGCGTGCCCGAAACCGCTCCGCTTCCCTACCGCCATAGTGCCCGCGAACTCCATAACACCGAGGAAACGACCCATGACCGTGCTGTCCGACGAACAAGGCGAGATCATCCGCGAGCTCGGCGTTGCCGCCGAGATCGATCCCGAGCACGAGATCGAGCGGCGAACCGAATTTCTCAAGGATTATCTCGTCGCTTCCGGCATGCGCGGCTATGTGCTCGGCATCAGCGGCGGCGTCGATTCGCTGACGGCGGCGCTCATCGCTCAGAAGGCCGTGCGGGAGCTGCGCGACAGCGGCCACTCTGCAGAATTCATTGCCGTGCGCCTTCCCTATGGCGTCCAGGTGGACGAGGCCGATGCGGAGCGGGCGCTTGCCACGATCGGCGCCGACCGATCAATGGTGGTCAACATCAAGGCGGCGGCGGATGCGATGCTGGCCGCCGCTCAAAACGGCGGCCTCGCTTTCGCCGATGCCGGCCGACAGGATTTCATCCTAGGCAATATCAAGGCGCGCCAGCGGATGATCGCCCAGTTCGCTCTGGCCGGCGCGCTCGGCGGTCTCGTCATCGGCACGGATCACGCGGCCGAGGCGGTCATGGGCTTCTTCACCAAGTTCGGCGACGGTGCGGCCGATATCCTGCCGCTTGCCGGCCTCAACAAACGCCGCGTCCGACTGCTGGCCAAGCGGCTCGGCGCGCCGGACGATCTGGTGTTCAAGGTGCCCACCGCCGATCTCGAGGATCAGCGGCCGCTGCGTCCCGACGAGGAGGCCTATGGCGTCACCTATGACGAGATCGACGATTTTCTTGAAGGCAAGCCGGTCGGCGAGATTGCTCGCCGCCGGATCCTTGCCGCCTATCGGGCGACGGCGCATAAGCGCGCCCTGCCGGTTGCCGTCAACGCACTCTGAGAGCGGCCGGCGCTACGGCCGTACTGGCTCGCCCGCCCGTCCGGCCGAGGCAAGATAGGCTTGCGGGGCGAAATAGACGCCGTCGGCATCGAACGCCTGAAGGTCTTCCGCCTGCAGCGCCTCGCGCACCTTGGGACGCGCCGCGACACGAGCCATGAAGCCGTGCAGATCAGGCCATTGTTTCAGATCGATGTCGATCCAGGGCGACCAGTTGAGGCAGACGAATAGATAGGCGTCGGCCACGGTGAAGGCATCGCCGGTAAGGTAGGGTGCGGTGAAACGGTCATTCAGCCAGGCAAGCCGTTTCGAGATCAGCGCGCGGATCTCCTCATGCACGCTGGAATAGATCGGATTGAACAGCAGCACCATCGGCTTGTGCAGTTCGGCCGTGATGAAATTTAGATAGGATTGAACCTCGTTGCGCCTGATGTCGCCGACTTCCGGCAGCAGGGCCGAGCCTTCCGCCAGAAACTGCACGATCGCCGGTCCTTCGGTCAGTACCTTCCCGTCGTCGAGCATCAGCGCAGGGACATAGCCGTTGCCATTGATGACAAGGTAATCTTCGCCATTGCTTGTTCTGTGGGTTTTCCGGTCGACCTGGACGAGCTCGATGTCGAGTCCCAACTCCCGGCAGATTATGTGCGGCGAAAGCGAGCAGGCCGCGGCGTGCATATAGAGTTTCATCGTCGGTTTCCCCTGTTTGCGGAGGCGGCGAGATTCCGCCCGCCGTAATGATTGGACATTTGTACTGTTTCGCATAAAATGTCCTTCGTCAAGAATTTATTGCGAAGTGGTACAAATATGAAGGATGAGAAGAAGCGCGGCCGCCCACGGGCCTTCGACGCCAAGGCAGCGCTCGGCAAGGCGCGGGATGTCTTCTGGGACAGGGGCTTTGCCGCCGCCTCGCTGGACAATCTCAGTGCCGCGACCAACCTCAACCGCCCGAGCCTCTACGGCGCCTTCGGCGATAAGGAGGCGCTCTATCTCGATGCGCTGGAGGCCTATCGGCAGGATGGCATGGAGGTGCTGAAGCAGGCGCTCGACCCGTCGCTGCCGCTGCGCGACAATCTCGGCCGTGTCTATGCCGGTGCATTGGCGATCTATCTGCACGGCGAAACCGCCGCCCGCGGCTGTCTGCTGATCGGCACCGCTTCGGTCGAGGCTGTCGAACATGAGCGTGTGCGCGAGGTGCTCGGCCGCAGCCTGAATGATTTCGACGGTGAGATCGAAAAGCACATGCGCATTGCCGTTGAAAGGGGCGAGCTTCCCGAAAGCGCCGACCCGCTGGCGCTGGCAAGGCTCGCTTCCGCCGTCATGCATTCGCTCGCCGTGCGCGCCCGCGCCGGCGACAGCCGCGAAACGCTGGAGGCGATCGCCCGCTCAGGCGTCGAGCTGATCTGCGGAAGCACGCATGTTTGATGTTTCCGTATCCCTCGGCCGTATCGCCCAGGCATAGGCCGCACCCGCCACAAGCAGTAGCGAGGTGCCGAGGAAAACTGCCCGCATGCTGATATGCCCGCCGACGAAACCGCCGAGGACAGGGCCGGCCACCTGGCCGACATATTGCGAGGAGACGGAAAGCCCGAGAATGCTGCCGGCGGCGCTGTAGGGCACGCTATGGCGGATGACGGCGGCGATGCAGGGCAGAAGCCCGCCGAGGGCTGCACCCATCAGGAAACGCAGGAGGATTAGCTGCCAGGAACTGGTGACGAAGGCCTGCGGGATCAGTAGCAGGCCCGCGACGGCGAGCGCGCCTGCTATGACCGGCCAGTGGCCGATCCTGTCGGCGAGCCTGCCGAGCCAGGAGGCCGAAAGAATGCTGCCGAGGGCGGCAGCCGACATGACGAGACCGGATATCATCGTCACTTGCGCTTCGATGGGGACGATCTCGGCGACATAGACGGTGATGATTGGCTCGATCGACATATTGGCGAGCATCAGCAGCATGCCGGTCGCCAGCATGGCGATAACAGGCCGCCTGTCGGCGATGGATTTCCAGCCGCCGCTCGCCTTGGCCGCCTGGCGGCGATCCGGCGACTTCTCCTCCTTGATCAGCAAGGTGGTGGCGAGAAAGGCGAAAAAGATCATGCCGCCGGCGGCAAGAAACGTGCCGCGGATGCCGATGATCGGCGGCAGAGCTCCGCCGATCAGCGGCCCCACGAGATTGCCGGCCATGATGCCGGACGAGAGCACGCCGAGCGCCCAGGCGGAGCGGTCCTTCGGCGTCTGCGTCGCCACCAGCACCATCGAGCCGGAGGAGTAGCCGCCGGCAAGCCCGACGAACAGGCGCAGCGCCACCAGCTGCCAGACATCGCCGGCCATGCCCATCAGCGAAATCGCCAGCGTCATGCCGAGGCTGGCGCGCACCAGCATCAGCTTGCGGCCGTAGATGTCGCCGAGCCGCCCCCAGAGCGGCGCGACGAGCGCCGCGGCAAGAAAGGTCGCGCCATAGGCGACGCCCGACCATTGCACGATCGCCGTGTGCTCCGTCACGCCGAGTTCCTCGACATAGAGCGGCAGGAAGGGAAGCAGCAGCGTCATCGCCACGATCGTGGTGAAGGAGCCGACAAGCGAGACGGCAAGGTTGCGCTTCCAGTAGATCGAGCCAAGCTTAACCCCGGCGCCCCATTGTGTGTCTGTCATTGCTTGCATCGATCCTGTAGCGCAATCGCGCCGCAATCTGGATCATCTCACGGAAAAGTGCTAGGACATATCCGATTGCGTAATGCAATCAGTCAATCGGAGGACATGCCATGAACGCAATGATCCCGACACGGGAGCAGACCGTCCGTGATCTCTACACCGCCTATCTCGCCGGCCGCAAGGACATCGCCGGCGCCATGCTGACCGAGGATTTCACCTTCTCCAGCCCGCGCGACGATCACATTGACCGGATCGCTTATTTCGAGCGCTGCTGGCCAAAGGAGCCGCTCTTCCGCGCGATCCACATCGAGTTCCTGGCGATAAACGGCGATGAGGCTGCTGTCCGCTATCGCGCTGAAAAACTGGACGGCGGAAGCTTCGCCAACATGGAAAGCCTTCGTTTCCGCGGCGACAGGATCGCCGCCGTAGAGGTCTATTTCGGCCGCAATCTCTGACCCGCCGAAACGGCATTAGAAGATCCGCAACGCCGACGTCGTGATGATGACCATCGAGACCGCCACCATCAGCGCCCGCACCGGCAGGCGCTTGACGAGGATAGCGCCGAAAGGGGCGGCGATGACGCCGCCGATGATGAGGCCGATCGCCGAATTGAGCTCAGACCACCCGAGCGTCACGACGAAGGTGATCGAAATCGTCAGCGTCACCGCGAATTCGGTGAAATTCGTCGAGCCGATCACCCGCTTCAGATCATGGCCGCGCCCGATCAGCGTGCTGGTGACGACAGGACCCCACCCGCCGCCGCCGATCGCGTCGAGCAGGCCACCGCAAAAGCCGACGGGCGGCACGGCCCAGTCCCGCACCTCGCGGCTGTTCTGCGGTCGGAAGGCCTTGTAGAGGATCAGGAGGCCGATCGCGATCAGATAGGCCGACACGAAGGGCTCGATCACCTTGCCGTCGATATTGGCAAGCAGCGTGGCGCCGATCGCGCCGCCGATCATGCCGGCCGGGGCGAGACGCGCCACCAGCCGCCAGTCGACATTGCGATGATAGGCATGCGACAGGCCTGACGCCGCCGTCGTGAACATTTCCGTGACATGCGTCATGGCGCTGGCATTGGCCGCCGGCACCCCGAAGGCCAGGAGACTTGTCGTCGACAGCACGCCGAAGGCCATGCCGAGCGCGCCGTCGACGATCTGCGCGCAGAAGCCGACAGCGATGAAGAAGAAGATATCCGATGTCATGCGGTCCCCTCAGGCGAACGGTAGCATCAGGATCGGCGATGCGGAAAAATCTTCTGGTGTCAGGAGGAAAAGCCGCGCTGCTTCAGGCGGACGATCTTGAAAAAGCCGTTCGGAAAAACCGGCAGAATATCGGTTGTTGAAAAATCGCCGCGACGCTCGGCCCAGGCGACGATGCGGTGGATTCGGAAGGCGGACGACCAGCCGATATGGCGCACCAGCGGCGCCACCGCCGCCTCGATCACACCTTGCAGACCCGCGCCGTCGCCGAGCTTGCTTGCCAGGATGATCTCGCCGCCCGGCCGCAGCACCCGGGCACATTCGTCCAGCGCCCGCTCGGGCTCGGGAATGAGGGTGATGACGAAGGGCAGGCAGACCACGTCGAACGATTTGTCGGCAAAGCGCAACGCATGCGCATCCATCACCTCGAGCGCACGCACATGCTGAAGATTTTCGCGCCGCACCTTTTCGCGCGCCCGCGCGATCATATGTTCGGAAATGTCGATGCCGGTTACACGGCAGTGGCGGGGGTAGTGGGCGAGAGTCAGGCCGGTGCCGACGCCGATTTCAAGAATATCGGTGCCGGCTGCGGCGGCAAGTGCGGCCAGCTTGCGATGGCCGTCGCGCAGGATGCCGCGATAAACGCGGTCGTAGACCGGTGCCCAGCGCTGATAGATTTTCTGCTGATCTTCCGCCCTGTTGCGACGCTCCGACATGTCTAGACCTCCCTGCGCGTGACCTTCGAGAATCGGAAAGGATTTTCGAAAGGGATCATGCATTTATCGCAAACATAGAGCGCCTTGACGCCTCTCACAGAGGCGCGGCGCGCTAACACCGAGACCTTCAACTCATGAGGGTGGGGCCGGGTTCCGCTCGGGAATGTGACTGACGTCACAATCGCTGCGGGGGCGGCTATTTCGCTGGCGTCAACCCAAGCTCTTTGGCATCCATCTCGCTGCCGATCTCGACCGACTTCTCCTGCTTGTCATAGACGCAGATCTGAACGACGAACCCCTTGGCCCCCTTCGGCTTTCCCGTCACCAGGGCCAGCCCGTAACGCGAGCTGCCAAAGGGATCAACGACGGCATTGGGTTTTTCGATTGCGACCGCAGCCTTCCTGCACTTGGCTTCCACCTCGGCGGCGAGCTGTTTCCAGGCCTCGTCCGAAGAGGCATGCGCCGCAGTGACAAGAAACGGAAGCGCGGCAATTGCGAGGTGCGGGATTATATTCCTGTTCATATCGGATCTCCATTGGTAGCGGTCGCCGACGAGGCGGTTTTCGGCGGTGTGGCGGCCGATTTGCACACTCGAATACCGCCCTGAAACTGAGGCAAATTTTCCTCCGTCCGGGTGTTTTTTGATATTTCGCCGGTTGCCTCTCCTCCTTTCCCCTCCTATGTTCCGCCTCACCTGCCGAGGACGCAATCTATTGCCAAGAGGAGATCTGACATGGCTTTCGAATTGCCTGAACTTCCCTATGATTACGAAGCGCTTGCCCCCTTCATGTCGAAGGAAACGCTGGAGTTTCACCACGATAAGCACCACAAGGCCTATGTCGACAACGGCAACAAGCTCGCCGCTGAAGCCGGCCTTTCGGATCTCTCGCTCGAAGAGGTCGTGAAGAAGTCCTTCGGCACCAATGCCGGCCTCTTCAACAACGCCGCCCAGCACTACAACCACATCCACTTCTGGAAGTGGATGAAGAAGGGCGGCGGCGGCAACAAGCTGCCGGGCAAGCTCGAAGCGGCCTTCGCCTCCGATCTCGGCGGCTATGACAAGTTCAAGGCCGATTTCGCCAATGCCGGCGCCACCCAGTTCGGGTCCGGCTGGGCCTGGGTTTCCGTCAAGAACGGCAAGCTCGAAATCTCCAAGACCCCGAACGGCGAAAACCCGCTCGTTCACGGCGCCACCCCGATCCTCGGCGTCGACGTCTGGGAACACTCCTATTACATCGACTATCGCAACGCGCGTCCGAAGTATCTCGAAGCCTTCATCGATAGCCTGATCAACTGGGACTACGTCCTGGAGCGCTATGAAGCAGCCACGAAGTAAGCGACTTCGCCCAATTCGACACCCGGCGTCGCAAACGCCGGGTGTTTTCTTTTCGCATAAAGCCGTCACAGCCCTGTCATCGGCCGTTCTTAAGCACGCCCCATGTCGTCCTCTGCTGTTCCTCTGTTCCGCTTCGGCATCATCGCCGACCCGCAATATGCGGCGGTCGCCCCACACGCGGCCATGGACCGCTATTACGCCAACAGCCTGACCAAAGTCGCCGAGGCGATCGAGATATTCAACGGCGAGGAGTTGAGCTTCGTCATGACGCTCGGCGACGTCATCGACCGCAGCTTCGCCAGCTTCGACGACATCCTGCCGGTCTACAGCAAGCTGAGGCACGAGGCGCTCTTCCTGCTCGGCAATCACGATTTCTCCGTCTCCGCGGGGCATCTGTCCGAAATAGCCGCTCGTCTCGGCATGCCGTCTCCCTATTACAGCTTCTCCCGTCACGGGTGGCGCTTCATCGTCCTCGACGGCAACGAGGTCAGCACCTTCGCGCCGCCGGAAAACCATCCTCATCGCGCTCTTGCCGCACGGATGCTGGCGGAGCTGCAGGCCAAAGAGGCGGCGAACGCCCATCACTGGAACGGTGCGTTGAGCGACGAGCAATTCGCCTGGCTCGGTGATGAGATCGCCAACGCGGCTGCCGCCGGCGAGAAGGTCATCGTGATGAACCACTATCCGGTGTATCCGCCGGGTGAGCACGGCATGTGGGACAGCGAGCGCGTCGTCGCGCTGCTCGCCTCGCAGCCCCATGTCGTCGCCTATCTCAACGGCCACGACCATGTCGGCAATTACGGCAAGGCCGGCGCCTGCCACTTCGTCAACTTCAAGGGCGTGGTCGACACCGAGAACCAGAACGCCTTCGCCATCGTCGAGCTGCACCCCAACCGCATCGAGATCCGCGGTTTCGGCCGAGAGGAAAGCCGCACGCTGGTTTATTAGGCTGCGACTGGGGCCGGCACGTCTTTTCATCCTGCTCAGGCTTGTGCCACTCTGCGTCAGATCAGTGCAATAGCTGCCCCTCACCCTAACCCTCTCCCCGTAAACGGGGCGAGGGGACGTGCCATACCAGAGGTTGGTGAGGAACGGAGGGGCCGCGGCATATCCCCTTCGCCCCGTTTACGGGGAGAAGGTGCCGGCAGGCGGATGAGGGGCACGTCGACGCGCATGTGAGCGTCGATGATCGGCCATACGGCTGATTCACGCAGACACAGCCTTCTCCGTCCACCCGCTCGTCCACAAATCCCGCAGCCGGTCGCCGTCGCCCTTGAAGAAATCGTCGGCCTCCTCGCAACCCTCCACCCGGTCGCTGCGGAAATTGCGGATCGCCTGTCGCAACTCGCACCATGCGACGATATTGGCGGTCTGCGAATAATAGATCAGCGCGATCGGCTGGATCGTCCGTTCGCTGGCGCGGCCGAGTTCGTCGCGGTAGGCGAGCATCAGCTTGCGTTCGTCGCGGATCGCCCGGCGCACGACCGCAAGGTCGATGGCAGCCGGCTGCGCGGTCGAGCCCCAGGCATAAAGCGCCTTGCTGTTCATCGCCTCACGAAGCGGCCCCGGCACGGCGCCTGATATCTTCTGGTTGACCCTGCGGGCGGCCTGCTTCAGCTCCTCGTCGGCCGTGCGTTCGAGCAGCGCCAGCGACAGAACGATCGCCTCCATCTCCTCGATCGAGAACATCAGGGGCGGCAGGTCGAAGCCCGGCCGCATGATGTAGCCGATGCCGCGACCGCCTTCGATCGGCACCCGCATTGCCTGGAGGGCGGCAATGTCGCGATAGATCGAGCGCACGGTCACTTCGAGCGTCTCGGCCATGACAGCGGCCGTCATCGGTTTTCTGGCGAGCCTCAGGATCTGAATGATCTCGAAAAGCCGCGAGGCCTTGCGCATTTTGCCACTCCATTTCTCACGCTCCTGACAATACACTGTCAGTTGGGTTTGCGTATAGAGCCGCCTATCGGATTGAAATCAATCGGGGTCTTTTGAAAATGGCCCGTGGAACTGAAGGTGGCAACTGACATGAATTACCATGAAAACCTCTGGCTCTTCTTTACCCTTCTCTTCGGCATCATCATCGTGCCGGGCATGGACATGCTCTTCGTGCTTGCCAACGCGCTGACCGGGGGTATCAGGCGGGGGCTCGCGGCAACGGGCGGCATCATGGCGGGCGGTGCCGTGCATTCGGCCTATGGTGCGGCCGGCGTCGGCGTGCTCGTCACCATGCTGCCGCAGCTCTTCAACCTGCTGCTCTTTGCCGGCGTCGCCTATATGATCTGGATTGGCGTTTCGCTGATGCGCAGTTCGATCACCGTCGACGCGGTCGGACCGGCGACGGCGCGCTCCGGCTGGCGCGCCTTCCGCCAGGGCGCCGTAACCTGTCTCGTCAATCCCAAGGCCTATATTTTCGTGTTCGCCGTCTACCCGCAGTTTCTCAAGCCTGAATATGGCCCGATCTGGCTGCAGGGGCTGATCATGGGCGCCATGACCGTCGTCACGCAGTTTGCCGTTTACGGAACGCTGGCGATGACGGCAGGCCGCAGCCGCGATCTGCTGGTGGCAAATCCCGACGCCACGGCCTTTGTCGGCCGCTGCGCCGGACTGCTGTTGGTTGCGGTCTCCGCCTTCAGCCTGTGGCAAGGCTGGAAAACCGCCTGAGCCGCCGGTTATCACATTGTTTTTATGACCCTCCGGCAAAACGTGACTGCCTGGACGCATGGATTTTGTCATGCTGCCGGTGCAGATTGGCCAGCGGCCGCCCTGGCCTCAAGAAAACGGAGAGGAAATATGAATTGGAAAGCAGTAGCTGCCGCCGCAGCGATCGCCGTCATCGCCTTCGGTTCGGTGACCGCCGCCGATGGTACCCATGATTCGCGTATTGCGCTGATGAAGAAGATAGGCGGCTCGGCGGGCGCCATGGCCGCCATCGCCAAGGGCGAGAAGCCCTATGATGCCGAGACGGTAAAGTCGGCGCTGACGACTATCGCCGCCACCGCCAAGGTTTTCCCCGATCAGTTCAAGCCGGGCAGCGATATGAACGATCCCGAGGTCAGCCCGAAGGTCTGGGAAAACATGGACGACTTCAAGGCGCGCGCCGCAAAGCTCTCGACCGACGCGGAAACCGCCCTCGCTCAGCTCCCGGCCGATGCCGCCGCCGTCGGTGCCGCGCTCAATACGCTCGGCGCCAATTGCGGCGGCTGTCACAAGGCCTATCGTATCAAGGAATGATAAGCCGGCCTGAGCAATTTCCGCCGGCGCGGATCGCCTGATTTGCGATCGACGGCGGGTCACGTCGGCAACAGGGGAGGCGGCGCATGGTCCGCAGGTTCATCCGGTTACTGCTCTGTCTGATCGGCGTCGCCGTTCTCGGCGGCGGCGCCTTCTACGTCGTGACCGCGCCCGATCCGCTGCCGGAGAGCCATTGGGCCGGTCTCGGCGCGCCGGATCCGGCAAACGGTGAGATGGTCTTCTGGGCGGGCGGCTGCGTCAGCTGTCATTCGGCACCCGGTTCCGAAGGCGATGCCAGGCTGACGCTGGCGGGCGGTCTGGCGCTGAAGAGCCCTTTCGGCACCTTCCACGTGCCGAACATTTCGCCGGATGAAAGGGCCGGCATCGGCGCCTGGACGCTCGCCCAATTCGGCAATGCGATGAAGCGCGGCGTCGGCCCGGGCGGAGAGCATCTTTACCCGTCCTTTCCCTATGGCTCCTATTCCCGCATGAGCGACAAGGACGTCAACGATCTCTTCGCCTTCCTGAAGACCCTGCCGAGGAGCGCCAACGTCGCCCCCGCGCATGAACTGCCCTTTCCCTACAATATCCGCCTTGCGCTCGGCGGCTGGAAATTCCTCTATTTTAACGATCAGCCGCGCGTCGCGCTCGCCAAGAGCGACGACAAGATCAAGCGCGGGCAATATCTCGTCGAAGGCCCCGGCCATTGCGGTGAGTGTCACACGCCGCGCGACGCGCTCGGCGGCTTCCAGGCCGATCTGTGGCTCGCCGGCGCGCCTAATCCGGAGGGGAAGGGGCGCATACCCGATATCACCCCAGCTTCGAAGAGCATCGGCAACTGGAGCGAGGCGGATATCGCCAACTATCTCGAAACCGGCTTCACGCCCGATTTCGATTCCGTCGGCGGTTCGATGGTCGATGTGCAGCACAATATCGCCCGCCTGCCGGCTGCCGACCGCGAGGCGATCGCCGCCTATCTCAAGGCCGTGCCGGGACGTTAAAGCGGCGGTGCGTCCATTCGGACGGACGAGGACGCTTGTTCAAAGCGAGGTGGGACCCGGCATCAGATCATAGGGGTGGCGCCAGCCTGGCATGCTGCTGATCCGGTCTTTCCAGGCTGCGATCGCCGGATAGGCTCTGTGATCGATCCCGGTTTCCTCCGGCATGAAGACGTAGCCTGCCAAGGAGAGGTCTGCGATTGTCAGCCGGTTGCCGACCATAAAGGCTCGGTGGGCAAGGTGGCCGTCGACAATTGCATAGGCAGCCTTGGCCCGCAGCCTCAAAAACTCGACGACCGGCGTCTCGCCGCTCTTCTGAAGGCCATAGATGAACCGCAACGTCGCGTAATAGCTTGTGAATTTATGGTTGTCGAAAAGGATCCAACGCATGATCTCGCGCCGTTCTTCGGCTGACTACGCCCCGAACTGCCCCGTCACCTCTGACAAGTAGTCGAGGATAACTCCCGATTGGCTGATCTTCGCTTGCCCATGTTCGAGCACGGGCGCCTCGCCCTGTTCGTTGATGGTTTCGCGCCATTGTTCGGTTCGCGTTTCACCGCCGAGATAATCGACGAAAATGCTCTCCCACTCGATGCCGGCAAGGGCGAAGAAGAGGGCGACCTTGTAGGCGTTCCCCGAGAGAGCGAAGCAATGGAGTTTGAAGTCAGGCATGAAATCTCCTCATCAACACAGACTTAGACCCGCGACGCGGGTTAAGCGATCGACTGCATGTAACGCATGCCGGTCACCGGTCTCGGCGTGAAATCCATCTGTTCGTAGAAGCGGTGGGCGAGCACATTGCCGGTCGCGGCGCTGACGGAGAGATAGCCGCAGCCGGCATTGCGCGCCGTCTCGCGGGCGCGGTCGACGAGCAGCTGACCGGTGCCGTGGCCGCGATGGCCGTCGCGCACGAAGAGATGGTGCAGGTCCATGCCGCGTTTGCCTTCCTGCGCCCTGTAGAGCGGCACGAGAATCGCATAGCCGATCAGCCCTTCGCTGGTCTCTGCCACAAGCGCGGTTATCCAGGGCAGCGGGCCGAACAGGTCGCGCTCCAATTGCTCCGGCGTTGTCGCGGCCGCATCGCCATGATGGGCGGCAAGGAGCGCAATCATCTCGTTGAGCTCGGGCAGATCGCGCGGTTTGGCGGTGCGGATCGTCACCACCGATGGGCGCATCAGTGAAATTTCGCTGTCTTCGATTTCAGTCATGGTCTTCGCGTCCTTTGATAATCTGCCGTCAGGACGCTGCCGATACAACAAAGCCGCCTGACGGCGGCTTGTTGACAATATGATCTGTCCGGCCGCCCTTTACAGGTACAGCCAAAAATACGAGCGGCTCTGGTGCACGTTCTTGATCATGCAGCATCCATCGCCGCAAACGCGGCATTTGTCAATGGCGTGAGCGCGTGACGTTGAAACATCTCAGACCTTGAATCCAGCCGAGAACATCAATAGGATACCCCCCTATGCTACCTGAAGGTTTGCGATGTCTCACACCACCCTGCAGAAGAAGAAGCTTATTGCCCGCGTCAGCCGCCTGAAGGGGCAGCTGGAAGCGGTCGAGCGGGCGCTCGAGGCTGAACGCCCCTGCGGCGAAATCCTGCAACTGCTCGCCTCCATTCGGGGCGCGCTGACCGGGCTGACCGGCGAGGTTTTGGATGATCACCTGCGCGAGCACGTGCTCAATGCCGAGGACGACAGAGCCCGGGCCGAGGCGGTCGAAGAAATATCTGAAGTGCTGAGAACCTATATCCGCTGATGAGAGAAGGACCCTGGGAATGAATGCCCGGATCGGGAAAGTCGAAGTGAAAGCCCTCGAACACGATCATGTGTTCCTCGGCGCCGATCATTTGCGCAACGAGCGGCGCATCTGGCTGGTGATTGCGCTGACGGCGGTGATGATGGTGGCGGAAATCGCCGCCGGCACCGTCTACGGCTCCATGGCCCTCGTCGCTGATGGCTGGCATATGTCGACCCATGCCAGCGCTCTTTTGATTTCCGCGCTCGCCTATCTCTTTGCCCGCCGGCAGGCGCGCAATCCGCGCTTCACCTTCGGCACCGGCAAGCTCGGCGATCTCGCCGGCTTCGCCAGCGCCATTGTCCTTGCCCTGATCGCCCTGCTGATGGCCTGGGAGAGCCTGCTGCGCCTCTCCAATCCGGTGCCGATCGGCTTTGCCCAGGCAATCGCCGTCGCGGTCATCGGCCTTGCCGTCAATCTCGCCAGCGCCTGGCTGCTGGCCGGCGGCGGTCATGCCGCGCATGCTCATCATGCGCACGCGCATGGCCATGGCGGTCACGGCGACCATGCCCACCATCACGCAGAGGCCGGCGACAACAATATCCGCGCCGCCTATCTGCATGTGATGGCCGATGCGCTCACGTCAGTGCTCGCCATCGCGGCGTTGACCCTCGGCAGCCTGTATGGTTGGCTCTGGCTCGATCCCATCATGGGCATCGTCGGCGGCCTGGTGATCGCCAATTGGTCCTGGAGCCTGCTGAAATCGTCGGGCGGCGTCCTTCTCGACATCATGCCCGAAGGCGAGAGCCTGCCGGGCGAAATCCGCCAGGCGATCGAGACAGAGGAGGATCGGATCACCGACCTGCATGTCTGGCAGGTCGGCCCCGGCCATCATGCAGCGATCGTCGCGGTCGTCACCTCGCAGCCGCGCGATCCGGCCTTTTACAAGGACAGGCTTTCGGCGCTGGAAGAATTGTCGCATGTGACGGTCGAGGTCACGCGCGCCGCCTGATTGCTGCGGGCGGAGAACGAAATCGCTGCTACTCAACAAGGGTGCAGCGGCTGACAACAAGTTGCGGCGGGGACGAGATGCCGCCGCAATCGGTCCTTAGCTCTATTCTCCGAATCGTCGGAGGAATTCATGGATCCCAGCCTTACTCGCCGCATGCTGATCGGCTCGGCACTCTGCCTGCCTGCTTTGGGCCTGTCCACGCTGGCGCTTGCGGCCAATGCACAGGAAACTGCGGGGGAGGGCGACGACAATATCGAGCGTCGCCTGGCCGCGCTGGAAAAGCGCACCGGCGGACGCCTCGGCGTCTCGGTGCTCGACACCCAGACGAGCATTTCCTTCGGCTATCGCGGCAGCGAAGCTTTTCCGATGTGCAGCACCTTCAAGGCGCTGGCGGCAGGCTTCGTCCTTGCCCGCGTCGACAAGGGGCAGGAGAGCCTCGAGCGCCGGGTGACCTACGGCAGGGACAAGCTCGTCGACTATTCGCCGCTCAGCGAAAAACACGCCGGTGCCGACGGCATGACGATCGCCGAACTCTGCGAGGCGGCGGTAACGGTCAGCGACAACACCGCCGGCAACCTGCTGCTCGAAAGTTTCGGCGGCCCGCCGGCACTGACCGACTGGCTGCGCTCGATCGGCGACGGCACCACGCGTCTCGACCGCACCGAACCGACACTGAACGAGGGTCGTAAGGACGATCCGCGCGACACCACGGCACCGGATGCGATGCTCGATACGCTCGGCAATCTGACGCTCGGCTCGGTGTTGACCGGGGCCTCTTGCGACAAGCTGATCGCCTGGCTGGTGGCGAGCACCACGGGCAAGGAAAGGCTGCGGGCCGGCCTGCCTGCCGATTGGAAGGTCGGCGACAAGACCGGCACCGGCCCGAACGGCTCCCTCGGCGACATCGCCGTTATCTGGCCGCCCGACCGTGGGCCGATCGTCGCTGCCGTCTATATCGCCGAAGCGACCGCGCCGGTGAAGGATCTCAACCCGACCTTTGCCGAAGTCGGCAGGATGATCACCGAGATGGTGTGATGTGTTAAATCGCTTCAGAATCAATTGATTACCGCATCGACATCAAGTTCGTGATCAGGCCCGCTTTGATTTCGAGCACGGGCCGATTGGCCTCCGGATGACCGATGTCTCTCAGCTGATCGGGTGTCAGCTCGGCCAGTCGTTGCCGGCTCACGACCGCCCGTCGCCACGCCTGCAGGCCGGCGATCAGCTTTGCGATGATGTTCATGGGGCCAGCCACCTGGTTTGTCGGCGCGCTGACGATGGGCTGTGTTTCCGTATGAGCCATTTCCGATCTCCACTTGTGATGTGCGGGTGGAACTCTGCCATGCGGGCGTTTTCGGCCTGTTCGGCTGAGCGTGAACCGGGAAGAAAACTTCAACAAGCCGCCGCTAAATCGGTGTTAAATCCGTCTTCCCAAATGCTATTCTGCGAGCGGCGGTTCAAAGTCTGGGGGCTTTCTATGCGCATCAGGTTGCTAGGCGGTCTCGAGGTCATCTCCGGAGAAGGCCGGCCAGTCCGCTTCGCCACGCGCAAGACGTCGCTGCTGTTTGCTGCCCTGGCGTTGGCAGGCCGCCGCGGCTGCCGCAGGGAGGTGCTGTCCGAAGCCTTCTGGCCGGGACGAGGTAATGAGCAGGCCCGCAATAGTTTGCGGCAGGCGCTGGTCGACATCAGGCGGTCGTTCCCGGCGAGCAGTGACGGCACCGTCTCTATCGAAGGGGATCAGGAGACGGTGGCGCTTTTCGTCGATCCCGATCAAGCCGACATTTCGCTCTTCGACCGGAAGCTGGGGACGGGGGCGAGCGCAGATCTCGCCTCCGCAGCGGATCTCTACCGCGGCGATCTGCTTGAAGGCGAGTCCATTCCGGATGAATTGGCTGAGTGGTTCGCACCGTACCGAAGCACATATCAGCGCAAGGCGCTGCAGCTCGTGGAACGTTTGAGCCTTGCTCTCTTGGAACCAGGCTCCGCGGAAGAACCGCCCTGTGAAGGGCTTGCCGAGAGGCTTCTCGCCTCTGACCCGACGGCGGAGGGTGCTCACAGGGCGTTGATGCGGATCCACACTCTCCGCGGCCACGAGAACATGGCCTTGCGCCAGTTCGAGACCTGCCTAGCTCTCCTGAAGAAGCATCTGGATGTCGAACCCGAAGCGGAGACGTCGTCCCTGGCTGCCTCGCTGCAACCGCGGCAGCGATCCGGTGATCGGCGGGCCGCGGCCGCAGTCGAGCCGCAGCTGCAGGTCTTCTCCGCTCCGACGAAACATCATGATCGGCCATCCCTTGCGGTGTTGCCGTTTCAGAATTTGAGCGGCGATGTGGAGCAGGAATATTTTGCCGACGGCATCGTGGAGGATATCACCATCGCTCTTGCGCAGTTCCGTCACCTCTATGTCATCGCCCGCAATTCGAGCTTCACCTACAAGGGGCAGGCCGTCGACATAAAGCGAGTCGGGCGCGAGCTGGACGTGGACTATGTGGTCGAGGGAAGCGTGCGCCGCGCGGGCGACCGGCTTCGTATCGCCGGACAACTCATCGACACCTCGACCGGCGCGCATCTCTGGGCAGACCGTTTTGACGGAACTTTGGCGAACCTGTTCGATCTGCAGGATCAGGTTGCATCCAGCATTGTCGGCGCAATAACGCCGAAAGTGGAAGAGGCGGAGATCGAGCGGGCTAAACGCAAGCCGACCGAGAGCCTCGACGCCTATGACTATTATCTCCGCGGGCTGGCGGCCTTCGACCGGACGGTGACCAACAGATCAGTCGTCGACGAGGCTCTGCGGCTATTCACGAAGGCAATCGAGCGCGATCCGGATTTTGCCATCGCCCACGCCCGGGCGGCGCGATGCTACGCGACCCGCAAGAGCAATGGCTGGATGATCGATCCGGCCAACGAAATTGCCGAGGCGACCCAACTGGCGAGAAGAGCCGTCGAACTCGGCTGGGACGATGCAGTCGCGCTCGCCTATGGCGGATATGTGCTCGGTTATGTCGGCGGCGACCTCGATGACAGCGCGGCTTGCATCGATCGCGCGCTCTTCCTCAACCCGTACCTGGCCGTTGCCCTGGGCGTCAGCAGTTGGGTGCGAGCCTGCCTCGGCGAGCCGGACAAGGCCGTCGAACATGCTGCCCTCGCCATGAGGCTGAGCCCCGTGGATCCGCGCCTGTTTGCCTGGCAGTTCAACACCGGCCTGGCTCACTTCTGCGCCGGTCGTTACGAGGACGCCGCCGTCTGGGCCGCAAAATCGTTGCGCCATCAGCCGAATTACCCCAGCGCGATGCGGGTGATGGCGGCGGGCCAAGCCATGGCCGGGCGGAAAGCGGAAGCAGGGGAAACGATTGCGCGCCTGCGCTTGCTGGATCCGGCGCTTCGGCTTTCGAACCTCGCCGATATTCTCCCACCGTTCCGGCGACCGGATGACCGCAACCGCTATATAGAGGCGCTTCGTATGGCGGGGTTGCCGGAGTAGGCATGCGGCGAAGGAGACCTCTGCCCCATTCGCTTTCCGCTCCGCTGGTGCCCGTCGTGCCGCCGTCTATGTCGCCGAGGCCGGCGATAGAGGCTCCCGGCATCCGCTTTTTGCTTGACCCGAGCATCCATGCACCTGACTTCAGGGTGGGTTTCGCCGGACGTCAGCTCTCCAGTCGGCGCCCGCAGCATGGATCGCCGGGTCAGGCCCGCCGATGACGGAATGTGAGGGAAACGCGGGTGATCGAAACGCTCCACTTTCCGTGGGGCTCATGCGGCGGCCGCATGGAGCTCGCGAGAAGATTTCCCATCACGGTAGCGTATACGCGATCACGTAATCGCCGGGCGTGGTGCCGACCGAGCCGTGGCCGCCGGCGACCATGACGACATATTGCTTGTTGTCGTCGGTCGTATAGGTCATCGGCGTCGCCTGGCCGCCGGCCGGCAGGCGCGCCCGCCAGAGCTCGCGCCCGTTGGTCACGTCATAGGCGCGCAGGTAGTTGTCGACCGCCGCGCCGAGGAAGGCGAGTCCTCCTTTGGTCAGCATCGGCCCGCCGATGCCGGGCACGCCCACCTTGAAGGGCAGCGGCAGCGGCGTCATGTCATGGACGGTTCCGTTCTTGTGCATATAGGCGATCTTGCCGGTGCGCAGGTCGACTCCGGCGACATAGCCCCATGGCGGCGCCTGGCAGGGGATCTGCAGCGGTCCGAGGAAGGGACCCATGAAGACGCCGTAGGGTGCGCCGTCATTGCGGTTGAGCCCCTGTTCGCTGCCCTTCTCGTCCTGTCCTCGCGGCGGAATGTCGGCGGCCGGTACCAGGCGCGAGGTGAAGGCGAGATAGGTCGGCATGCCGAACATGATCTGCCGCTCCGGATCCACAGCCACCGAGCCCCAGTTGAAGGTGCCGAAATTGCCGGGATAGACGATCGTGCCTTTCAGCGACGGCGGCGTGTAGCGGCCCTCGTAGCGGTAGCGGTGAAAGTCGATGCGGCAGAGGAGCTGGTCGAACAGCGATACGCCCCACATGTCCTTTTCCCGAAGCGGCTCGGGCGTGAAGGTGAGGTCGGAGATCGGCTGCGTCGGCGACGTATGATCGCCCGAGACTGCGCCGCCGGGCGCCGGAATCTCCTTGGTCGGGATGATCGGCTCGCCGCTGCGCCGGTCGAGCACATAGAGATCGCCCTGCTTGGTCGGGCCGACGAGGGCGGGAACCACGCTGCCGTCAGGCTTGGTCAGATCGATGAGCGCCGGCTGGGCCGGCACGTCCATGTCCCAGAGGTCGTGATGCACCGTCTGGCGCACCCAGCGCAGCTGGCCGCTGGCGATATCGAGCGCGACGATCGAAGAAGAGAATTTCTCGACATTGTCGCTGCGGCCGATGCCGATCTGATCGGGCACCTGGTTGCCGAGCGGGATGTAGACCATACCGAGCGCCTCGTCGACGCTGAAGACCGACCAACTGTTCGGCGAGTTGGTCGTGTAGGTCTGGCCATCGGCGATCGGCGTCGTCACGTCGGGATTGCCGGAGTCCCAGTTCCAGATCAGCGCGCCGGTTTTGATGTCGAAGGCGCGGATGACCCCGGATTGTTCCTCGGTGGAATAATTGTCGTTCACCGCCCCGCCGATGATGATCTTGCCGGCTACCGCGACCGGCGGCGAGGTGGAATAATAATAGCCGGCCGGATTGAAGCGCATGCCGGTTTCGAGATGCAGCACGCCCTGATCGGCAAAGCCGGTGCAGACCTTTCCGTCGGCCGCATCGAGCGCGATCAGCCGGGCGTCTGAGGTCGGCAGGTAGACGCGCTCGGCGCAGGGCTGGCCGGCGGCGGCATCGGGATCGGCATAATAGGTGACGCCGCGGCAGGTCTGGTGCTGCCGGTTGGGATTCATGCCGGAATTGGCGTCGTATTTCCATTTTTCCTTGCCGGTCTTGGCGTCGAGTGCGATCGCCCAGTTATGCGGCGTGCAGAGATAGAGCGTGTCCTTCACCTTCAGCGGCGTCACCTGATAGGTTGTCTCGCTGATATCCTCCGGCCGCTTGACGTCGCCGGTTTGGTACCGCCAGGCTTCCTTCAAGGTGGAGACATTCTCGACATTGATCTGGTCGAGCGGCGAATAGCGCTGGCCGAACGGCGTGCGGCCATATTGGTGCCATTCGCCGTCCGGCACGCTACCGCCGAAGCTTGGATTGGCGGCGACCGCATCCTTCGGCAGATCGCCGGCCAGATCATGCGGATCCGTCGTCATCGAATAGACGGCGACGAGGATAGCGAGAATGACCGGCACGGCGAGCGGCCAGGGATTAGCGCCGTAGACAATGCCGGTCGGGCTGCGAAAGCCGAGCGGCCGACGGATCCAGGGCGTCAGCAGCCAGAGGCCGAGCAGGATGATGACGCCGCCGCGCGGGCCGAGCTGCCACCAGTCGAATCCCACCTCCCAGATCGCCCAGGCGAGTGCGGCGACCACGAGCACCGCATAGACCCAGAGCGCCACCGCCTTGCGCATCAGCAGCAGCGCTGCGGTGATGACGAACATCAGGCCGGCAAACAGATAGAAAATGCTGCCGCCGAGCGAGATGAGCCAGAGCCCGCCGCCGCCGAGCGCAACCCCGATGATGATGAAGAGAATGGAGGTGATGACGAGCGCCATAAGGCTGTCTCCCGCGTGGGTTAGCCGGTGGGGGATCAGCGGAAAAGGTCCGCCGGTCAGGCAGATAGAGCGAGGGAGATGCCTTTCAACGGCTGCATTTGCCGCAGGTGGATGTCACGGTACGGTTGTATTGAAGCCGCTTAGGTCCCGCAGAAAGTCTGCAGCACTCGTTCCTCCGGCTTCGGCGGTTCCATATAAGCGGCAAATTCCGGCTGGTCTTCGTACGGCTTCGACAGCACGGTGAGCAGCGTCTCGAACAGCGAGAAATCGCCGTGTTCGACCGCAGCCTCGATCGCCTGTTCGACCCGGTGGTTGCGGGGGATGAAGGCTGGGTTGGCGCGGCGCATGGCGCCGGCGCGTTGGGCCGCTGTCTGCGGATCGCGCGATAATCTCTCGCGCCACCGCGTGAGCCAGGGGGTGCAGGCTTCCGGTTCCCGGAAGCTCCGGGCAAAGGCGGGCTCTGCGCCGTCGTTGCCGGCCAGATCGGACAGCCGTCGGAATGTCACGGTGAAATCGGCGCCCTGTGCCTGCATCAGCGACAGCAGCGCCTGGACAAGCTCGAGATCGCCATCTTCTTTGCCGGCAAGGCCGATTTTTCTTCGCATGCCGGCAAGCCACTCGGCCTGGAACCGCTCGCCATAGGCGCGGATGATGGCATTGGCCTTGTCGACCGCGCCGTCCGGCTCAGGGCCGATCAGCGGCAGCAGCGTTTCGCCGAGCCGGGCAAGGTTCCACTGGCCGATGGCCGGCTGATTGGCATAGGCATAACGGCCATGCTGGTCGATCGACGAGAAGACGGTCGCCGGGTTATAGACATCCATGAAGGCGCAAGGGCCGAAGTCGATCGTCTCGCCAGATACCGTCATGTTATCCGTATTCATCACGCCATGGATGAAGCCGACATGCAGCCAGCGGGCGATCAGCGCCGCCTGGCGCTCCGCGATAGCCGAAAACAGCGCGAGATGGGGTTCTTCGGCAGCCTTCAGTTCGGGATAGTGGCGGTCGACTACATAATCGGCGAGCGCCCGCACGCCGTCTGTGTCGCCCCTTGCGGCGAAATACTGGAAAGTGCCGACACGGATATGGCTCGCCGCCACCCGGGTGAAAACCGCGCCCGGCAGCACCTCTTCGCGATAGACCGGTTCGCCCGTTGTCACGGCCGCCAGCGCCCGGGTGGCGGGAATGCCGAGCGCGAACATCGCCTCGCTAATGATATATTCTCTGAGCACCGGCCCGATTGCCGCCCGGCCGTCGCCGCGGCGCGAAAAAGGTGTCGGCCCGGCGCCCTTCAGCTGGATATCGAAACGCTTGCCGCTGCGGTCGACCACCTCACCGAGCAGGATCGCCCGGCCGTCGCCGAGCTGCGGCGAGAAGCCGCCGAACTGATGCCCGGCATAGGCCATCGCCAGCGGTTCGGCCCCTTCGGGAACGAGATTGCCGGAAAAGATCGCCGCGCCGTCGCGGCGTAGCGTCTCGACGTCAAGGCCGAGCTCGGCGGCCAACGGTTCGTTCAGCTTGATCAGCCGGGGCTCGGCCACCGGCGTCGGCGTTTGTGGCGCAAAGAAGCGCTCGGGCAAGCCGACATAGCTGTTGTCGAACGGAAAGGCCGCACCGGATCGGATTTTCTGCGGGGTCGAGGTCATTGTTCATAGGTAGGGCCGGGGTGGCCCGCGCGCAAGCCGGTCTTGCGCGCCCGGTCGGTCGGCCGTCACGCAGATCATGCCGATGCAAGGAATCGTGATCTGCTTTTACCTCTCGTCAAAGCTGCTTTGCCAGAAAGGCCATAGCCCCGCCATGATCTCGGGCGTATAGCAGATCGTCTCCCCTTGGCTTTGTGCCATGTCATCCCCGCGGCCTTGCTGCTTCCTCTGCTCCGCCGCGCCACCGTGAGTGATTCCGGACGATGTCGGATCAGATTTGCCAGGCGCCGATGGTTCGGCGCGCCGCGCCCAATTTTCGGGTTATCGCGATGATCGTCGCAAGTGCGATGCTGATGGAAAATATCGACGCGACCGTGCTGGCGACCGCGCTGCCCACCATGGCGCGCGATTTCGCTGTGAGCGCGCCGGCCATGTCGATCTCACTGACCTCCTATCTCCTCAGCCTGGCGATCTTCATTCCGGCGAGCGGCCGGATGGCCGACAGCTTCGGTTCGCGCACAGTGTTCAGGGCGGCGATCGCCGTCTTCGTCATCGGCTCCGTCCTCTGCGCGCTGGCCCCGACGCTGCTCTTCCTGGTGCTGGCGCGGCTGCTGCAGGGAATGGGTGGCGCCATGATGATGCCGGTCGGCCGTCTGGTGCTGATGCGCAGCGTCGCCCGCAAGGATATGGTCAGCGCCATGTCCTGGCTGCTGGTGCCGGCGTTGATCGGCCCGATCGTCGGTCCGCCGCTCGGCGGCTTCATCGTCACCTATCTCGACTGGCGCTGGATCTTCTACATCAACGTGCCGATCGGCATTATCGGCATGATCTTCGTCTCGATCTATATCGACGAGGTCAAGGGCAAGGCGGCCGGCCCCTTCGATACGATCGGCTTCATTCTCTCTGGCATTTCGCTCGGCTCGCTGCTCTTCGGCTTCGAAATGTCGAGCCATGAGGGCGAGGGCGCCTTTTCGATCTTCCTGATATCAGTCGGCCTCATCTTCGGCATTGCCTATTTGAGGCATGCCCGCCGGCATCCCTCGCCGATCATGGATTTTTCGCTGATGAAGGTGCCGAGTTTCGGCACATCAGTCATCGCCGGTTCGCTGACCCGCATCACCCAGGGCGCGCAGCCTTTCCTGCTGCCGCTGCTGTTCCAGATCGGCTTCGGGCTGTCGGCCGCCGCAGCCGGCCAGATCGTTATCGCCACCGCGCTCGGCGCTCTGGCAATGAAGCCGATGGCGCGGTTCGTCTTCAGCCGGCTTGGTTTCCGCCGAAGTCTCGTTCTCAACGGCATCCTCGGCACGGCCGGTTATGCCCTCTGCGCCGCCTTTCGGCCGGACTGGCCGATGCCGCTCATCTTCGTCGTCCTGGTGCTCAGCGCCTTCTTCCTGTCCTTCCAGTTCACCGCCTACAACACCATTGCCTATGACGAGATCGAAAAGGAGCGGATGAGCTCGGCCACCAGCTTCTACACCACTTTCCAGCAGCTGATGCTGTCGCTCGGCATCTGCGTCGGGGCCTTGGCGCTGCACGGCTCGATGGCCTTCAACAATGTCGAAACGCCGTCGCTGGACGATTTCTCTACTGCCTTCATTGTCGTCACCCTCATCTCGATCACCGCGACCGTCTGGAATCTACGTTTCTCGCCGACCGCTGGCGAGGAGATCAGCGGCTATAAGGCCAGAGGGATGAAGGTGCCTGGAGAAACAAAGGCTTGACGCGCGTCGCTTGAATCAAATTATGCGCGCTGCGCTCGGTCGTTGCCCTCCATGTCAGCGGCCAGTTCCGCAAGCTTGCGGACGGTGTTGAGATTGCGCGAGGTCCCGGGCTTCAGCGCCGGCAGCTTCAGCTTCGAGCGGCCGGATCCATTGGGATAATGCACATAGATCTCCCGCCCGGCGAGCTTCGCCTCCTCGCCATCGGGCGCAGACATTTTCTCCAGCGCATCAGCGGAGGCCTTTTCGGGCAGGAAGTAGACGAGCAGGAAATTCGGCTTGGCATCGGGAAAAGGGGCGTTGGCGACGATATCATCAAGCTCTTTACGGCTGCGCACCATCACGCCTGGACGTTTGCCCATCTTGCGGCCGAGCGCTTCGTCGAGCCGCTCCTCCACCGTCTTTTCCGCCTCATCCGAGCGGAAAACCACATTGCCGCTCTGGATGTAGGTTTTCACGTCGGTAAAGCCGAGGCCTTCGCAGATCGCTTTGAGTTCGGTCATCGGCAAAGAGCCGGTGCCGCCGACATTGATGGCGCGGAGGAGGGCGATGTAGACGGGCATTTCTCTCTCCCTTTGCCGTGGGGGGCGCCACACGGCACGCCCCATCCAACCCCTTACATCTTCCCCGCCACCTTGATCGCAAACGCATACTCGAACGCAATCTCCTCCAGCCGCTGGAAGCGTCCCGACGCCCCGCCATGGCCGGCGTCCATGTTGGTCTTGAGCAGGATCGGCGCCTCGCCCGTTGTCTTGTCCCGCAGTTTCGCCACCCACTTGGCCGGCTCCCAATAAGTGACGCGCGGATCGGTCAGGCCGCCTAGCGCCAGGATCGGCGGGTAGGCCTTTGCCTCGACATTGTCATAGGGCGAATAGGCGGCGATCTGCTCGTATTCCTCCTTGCTGTCGATCGGGTTGCCCCATTCCGGCCATTCCGGCGGGGTGAGCGGCAGCGTGTCATCAAGCATGGTGTTGAGCACGTCGACGAACGGAACGGCGGCGATGATGCCGGCGAACTTCTCCGGCGCCATGTTGGCGACGGCGCCCATCAGCATGCCGCCGGCCGATCCGCCTTCGGCGATGATCTTCGCGTAAGAGGTGAACTTCTGTTGATTCAGATAATCCGCCGCGGCGACGAAGTCCTTGAAGCTATTCGTCTTCTTGTCCATCTTGCCGTCTTCGTACCAGGCAAAGCCCTTGTCCTTGCCGCCACGGATATGGGCGATGGCATAGACGAAGCCGCGGTCGGCAAGCGACAGGCAATTGGTGTTGAAGCCGGCCGGAATGGTGATGCCGTAGGCGCCGTAGCCGTAAAGCAGGCAGGGCGCTGAGCCGTCGAGCGCCGTATCCTTGCGATAGAGTAGGGTAACCGGCACCGTCTCGCCGTCCCATGCCGGGGCGAAAACGCGGCGGGTGACATAGTCCTCAGGATTGTGGCCGGAGGGTACTTCCTGAGTCTTCAGCAATGTGCGCTCGCGCGTCACCATATTGTAGTCGTAAAGCTGCGACGGCGTCGTCATGGAGGAATAGGAGAAGCGGATGACGTCGGTATCGTATTCCGCCGCGCCCGAAAGCCCGAGCGAATAGGCCTCCTCGGCAAAGGCGATCGCATGTTCCTCGCCGGTCGCCCGGTCGCGGATCATGATCCGCGGCAGCCCGTCCTTGCGCTCCAGCCACAGAAGATGGCGGGCATAGGCCATGTGGCTGATGATGAGCGTGCCGGGCTTGTGAGCGACGACTTCGCGCCAGTTTTCCTTGCCCGGATTGTCCACCGGCGCTTCCATGATCTTGAAATCCTTGGCCCCGCCGTCATTGGTCAGGATGTAGAAGACATCCCCGCCCTCGGTCAGCGAATATTCGATGCCTTCCTCGCGCGCTGCCACCAGCTTCGGCTGGGCTGTCAGATCCTTGGTCGACAGCAGCCGGTATTCGCTGGTCTCGTGGTCGTGAATATCGATATAGATGAAGTCGTCGAGCAGCGAGCCGCCGACACCCATGAAGAAGCCGGCATCGGCCTCCTCATAGACCAGCCGGTCTTCAGATTGGGGCTGCCCGAGTATGTGGTGGAACACCTTCGAGGGCCGGTGGTTCTCGTCGAGAGCCGAATAGAAGAAGCTCTTGCCGTCGGGCGCCCAGACGCCGCCGCCGCCGGTATTTTCGATCCGGTCGTTGAGATCTTCCCGGGTCGCGAGATCGCGCACTTTTAGCGTGAAGAACTCCGATCCCTTGTCGTCATAGCCCCAAATGCCGCGGCTATGGTCGCTTGTATGGTCGAGGCCGGCGAGGCGGAAATAGGCTTTGCCGGCGGCTTCTTCGTCGCCGTCGAGCAGCACGGTACGGATCGTCTCGTCGGCAACGTCGCCGTCACGGGGAATACGGAAATAACGCGGCTGTTCGCCGCCGGTCACATAGAACGTGCCATAGGCATAGGCGCCGTCCTTCATCGGTACCGAGCTGTCGTCTTCCTTGATGCGGCCGCGCATTTCGGCAGACAGCGCCTTCTGCAGCGGTTTGGTATCCTCCATCGCCGCATTCATATAGGCGTTTTCGGCTTCCAGATGCCGGCGGATCTCGGGGTCGAGGATCGACGGGTCCTTGAACATTGCCTGCCAGTTGTCGGCGCGCAGCCAGGCGTAATCGTCCGTGCGGGTAATGCCGTGGCGCGTATCGGAGACGGGCTTTTTCGGTGCGGCGGGCGGTGTCGGCAGGCTCTTGAAGACGGACAAGGAATTGGCTCCGGTGGAAATGTCGGGTTGGCAAGAGATAGAGGCGCGCCGCCGCCGGATCAAGCGCCAAGGGTGCAGGTGACCGTCCACAGTCGAGGAGACGGCACCGCCCGCCCTGCCTTGATGTCACCACAATATTTAAGGAGGTCCGCTATCACAGAGCGAATTTTGCACGCGCCCAGCCCCCGGCAAGCCGCCGGCGGCAGGATGAAGACTGTACAACAGTAAGGGATTTCCTCCGCAATGCCGAAACGTCTGCTCCTGTTTGTATCCCTGACCGGCTTGGCTGCCCCCGCCTTTGCCGTCGACCCGGCAATCAAGAAGCAGCTGGAAAAACTCGATCCCTCCACCCGCCTGGAACAGAGCTGCGACACGGAAGCGATGAGCCGCATCAACAAGGACAGCACCGGCTTCAAGCCCGACAAGGTGATCGCCTATACCTTCAAGGACCCGATCGCCGGCGACAATTCGCTGCAGGCGCCGGGCGCGGTCTTCCGCAGCAAGGGCGACTGGTATCATCTTTCCTACAATTGCATCACCGGCCCGCAGCATATCAACGTGCGCCAGCTCGACTACCAGATCGGTGAGAAGGTGCCGCGTGAGAAGTGGGACAAGTACTATCTCTACGATTGATGCGGTCTCCCGCCGGCGGCTGCGGTGACATCCGGCCACATGGCGTCTGGCAAGGCGAGCGGCTAGAGTTGCGGCGCTCGAATCGTAAAGTCCATGACATGAACCGCATCCTGCTCACATCGGCCTTGCTTCTCGCCTCCGTCTCCGCTGCATTGGCGGACGAAATGCCGCCGCCAATCGCTTCGGCTCCGGCCGCAATTGGTCCGTCCAAGGCGCCGGCGGTCAAGCTCGTCGAGCCGCGTCTGCATATCGCCCGTTCCAACATACCGGGCCATGCCCGCGTCGCGCTCACTTTCGACGCCTGCATGGGGCAGGCGGACGAGCGCATCCTTTCGACCCTCGTGCGCGAGCGCATTCCGGCAACGATCTTCGTCACCGCCCGCTGGCTGAAGCGCAACCCGCAAGCCCTTGCCGTCTTCCTGCAGAATCCGGATCTCTTCGAGCTCGAAAACCACGGCGAGAACCATATTCCGGCCGTCGATACGCCGACGCTCGTCTATGGCATCGCCTCGGCCGGCTCGCCGCAGGCGGTGCGGCAGGAAGTCCAAGGCGGCGCCGCCGCCATGGTCGCGGCCGGCATTCCCGCGCCGCACTGGTTCCGCGGCTCCACGGCCAAATACGATCTTTCCGCCATCGGCGAGATCCGCGCCATGGGATATCGCATCGCCGGCTATTCGGTGAATGGCGACGGTGGTTCGCTGCTCGGCGCTGTTATCACCGAAAAACGCATTGCCTCCGCCAAGGACGGCGATGTCGTCATCTCCCACATCAATCAGCCCACCCATGCGGCGGGGGAGGGTGTGGCGAAGGCACTGGTCGATCTCAAGACGAAGGGCACGGCGTTCGTTCGTCTTGAGGATGTCGAGGATATGGGCGACGACAAGACGACGGAGTAGGCTGCGGTTGAAGATGTGCCGTGTGGCGCGCGCAATAGCCAAAGCGAAGCCTCTACCGCAACGCATCTCCAGCCCCCCACCTGCCCTCGCCAAACCGCCGTATCCCCGGTCCTTGCCGGTCGAGCGCAAAGTCCTCGAACCAGTCGCGGTAGATCCCCGCAATCATCGCCCCGATCATCTGGGCGGCGAGATAGGAGAAGGTGATGCCGTTGCCGCCATAACCGTGGGCGGCGAAGACATGCGGCATCCCGGGCGCCGGGCCGATCAGCGGCAGGCCGTCGGCCGTCTCGCCGAAGGTTCCGCCCCAGGCATGGGCGATGCGGGTATCCGCTCTCGGCCATAACCGCTTCATCTTCTCCTGGACAGCGCTGATCTTGGCCGGCAGCTTTCGATCCCGCGCCGCGGCATCTGTCGTACCGTCGTCCTCGCCGCCGGCGACGATGCGATTGTCCGCGGTCGTGCGCATGTAGAGATAGGGATGGTTGTCCTCCCAGAGCAAGGCCCGGTCGCGCCAGAATGTGGCGGGATCCTGCGGCACGGTGGCGAAGGCCCAGCTCGAACTTGTGCGGTGCAGCTTCGGCATGTCGAAGCCCGGCATCGAATAGCCGGTCGCCAGCACGACATGCCGCGCTTCGATGACATAGGTGCCGTCCGTCTCCGCCGTGACGCAATCGCCTTCGCTGTGCAGCGCGGTCACGGAAGCGCTGACCAGTTGCGCGCCGCGCCGGATCGCCATTGCGATCAGCGCCCAGGTGAGCAGCAGCGGATCGGCCTCCGCCGAACCCGGCGAATAGATTGCGCCATCGCGATCGAATTCGAATTGGGTAAAGAGATCAGGATGTTCGAGATAGACGCCGGGCAGCCCCGCCCGCCGGCGAAGCTGGCGCTCTTCCCTGAGATCGCGGGCGCCTTCCAGGTTGCAGGCGAGATAAAGCGTGTTGCGCGGCCGGAAGCCGCAGGCGATTCCGTTCGCTGCGATCAGCTTCGAAAGACCGGCCACGGCAGCGGCGCTGCGGCGATAGATTCCGGCCGCTCGTTCGAAGCCGTAATAGGCCTCGAGTTCCGTGAGCGTGCTGTCGATTTCCCATTGCAGCATCGCGGTGCTGGCGGCAGTGCTGCCGAAGCCTGGCTCTTCCCGGTCGATGATAACAACGGAAAAGCCGCGCGCTGTCAGATGATCTGCGATCAGCGCGCCGGTGATGCCGCCGCCGATCACCGCAACATCGGTCGAAAAGCTCTGGGCCAGCGGCCTCCATTGCGGACGTATGGCATTCTTCCCCCAGAGCGAACGGCCGCTGACCATCTGGTCATGATCGGATTCGTCGAGATCGAGATCGGCCGCCACTTATGTCTCCTCGCTTGATCACTTCGGCAATTGCGGCTGCGGTTTTTCCTCGATCAGCAGTTCCTCGATGATAGTCATGACGATCAGCGACAGCGGCAGCGCCAGCATTGCGCCGACGGCACCCCACATCCAGGTCCAGAACAGGATGGCGAGGAAGACGATAAAGGGATTGATTTCCAGCCGCCGCCCCATCACCGCCGGGAAGATCAGGTTCTCCATGACGAGATGCACGGTGAAGAAGGCTGCCGCCGGCACCAGGCCGACGATGAAGCCGTCATAGGTAATGATCCCGGCGATGGCGACGGAGAGCGTCATCAGCGTGATGCCGAGATAGGGAATAAAGCTCGACAGGAAGGCGAAGAAGCCCCAGAGCACCGGCGCCGACAAGCCGCTCGCATAGGCGATGATGGTCATGACGACGCCAAGCCCGATGTAGATCAGCGAAGCGGTGGCGAAATAGAAGCCGAGCACCTGCTCGACGCCATTGATGACGCGGATCGCCGCCAGTCGTTGTGGGCGGGTGCGGAAGGTCATGATGATCGTCTTGCGCAGATTGACCCGGCTGGCAAGAAAGAGCAGCAGCGCGGCGAAGAAGATCAGTCCCTGTACCAGCGCCGGCGTCAGGCTTGTTGTCACCACATGCAGCACATTTCCGGTGTTTTCGAGCAGCGCACCGATCGACATCGGACCGCTTTCGAACGTCGCCGGCGTGATGTGCAGCCATTCGATGCGCTCCAGATAGGGCATGATGCGGCTTATCATCCGTTCGACGAAAGCCGGGGCTTCGTTGGCAAGGGTCGCCAGCGGATCAGCAAGCGAACTGACCAGCAGGACGATGACCAAAGCGACGCCGCTTGACAGAAGGAAAGCGTTGGCAAGCCTTGGTACGCCCATTTTGCTGAGATTTTCAGCGGCGAGGCCGAGAATCATGCCGACGACGACGGCAAGGGTGACCGGAATGAGGATCAGCGACATCGTGTAGACGGCGGCAAGGCCGAGGATGGCGAAAATGCCGATGATCGCCCAGGCCATGCTGATGTCGAGCCCGTCCTTCTCGAGCCGGTGCACCGGCGGGACGGGAAGTTCCTCCGCTGCCTCCTGCAACGACTTGGCCCAGGCACTGGGTTGGCGTTCGCCGATGGCGATCTTCTTTGCGTGTTTGCGGATGCCGTTGGCGATGCCCATGCGGTGAGGTCCCTGAAGCCCCATTGCTTCGCCACAAAAACGCGCCGATGCGGTTCCGGTTCCGCCGGTCCATGGCGCCGTCGTTAAAGACATCGGTCAGCCTGCGGGCAAGGGCGCCGAAGCATTCATCCTTTCATCGGCTCGCGCGCCGATTTGATCCTGCCGCCGGAACAACCTCGCGGTTGCCGGCGTTCGACCTCGGAAGGAGAGTGCTCATGATTGCAGATCCCGATCAGACGAAAACCACCGAGACCTATTCGACCGATCCCCCCTATGCGGAGGAGGCGAGACTGAAAGCCGCCGATCAGCGGCGCTGGTGGGTTTGGAACGTTCTTGTGGCGGGCGCGGCAGTTCTTATCATTGCCGGCGTAAGCGTTGCGATCTGGCCCAATCCAGCAACAATGATCCGACGGCGACGGCTTCGACCAAGCCGGATGCGATCAATACGCAGCCCTCCGGTCCCGGCGCCTTCAACAACGACCCGGCCTCCGGCCCTGCACGGCCACCCGAAGCGACAGACCGGTCGCCAACGCCGAGCGGAAACGGCGGCGGACCGACGCAGGTGACGACGCCATCAGGAACCGAGAAGGTTCAATAGCGTTTGCAGGTTCAGGCCGAAAGTGTCAGGCCGATGCCCCAGGGATCTTTGAGGAAGACGCCGCCGTCGCGCTTCTCGCTGTTGAGCTCCAGCGCGTCGAGCCTGGAAACCGCCGCGTCGAGCGTCGCCTTGTCGTTGAAACGGATCCGGTAGTCCGAAAGCCCGGTCATATTGTCGGCGCGGGCGGTCGCGCCCTGGCTGTTCCAGATGTTGGCGGCGAGATGGTGGTGATAGCCGCCGGTCGCAAAGAAGCTCGCGCCGGGATAACGGGCCATCAGCTTGAGGCCGAGCACGTCGCGGTAGAAGGCGTCGGCCTGCGGGATATCGCCGACCTGCAGGTGCAGATGGCCGATTGCAGTTCCCTCAGCCATGCCGCCCCAGCGATCCTCCGGTGCGCTGTTATAGAGGGCCTGCAGGTCTAGCCGCCGCGTCGCCATTTCGACCATGCCATCCTCAAGGAATTTCCATCCCTCGTGTGGCCGATCGGCATAAATTTCTATGCCGTTGCCCTCGGGATCGGAAAGGTAGATCGCCTCGCTGACGAGATGGTCCGAGGCGCCGTCGAGCACAACGTTGTTTTGGGCGGCGTGGCGCAGCCAGCGCGCCAGTTCGGTGCGGTCGGGCATCAGGAAGGCTGTGTGGAAAAGGCCTGCGGCATTCCGTGGCGCGACTGCCGCGTCCTTTGCCATCGTCAGCGTCAGCAACGGATGGCCCCCGACACCCAGCACTTCGCCGCTCGTCGTCTTCTCGATGACCTTCAGGCCGAGCATCGACTGATAGAAGCCGGAAACAAGGCCGAGGTCGGTGACGACGAGATGCGACTGGTCGATATAGGCAGGGCGCGTCAGCGCATAGGATGTTTCTGTCGTCATCAATGGGTCTCCTGCCTCTGCAGTTGAAGGCGTACCGGCGGTGGCGGCAACCATGCCGCCCGTGGCAGATCCGAGGAAGTATCGCCGGTTCATGCGCCTGGTCTCTTCGGTTGCCGTACTTGATCTCTATATGGCCTATCCCGATTGTTCACAGAAGGCTTGTTTTTGAGGATGAAGCGTTGAGCAGATGTTGACGATGACCTTCACCGGCTTGATCGGAGTGAATGCGCCCATATCTTCATCTGAGCAAGCTTATGCATCTCAGTCATGGAGGGAGCCATGTACAGGAAAATCATCGTGGCGATCGCGCTCGGCAGCCTCGACAGGGGAGAGAACATTCTCCGCAAGGCCGCCTCGCTGCTCGACGCGGGCGGCCAGATCGTCGCGCTCAACGTCGTCGAGGATGTGCCGACCTATGTCGCGATCGAGCTGCCGGCCAACATGCTCGAGGACGCCATGAAGGATGGCCGCGACAAGCTGGAGGCGCTGGTCGCCGCAACCGGGGTCACGGCGACGATCGACATCCGCAACGGTCCGCCGGCCAAAGCCATCATCGCAGCCGCCGAAAGCCACGGCGCCGACCTCATCATCCTCGCCTCGCATATTCCGGACTTTTCCAACTACTTTATCGGCGCCACGGCCGACCGTGTCGTGCGGCACGCCAAGTGCTCCGTGCTGGTCGAGCGGCAGAAGATCTGAATCTGCGCCGCCGTCGAGGTCGCCTGTGTGGTCTGTCACGAAGATTTACCACGCGCACGATGCGCCGCAGTTGCGCCCCCGCCCGTTCGGTGCGACCATCGCAATCGGGTACGAAACGGGTTGGCGTGCATGGCCGAGTTCAACGGTATTCGCTGGGCTTACGACAGATATGAGCTGATCGCCGACGGCATCGTCCATGGCGTCGGTCTTGTGCTGGCGCTGATCGGCGCCACCGCTCTGATCTTCTACGCCACGGTCTGGAGCTCCCACGGCGCGCTCGCCGCCGCCTGGATCTATGGCGTCGGACTGGTGCTGACGCTTGCCATCTCCTTTTCCTACAATCTCTGGCCGGTCTCGCGCACCAAATGGTTCCTGCGCCGCTTCGATCATTCGGCGATCTTCATCCTGATCGCCGCCACCTATACGCCCTTCCTCGAACGCGGCGCCGACGATCCGCTGCTCTTCTTCATGCTGATGGCGATATGGCTATTCGCAGCTGTCGGCATCGTCCTGAAATGCGTGTTTCCAGGGCGCTATGACCGCCTCGCCATCCTGCTTTACCTAGCCATGGGTTGGAGCGGCGTGCTGGTGGCGGGGCCTGTCGCCGCGCGCATTCCCTCCGCTTCGATGCTGTTGATCGTTATCGGCGGCGTTATCTACTCGCTCGGCGTCATCTTCCATGTCTGGGAGAAACTACGTTTCCAGAACGCCATCTGGCACGGTTTCGTCGTCATCGCCGCGGCTGTGCATTATTCAGCCGTCTTCACCTGTTTCAGCCTGCCGATGCCAGCCTTCTGAGCTGCGGCCTGCCGAGCGCGTCCCGCGAGCCTTTCTCTGGCGTGTCAGCCGTTTACATCTTTTGATCAGCAGCGTATGCCAATCCGGCAGTCAATCCGAACCGGGTGATCATGACAGACGCCGTCCTTCTCCGCGACGCCACCGAAGCCGATCTTCCAGCCATCCGGGATATCTACAATCATGCCGTCGAGCACACGACGGCGATCTGGAACGAAACGTTCGTCGATCTCGAAAACCGACGGGAATGGCTGAGCGCGCGCAGGGGCCGCGGCTTTCCGGTCATTGTCGCCGAGATGGCGGGCAAGGTCGCGGGCTACGCCTCCTATGGCGACTGGCGCGCCTTCGAAGGCTATCGCCACACCGTCGAACATTCCGTCTATGTCGAAAAGGATCATCGCGGCGCCGGCATCGGCGAGGCCCTGATGCGCGAATTGATCGCGCGTGCGGCGGCCGCCAATATCCATGTGATGATCGCCGGCATCGAGGCTGATAACACAGCCTCGATCCGGCTGCACGAAAAGCTCGGCTTCCGCATTGCCGGCAGATTTTCCGAGGTCGGCACCAAGTTCGGCCGCTGGCTGGACCTCACCTGCATGGAGCTTCGCCTGCCCTGCGAGGCCGATTGAGCTGCCTGCCCAAGGCCGACGGAGGGACGAGCGCTCGCTGGACGGAGTGAACCGGCAAATCATTGCCGGAGCGGTCACCATCTTTTTATTGTATTCTGAGCTGTGTAGAAAAGAGAGGCCGCCTGCTTCGCGAGAGGCGGCGTGATAAGCGTCATGGAGATCAACAATTCAATGGTAATGCATAGATCGCCGTTCGGCCTCCTTGCCTTCCTTCTTCTCGCCGCTGCTCCGATTTCCTCGCGTGCTGCCGATTGCGGCAGCACGGCCTCGCCGAAGCTCGACTGGCAGGAATGCACGAAGAAGAACCTGATGCTGCAGGGCAGTGATCTCCAAGGCGCCAATCTCTTCAGCACCGATTTCTCGCTGACCGATCTCAGCGGTTCGAATTTCAAATCCGCCAATCTGGAAAAGGCGAGCTTGGTGCGCGCCTCGCTTGAGGGGTCACATGCCGAAGGGGCCAACTTCGCCAAGATCGAGGCCTATCGCGCCAGCTTCGCCAATATTGTCGCGGACGCCGCGTCCTTTGCCGGGGCCGAGCTGCAGCGCGCCAATTTCGCGGGAGCCCGGCTTTCCGGCGCGAGCTTTGAAAAGGCCGAACTCGGCCGCGCCGATTTCGATAAGGCGGTACTGACGGGGGTGAAATTCTCCTTCGCCAATCTCTCCCGCGCCGATCTCTCCAGCGCCGTCTTCGAAGGCCCGGCGACGTTCGAGCGCGCCTTCATGTTCCTGACCCGCATCGAAGGCCTTGACCTCTCGGCTGCCGCCGGCCTCGAGCAGGCGCAGATCGATCTGGCCTGCGGCGATGCCTCGACCAAATTGCCGGCAGGCCTTTCTGCGCCTTCAAATTGGCCATGCCCTGCCGAGCACGAGTGAACTCGGGCTTTTGCATAGATTCCGTGCAGGTTGACGAAAGCTATGGCAGCAATGCCTGGCCGACGTGGAATGTGTCCGGTTCGAACTAGTGCAGCCTTAACTCGCCAATGACCCGACGCCATTCATTCGGTCCGATCAGCCGCTGATGGCTATAGCGGACGGAATGCAGCGGTCCGTCAAGGTTGGACTGCCAGAAATCGAGGAACTTGTGCATTTCCGGAAGGCCCGGGGCGAGATCGTAATCCTGCCAGACATAAGTCTGCAGGACGGATTCGAAATCAGGAAGGCGGTAGAGGATGTGGGCAGTGGTAAGGCCGTAACCGCTGAGCTGGCGCTCTAGATCCGATGAAAATTGCATGCTTCATCTCCGTTTCACGACAACGAGAAGGTGGCGCATATCTTGACGTCCATCAACGGGATTCTCAACGCACCGGCGGCTTTTGTTGTTCCTTCTCAGAATGTTAGCAGCCACTTCGGGTGAGTGCTAATTTTTTCTCTGCGCCCTCTTGAAATCGAAAAATCGCAAAACCAGATCAATGCGCGCAAAACGCTCGACAGAGGTTTGCACCCGCCCGGACTGGTCATCCGGTCCGGCCAGGGGAACAACATCGTTATTGTTTGTCCATTGGAGGAAAACATGTCGTTCCGACCGCTTCATGACCGCATTCTCGTCCGCCGCGTCGATTCCGAAGAAAAGACCAAGGGCGGCATCATCATTCCCGATACCGCCAAGGAAAAGCCGCAGGAAGGCGAGGTCATCGCCGTCGGTCCTGGTGCGCGCAATGATGCCGGCCAGATCCAGGCGCTCGACGTCAAGGTCGGCGATCGCATCCTGTTCGGCAAATGGTCCGGCACGGAGATCAAGATCGACGGCGAGGATCTGCTGATCATGAAGGAAAGCGACGTCATGGGTGTTATCGAAGCCCAGGCGGCCAAAAAGATCGCCGCCTGAGGCGTTCGCCCCGCGTTAGTCAAAAAAGCTGCCTATTGAAGGAGTTAAAGAATGGCTGCGAAAGAAGTGAAATTCCATAGCGATGCCCGTGAACGCATGCTGCGTGGGGTCGATGTGCTGGCCAATGCCGTGAAGGTCACGCTTGGTCCGAAAGGCCGCAACGTCGTGATCGACAAGTCCTTCGGTGCGCCGCGCATCACCAAGGACGGCGTCTCGGTCGCCAAGGAAATCGAGCTCGAAGACAAGTTCGAGAACATGGGTGCGCAGATGCTGCGCGAAGTGGCGTCGAAGACGAACGACCTCGCCGGCGACGGCACCACGACCGCGACGGTGCTCGCCCAGGCGATCGTCAAGGAGGGTGCCAAGGCGGTCGCCTCCGGCATGAACCCGATGGACCTGAAGCGCGGCATCGACCTCGCCGTCGATGCTATCGTGGCGGAACTGAAGACCAACGCCCGCAAGATCTCCAACAATTCCGAAATTGCCCAGGTCGGCACGATCTCCGCCAATGGCGATGCCGAGATTGGCCGTTATCTCGCCGAGGCAATGGAAAAGGTCGGCAACGAGGGTGTGATTACCGTTGAGGAAGCCAAGACTGCCGAAACCGAACTCGAAGTCGTCGAAGGCATGCAGTTCGACCGGGGTTATCTCAGCCCCTACTTCGTCACCAATCAGGACAAGATGCGGGTCGAACTGGAGGATCCCTATATTCTCATTCATGAGAAGAAGCTGTCGAACCTGCAGTCGATGCTGCCGGTTCTCGAAGCCGTCGTTCAGTCGGGCAAGCCGCTCCTCATCATCGCTGAAGACGTCGAAGGCGAAGCGCTCGCAACGCTCGTCGTCAACAAGCTGCGCGGCGGCCTGAAGATAGCCGCCGTCAAGGCGCCTGGCTTCGGCGACCGCCGCAAGGCCATGCTGGAAGACATCGCCATCCTGACCGGCGGCACCGTCATCTCCGAAGATCTCGGCATCAAGCTCGAGAATGTGACGCTCAACATGCTCGGCCGGGCAAAGAAGGTGGCCATCGAAAAGGAAAACACCACCATCATCGACGGGGCCGGTTCGAAGGCGGAGCTCGACGGTCGTACCGCTCAGATCCGCGCGCAGATCGAGGAAACCACCTCCGACTATGACCGCGAGAAACTGCAGGAACGCCTTGCCAAGCTCGCCGGCGGTGTTGCCGTCATCCGCGTCGGCGGCTCGACAGAGGTCGAGGTGAAGGAGAAAAAGGATCGCGTCGACGACGCGCTGCATGCCACCCGCGCAGCGGTCGAGGAGGGCATTCTGCCGGGCGGCGGCGTGGCGCTGCTGCGTGCAGTCAAGGCGCTCGACGCCGTCAAGACGGCAAATGACGACCAGCGGGTCGGCGTCGACATCGTCCGCCGCGCGATCGAAGCCCCGGTTCGCCAGATTGCCGAAAACGCCGGCGCGGAAGGCTCCATCATTGTCGGCAAGCTGCGTGAGAAGAGCGAATTCTCCTATGGCTGGAACGCCCAGAGCGGCGAATATGGCGATCTCTACGCGCAGGGCGTCATCGATCCGGCCAAGGTGGTGCGCACCGCACTTCAGGACGCCGCCTCCGTTGCCGGCCTGCTGGTGACGACAGAAGCGATGATCGCTGAGAAGCCTAAGAAGGAAGCTACTCCGGCTATGCCCGCCGGCGCCGGCATGGACTTCTAACAGCGACCACTCGGCCCGCTCTGCCATCGGGGCGGGCCGCACGCTCTCGAATGAACCAAGTTCCATCGGTCAACATCAATGGAGCGAGCTATGAGAAAGGAAAGCATCAGCAATTCCATGCAGCAGAGCGCCATGGCTGCCATCAGCGCGGCACATCTGCTTCATCCAGCGAAACATTTCAGTCACCCGCGTGACGTGCTTAACGCCGCCGACATCGGCAATGACGAGAAGCGGGCCATTCTCGCTTCATGGGCATCCGATATCTTCGCGATCGAATCCGTACCTGCCCTTCGCCTTTACCCCGGGACCGAAAAAGCTGTATCCTACGACGAGATCCTCGAAGCGCTGAAGGCTTTGGACAAAGGCGATCGACCTTCCGGGAAACAAGATACGTCCGCTCCCTTGAGTGCCCACAAGACCCGTCGTCGAAGACCGCCGGTACGCCGGCTTCCCGGCTTTGGCTTGTGCAGCTACTGGAAAGGAGGACGGCGCCGACCGCTACTCGAAACCTGACCCTCCGTCCGGCCTGCCGTGTGCCTCTCAAGGACGAGGACATGATTTTGCCGACGACTGTTTGCTCAACTGAGGAGGTTTTGCCGATGAAGATCGCTCAGATTGCGCCGCTCGCCGAGAGCGTTCCGCCAAAGCTCTATGGGGGAACGGAGCGGATCGTTTCCTACCTTACCGAAGAACTCGTGGCACAGGGGCATGAGGTCACGCTTTTTGCCAGCGGGGATTCCGTCACCCGGGCGACACTCGTGTCATGTGCGGACGTCGCCTTGCGGCTGAACCCTGCGGTCAAGGAACATTTGCCGCATCAGGTCTTGATGCTGGAGGAGATCCGTCAGCGGGCGCATGAGTTCGACGTGCTGCATTTCCACATCGACCTGCTGCATTTCCCGCTGATCCGCGATTTCGCCGACCGCACTGTCACCACACTGCACGGCCGGCTCGACCTGCCGGATCTCAAGCCGTTCTACGCGGCGTTCCCGGATATTCCGATGGTGTCGATCTCCAACGACCAGCGCCGTCCGATGCCGCCGGTCGACTGGCGCGGAACGGTCTATCATGGACTGCCGGCTGATCTGCTTCCCTTCACGCAAAACCCTGGAGGCAATTACCTGGCTTTTCTTGGTCGGATCTCTCCGGAAAAGCGCCCCGATCGCGCGATCCAGATCGCTGCAAAGGTCGGAATGCAGCTGAAGATCGCCGCCAAGATCGATAATGCCGACAA
Source organism: Rhizobium sp. L9 (assembly GCF_002531885.1). Classification (NCBI taxonomy): domain Bacteria; kingdom Pseudomonadati; phylum Pseudomonadota; class Alphaproteobacteria; order Hyphomicrobiales; family Rhizobiaceae; genus Rhizobium; species Rhizobium sp. L9. The sequence goes on along the minus strand of NZ_NWSZ01000017.1, from coordinate 112,473 downwards.
GGCCTATTGGGAAACCGTCATCGAGCCGATGATAAAGAGCAATCCGCATGTTGAATTCATCGGCGAGATCGATGAACGTGAGAAAGCTGCCTTCCTTGGAAATGCAGGCGCTCTGCTCTTCCCGATCGACTGGCCGGAGCCCTTCGGGCTGGTGATGATCGAAGCCATGGCCTGCGGCACGCCGGTCATCGCTTTCGGCTGTGGTTCGGTTCCCGAGGTCATTGACAATGGCATCTCGGGCATCCTGGTCGACAGCGTCACCGAGGCGGCCGAAAACGTCGAATGGGCGCTGCGCCTCGATCGGCACAAGGTACGGGCCGCGTTTGAAAAGCGCTTCACTGCAAAACGAATGGCGTGCGACTATCTCGACATCTATCGCAACCTGCCGGGCGTTCGCATCAAAGCCGCGCCGATCCGCCGGTCGCGTGGTCAAGCGCCCGACCTGCAGGCTGTTGCCTGAGGCAAGGAGGAGGCATGTCGAACGTGTCTGCGGACAGCAACCCCGCCAAGGCATCGTCAGGCCTGACGGCGCCGGTCGCTCAGTTCTTCATTCCGGCCGCCGCATCGCTGCAGGAGCGCCGGCCGCGTACCTTGAAGCACGGCGATACTTTTGCCGTCTTCGATCATAATGGCGATGCTCTTTCCGGTCCCGGCAGTCCGGAAGGCCTTTTTCACCGGGACACCCGTCATCTCTCGCATCTTTACCTGACGATCAATGAACAGCGGCCCATGCTTCTGTCGTCGACGCTGCGGGATGACAATGCCACCCTGACCTGTGATCTTACTAATCCTGATCAGTTCGATGACAAGGGAAGGCTGGTTCTAGGCCATGACGTGATTCATCTGCGCAGATCACGCTTTCTCTGGAATGCCTGTTGTTATGAACGGCTGGCCGTGAGGAATTATGACGAGCGGCGGCAACATGTTCGCATTCAGATCTCTTTCGGGGCCGATTTCGCCGATCTTTTTGAAGTCCGCGGCACCGCAAGGGCAAGGCGAGGGCACCATCTTCCCGCCGTCGTGGAACAGGATTGGATACTGCTTTCCTATATTGGCCTGGACGATCGCAAGCGGTCGACGCGCCTTTCCTTCATGCCTGAACCGGCCGAGATTCGTAGCGATCTCGTCACTTACGACCTCCATCTGGAGCCGCACGAGACCAAATCGCTCTTTATCCAGATCGGCTGCGACCATACCTCCGCCGATCGACTGAGCCGCCTTTCCTTCTTTCTTACCTTGCGGGATGCCCGCCGTGCGTTGCGCGCCTCCTCCTCGCGCGCAGCGTCGGTCACAACTTCCAACGAGATCTTCAACGAAGTCGCGCGGCGCAGCGCCTCTGACCTCTACATGCTGATCACCGACAAGCCGGAAGGCCCCTATCCTTATGCCGGCATTCCCTGGTTCAGCACCGTTTTCGGCCGCGATGCCCTGATCACGGCGCTTGAGACACTTTGGCTCGATCCGGAGATCGCCCGCGGGGTTCTGGGTCATCTTGCTGCCAATCAGGCGACGAACGTCGATCCTGCTTCAGACGCCGAGCCGGGCAAGATCCTGCACGAAGTGCGTTGCGGCGAAATGGCCGAACTCGGCGAGGTTCCTTTCCGGCGTTACTATGGCAGCATCGACTCGACGCCGCTCTTCGTGATGCTGGCCGGCGACTATCTTAAACGAACCGGTGACCTTGCGACCATCGACCGTCTCCTGCCGAATCTCGAAGCGGCGCTGACATGGATCGACGAACATGGGGATCGCGATGGCGACGGCTTCGTCGAATACGGGCGGCTGACGGAAGAAGGACTGATCAATCAGGCGTGGAAGGATAGCCACGACTCGGTCTTCCATGCCGATGGCACATTGGCCCGGGGCCCAATCGCGATCGCCGAAGTCCAAGCCTATGTCTACGGCGCTTGGCAAAGTGCTGCCGAAATCTTCCGGTGGAGGGGCAAGCCGGAGCGCGCGGCGAGCTTTCTCGCGCGCGCGGAGGGACTGCGCCACGCCTTCGACATGAGCTTCTTCGATGAGGAACTCGGCACCTATGTGTTGGCTCTCGACGGGGATAAACGGCCTTGCCGGGTCCGATCCTCCAATGCCGGCCATGCTCTGTTCACCGGTATTGCTTATCCTGAACGGGTCCCACAGGTGACCCGCACCCTTATGAATGCTTCCTCCTTCTGTGGCTGGGGCATCCGGACCATTCCCTCGACCGAAGCACGTTACAATCCTATGAGCTACCACAATGGCTCGATCTGGCCACATGACAATGCCATGATCGCCAGTGGTCTTGCCCGCTATGGCTATCGCGCCGAAGCCGCGCGAATCTTCGAGGGGCTGTTTGCCGCTGCGACCTATATCGACCTGCGGCGGCTTCCCGAACTCCTCTGTGGCCTGCCACGTCAACGCGCACGCGGTCCTACCTCTTATCCGGTTGCCTGCTCGCCGCAAGCATGGGCGGCAGCAGCCCCTTTGTCGCTGCTGCAATCCTGCCTTGGCCTCGACTTCGATCCGAATAATTTGCAGATCAGCTTCAGCGTGCCGCGGCTTCCTTCGTTTCTCGACGAGGTAATCTTGCGGCGTCTGCTGATCGGCAATTGCTCGGCTGACGTGGCCATCCGTCGGTCTCGACACCAGGTCGTGGTCGATGTCATCAATCGACAGGGCGATGTCAGCGTGCTCACCACGGCCTGATGAAGGACGGTGCAGGGAAGGCGGGTCAACCGCCTTTTCTAATCGGGTTCCTCTTCGTCCGACCTCAGCAGGTCAACAAGCGCAGCAACCCTGCCGGTCGGTAGATGCCGCCCTTCACCCACCAGGGCCTCGTCGTTGTTGGCCCATGCAAACGCCTCGGCAAGCTCGGCTTGGGTTGCACCTGTTGCGATGATCTCGGCCACAAGCGCTTTGTCGGCGGGCCCAAGGACGGCGATGACGTCGTGTGAAGTCATTGTCATAACAATTGCTCCTCGCTCAAGCTCCAGAACATATGGTGGCGTCTTCGAAAAGATCAATTTTTCTAGTCGAGAAATTTGATCCCCTTGAAACCGTAAGACACTGAATTATATTAGTATTGTTGATCGCCCAATAGGGATCGACAGAAGCCCAGGAGACGCCGGTCGCTCTTGGCGTCTCCTTGTGTCCATGTTGCTTGCAAGGAGGATATGGCTATGAGGACAAACCTCGATTTCTCTCCCCTGTTCCGGTCGAGCATCGGCTTTGAGCGAATGTTGAACGCGCTTGAGGCTGCAGGCCGCGCCGAGACAATCGACAACTGGCCGCCCTACGATATCGTCAAGACCGGCGAGAACGACTACCGCATTGCCATGGCAGTGGCGGGCTTCTCGCAGGACGAGCTGGCAATCACCCAAGAGCAGAACATGCTGATGGTATCAGGGCAGAGGGCAGACAGCGAAGATGCTCAATATCTGCATCGCGGCATTGCTGGACGCTCGTTCCAGCGTCGGTTCGAACTGGCCGATCATGTCAAGGTTGTCGACGCCGGTCTGGTCAACGGTCTGCTGACCATCGATCTCAAGCACGAAATTCCCGAAGAGATGAAGCCGCGCCAGATCGAGATCAAGGCCGACGGGGTGCTGCCCAAGGCCGAGACAAAGCAGATCGAAGGTGAGAAACAGGTGGCGGCCTAAGCGTTCCAATAGCAGGGAGCAGACGTGGCGCCAGACGTCTGGCGCCCACCGGAATGCCGAAGAACCACCAGAAAGGAGTAAAGCCATGAGTGTTCGTGATTTGATTCCCTGGGGCCGCAACAACGGCAATCAGATGCCGAGTCTCCTTCGCGACGACGACCGCGATCCTTTCCTGTCGCTTCACCGCGAGGTCAACCGGCTGTTCGACGACGTTTTTCGCGGCTTTGGCCCCGGCCTGCCGTCACATCGCGGCGCCGGCGGCTTCGGTGCAGGCTGGCCGAGTGTCGAGATTTCGGACACTGAGAAGCAAATCAAGGTTACGGCCGAAGTACCCGGTCTTGAAGAAAAGGACATCGAGGTCTTTCTCAATGACGGCGTGCTCACGCTGAAGGGTGAGAAGCGTTCGGAAACGGAAGACAAGGAGAAGCAGTTTTCGGAGCGCTACTACGGCCGCTTCGAACGACGCATCCCGGTCGGCACCGAGGTCAAGGAAGACCAGGTCGACGCCACCTTCAAGAACGGCGTTCTGACTGTCACTTTGCCAAAGACCGAAAAGGCGCAGTCACAGGTCAAGCGCATCGCCATCAGAAGCTGACGAGCGCGGCGGCCGGCCACCTGGCCGGCCGCCGCTCATCCTTCGCCGATAGGGAGGGATAGAACCATGGAGACCGCAAGAGACACACATCGGAAAACCCCAATATCTGACACTATCTGCGCGTCGAACGATAACGAACGGAGCAAACTTTCGTTCGGACAATCACTGTTTCCCGAAAATGCCGTTGCCCGTATCTTCAAACCGTGCCGCTCCGTTGCGACGTCGGGCAAAGCGCGAACGAAGGGCTGGCGGCTCGTCTTCGAGCGCAGCAGCGCCCCATTCATCGAACCTTTGATGGGTTACACGGGTGATCGCGATATGCTGACGCAGGTGGAACTCGAATTTCCCACGCTGCAATCCGCCATCCGGTACGCCGAGCGTCACGGTCTGACTTATGTCGTGCAACGGCCTGCTGCTGCTACGGCAAAGCGTATGACCGGCCGCCGAACCGAAAAAATGTCGCATGCTTTCGCTGACGCGACACTGGACCGGCTTGGCCTTGCCCCGCTGAGCGAGAGCTACGGGCAGGCCATGGACGGTGCGACAAGTCGAGGAGATTCTTCCGGTCCGGCGACGTGGTCGTCGCCGATGGACATCGTTGTTGATCCCTCCCTTTCGCTGCAAGCGAAGCGCTCGATCCTTATGAATTGGGCTTGGACGGAATATCTTCTCGACCAGGCAACAAACGAAGGCATGCCGGAGAACGACCGGTCGTCGCGTCTCCATGAGGTCGAGCAGGCCCTGCTTGCCCTCGAGCGGGATGTCGAGAGCGCGCAAACACATCCTGTGGCCAATCGGGAAGCTGCATGAGGTGGGTCATGGATCCGCATATCGTTTTCGATTGCCAGAACATTCTTCCGAACAGGTTCGCTTTGTCGCTCGCGGCAGCAGCCCGCACCCGCGCACTAAGGCGGGGTGCCGAACCAAGGCTTGATCCGCGGTGCGCAAGCGCGAGCGAGATGGCATTGCAGGAGATTGCTTGCGGTGCGTTCGCCGACGACGAGATGGCGCCATTTCTGTTCGCATCGCAAGCAGGCGCATGCTTTTTGCCGCCACCTGCACCCACGAAAATCGAGCTTCGCGACGACGGCCTTTCAAGCACTGCCGCCGCACCCGTCGCCTCATCGCATGAGGCGGTCGATCGATGATGTCAAACAACAGATGAGGAGAAATGAACGATGCTGAAGTCCCTGAATTCGAACAACCGGACGGCTCTCGATATCGTCAATATCGTTGCCGGTCTTGCTCTTCTGATCTCACCATGGCTGCTCGGCTTCGCAGCCGAGAGCGGCGCCGCATGGAATGCCTGGATCGTCGGCGCTGCCATCGCCCTGATCGCCGCAGCGGCTCTCTACGCCTTCTATGAGGTGGAGGAATGGGTCAATCTTGTCCTGGGCGTATGGGCCGTCGTCGCACCGTGGGTGCTGGGCTTTGCGGCCGTGACAGCGGCGATGTGGGTGCATCTGATTGTGGGTGTTGTCGTCGCCGTAGTGGCCGCCGGCAGCATCTGGTTCAGCCATAACCATCCGCTGTCAACCGTATAAGCGACTCAGAACGGGTCCGGCCGCCGGGCCCGTTCTTCCGAATTCAAGTTTCAAACGAGGAGAGTCGAGGAGCAAACCGATGTTCGATTTAGCCCCGAGGCTCCGTACGATCGCCGTTTCCGCAGCTATCGCCGCCGGAGCCGTCCTGATCACCGTCACCCCCGTCATTGCACAGACAGCGGCGCCTGTACCTTCGGCTGCCAGCTTGCCAAGCTTAGCGCCGATGCTCGATCATATCACCCCAGCCGTCGTTAATATCGCTGTCGTCTCGCTGTCACCAGCCGAAAACAATCCTCTCTACAGCGATCCGAACTTCCGCCACTTCTTTGATGTGCCGGAGCAGCAACGGCGGGGTAGGATGAGTGCCGGTTCTGGGGTCATCATCGACGCTGCGAAAGGCTATGTGCTCACCAATCATCATGTCGTGGATGGCGGGACGGAGATTTCCGTTACGCTGAAGGATGGGCGTCAGTTCCCGGCAAAACTCATCGGCAGTGACAAGGAAACCGATATCGCGCTGCTCCAGATCGACGCAAAAAATCTTGTGGCGATCCAGGTAGGCGATTCCGACGCCCTCAAGGTGGGCGACTATGTCGTTGCGATCGGGAATCCTTTCGGGCTCGGTCAAACGGTTACGTCGGGCATCGTCAGCGCCCTCGGACGCAGCGGCTTGAACATCGAAGGCTATGAGGACTTCATTCAGACGGATGCCTCGATCAATCCGGGAAATTCCGGGGGCGCCCTGGTAACGCTCGATGGCAAGCTGATCGGGGTCAATACAGCGATCCTCAGCCCCGCCGGCGCCAATGTCGGCATCGGATTTGCCGTTCCAAGCAATATGGCGGTGACGGTGATGAATCAATTGATTGCCCATAGGGAAGTGCGACGTGGCAGGCTCGGCATCGGTATCCAGAATATAACGCCCGACCTGGCTGAGGCACTAAGACTTGGCGATTTGCGGGGCGCCCTGATTGCCAATGTCGAGCCTGGCTCGTCGGCCGAGCAGGCCGGACTAAAGACCGGCGATGTGGTGACGGCGATCGACGGGCGTCCCGTTCATGGCGCGACTGACCTCAGGAATCGGATTGGCCTTACGCCGGCGGGCAGCAACGTCCGCTTGACTGTGAAGCGTGGCGATGACGAGAGGGTGATTGCTGCCACCATCGCTGCCGAAGACCACTCTCCTGCAGATCTGTCCGGCACGGCGCTGGAGGGTGCCAGCATGCGGGACGCCCCTAAAGGGGGATTGCGGGATGGGGGCGTCTCCGGCGTGCTGATAGAGAATGTGGCTCCCGGCAGCACCGCGGCTCGCGCCGGTATTCGGGCCGGCGACTTAATCGTTGCGATAAACCGCGTTCCCGTTGCTTCAATCGCCGACTTGCGACGGACGATTGCCGAAAAACCAGCTATAGTCGCCCTCGAACTGATCCGCGATGGCGGCCGGCTGCTGCTGGTCATCCGCTAGCCGGGAGCGGCCTCATGGCTATGAACAGCAAGACAAAGTTCAACATCGGATATTGGATCGCCGCCTTCTTCGCCCTCGTGGCAATCCAGTATCTTTTTGCGACGACGACGCAAGTTGCAGGGATCTCTTACAGCCAGTTCGAAACGGACCTCCGGGACGGCAAGGTCGCCGAAGTCGCCGTCTCCGACAACTTTATCCAGGGGCGCTACAAGGAGCCGCAGAACGGCCGGGCCTTTTTTCTGACGACGCGTGTGGAGCCCAGCCTCGCCCAGCAGCTTCAGAGCCATGGGGTGATCGTAACCGGTCAGATCGAAAGCACGTTCCTGCGTGATCTTCTTTCCTGGCTTATTCCCGTGGCGCTCTTCGTCGGCATCTGGATGTTCGTGCTGAGGCGCATGGGTGGCGGGATTGGCGGCGGCCTCATGCAGATCGGCAAGAGCAAGGCACGAATTTATGTCCAGTCTGACACCGGCGTGACGTTCAAGGATGTGGCCGGGGTCGACGAAGCCAAGGAGGAGCTCAAGGAAATCGTCGACTTCCTCAAGGATCCGGCAGGTTACGGCCGGCTGGGTGGCCGTATGCCGAAAGGGGTGCTGCTCGTCGGCCCACCTGGTACCGGCAAGACCCTGCTGGCGCGCGCAGTCGCAGGGGAGGCCGGTGTACCATTTTTCTCGATTTCCGGCTCCGAATTTGTCGAGATGTTCGTCGGCGTCGGTGCTGCGCGCGTCCGCGATCTCTTTGAACAGGCGCGCGCCAAGGCGCCGGCCATCATCTTTATCGATGAGCTCGATGCACTCGGCCGCGCCCGCGGCATCGGTCCGATGGCGGGCGGTCATGACGAAAAGGAGCAGACTCTCAACCAGCTGCTCGTGGAGCTCGACGGCTTCGACTCGTCTACGGGGCTGGTATTGCTTGCCGCCACAAACCGGCCGGAAATCCTCGATCCCGCCCTCCTGAGGGCCGGCCGCTTCGATCGCCAGGTGCTGGTCGACCGGCCTGACAAGGCCGGACGCATCGAGATCCTCAACGTGCATCTGAAGAAGTCGAAGCTGGCGCCGGAAGTCGACATCGAGCAGATTGCCGCGCTGACACCAGGGTTTACGGGTGCGGACCTTGCCAATCTCGCGAACGAGGCAACGCTGCTCGCCACGCGCCGGGAAGCCGATGCTGTCAGTATGGAGGATTTTAACAACGCGGTAGAACGCATTGTCGCAGGTCTCGAAAAGCGCAACCGGCTGCTCAATCCCAAGGAGCGGGAGATTGTCGCCCATCACGAGATGGGCCATGCACTGGTTGCGATGGCATTGCCTGGTGTCGATCCTGTCCACAAGGTCTCGATCATCCCGCGCGGCATTGGCGCGCTCGGCTATACGATTCAGCGGCCAACGGAGGATAGATTTCTGATGACCCGCGAGGAGCTCGAGAACAAGATGGCGGTCTTGCTGGGCGGACGGGCGGCTGAATGGATCATCTATGGCCGTTTGTCCACGGGTGCGGCCGACGACCTCGTCAAGGTCACGGATATCGCCCGCGCCATGGTTACCCGCTACGGCATGACGGAAAAGCTGGGGCACGTCGCGCTTGAGAAGGACCGGCGCTCATTCCTTGCGACAGACCAGCCCTTCTACGGACCACAGGAGCATGAATATTCCGACGAAACCGCCGCAGCGGTCGACGAAGAGGTCCGACGGATTGTCGACGAGACGTTCGGCAGGGCGGTGGAATTGCTTCGGAAACGCAAAAGCATGCTGGAACGGGCGGCGCGGCTTCTCCTCGAAAAAGAGACTCTAAATGAGACCGACTTGCGGTCCCTTCTGGTCAGGGTCGAAGCGGCGGATCAGCCCACTTGAGTGGGCGACACGATCAATCGGCCGCGGAGAAGGTGACAATTGCGGCCGAGACGTCGTAGGCCGGCGCGGCCTTTGCCGGGCTCAGGTGGCCTCCGGAACTTAATTCGCCGCGGCGACCTATGCCGCCTGGAGTGCTTTGATCGTGCCGATCATGGCTCGGCGCTATTCCCCTGGCTCGAATACCATGGCGTGGCCGTTGATGCAGTAGCGCAGGCCGGTCGGCGGCGGGCCGTCGGGAAAGACGTGGCCGAGGTGGGCGTCGCAGGTGCCGCAGCGGATTTCGGTCCGCACCATACCGTAGCTCGTGTCGCGATGCTCGGTCACAGCATCGGGAGAAACCGCTTCGAAATAGCTCGGCCAGCCGCAGCCGGCGTCGAATTTCGTGTCAGAGCGGAAAAGCGGCGCGTTGCAGCCGACGCAGCGGTAGAGCCCCGTCTCGAAGGAATCCCAGTAGGGGCCGGTGAAGGCGCGTTCGGTGCCGTGCTGGCGGGTAATGCGGTATTGCTCGGGCGTGAGCTGCTCTTTCCATTCGGCGTCTGACTTATGGATCTTGGCGGTGGTTGCAGTTTCGGACATGACGTGCTCCTTTCGCCGAAGGGCGGTTCCGTTTCGCCAGAAATGTGGTGCGCCGTCCTTGTTTCATCAAGCCTCCGGCGCCGGGCCGCGGGAATCGCGGCATGCAGCTATCAGGGAAGACGTCTGCTTTTACATCTATTAAGGGTTTTCTGTTAGGGTTAATGTTACGTACATTGAGGAGCCATTGGTGTTTGAAGCTGCAATCGTCCTGCTCTACGGCCTCGTGACCGTGACCGCCATGACGGTCACGCTGCTGGAGGGGTGGGCGAATCATGCCGGTTTGACGTTTCATCGTCTCGCCGGACTTGTGGCCTGCCTGCTCTGGCCGCTGACGCTTCTGCTCTTTATCCTGCACGGTTCGGTCGTCCGGCTGCTGACGCGTCTCTCCCGCTCGCTGGCCTGATTACGGCAACTCTCTGAACCCGTGCTATTGGCGTCTTAACCTGTTTTACGCCGAACTTATGCACAGGAAGCTGTGAGTAAAGCTTGGCCTAAAGTCCTATAATTCTTCCTCAGCCATTTTTTCTCAAGAAAAACGACAAATAATAATTGGCCTTTCGGCCAAACGATGGTATTTGAAAATGCAAGTAGAATTCTGATTGTGAATTACAATCGTTCTGCTTCCAAGTCCCTCAGTTTTGATTTTTCAATGTCTAACTGGGGCCATCGCCTGGAGCAAGACGGTAGTGATTTTCGGTCAGGCAGTATAAGAACAGGTCTCGGACTTCGGAATCTAGGGGTGGATTTCACGTTTTTCGAAACAGAAGATTGCTTCCTGTGCTTTTGCTGTTCGCTTCTACGAGGCGGGTCTTTGGCGTGACAGTCAAAGATCGTTTGAGCATGCTAACAGGAGAAAAAATATGACGGATATGGCGACCGGCAATGGGCCGGAGCTGCTTGTGGAACTGACGGCCGACATCGTCGCGGCTTATGTCAGCAACCATGTTGTCCCGGTCAGCGACCTGGCAAATCTGATTTCCGACGTGCATTCGGCACTGAGCAACACGTCCGTACCGCAGCCCGCTGCGGCTGTCGTCGAAAAGCAGAAGCCTGCAGTCTCTGTCCGCAAGTCCGTACAGGACGAGCAGATTACGTGCCTGGAATGCGGCGGCAACTTCAAGTCCCTCAAGCGTCACCTCATGACGCATCACAGTCTCTCGCCGGAAGAATACCGTGAGAAATGGGACCTGCCGACCGACTACCCGATGGTAGCGCCCGCCTATGCCGAAGCGCGTTCGCGCCTGGCGAAGGAGATGGGCCTGGGTCAGCGCCGCAAGCGCGGCCGCGGCTGAGCTTTCGAAGCAGTCAACGACAAAAGCCGGGTCTTGTGCCCGGCTTTTCTGTCTGTACCGCAAACATGGATGCGTTTCCGGGCGCTGTCTGTCCGGGCCCGTTAAATGAAAGCAGGATTCAGACTTTAGTGCAAACGGCCCAGAGTTCATCCTGTTCTGAATGAGGATAATAATCTACCCTGACTATTCCGCCGCTGTCGCAAATCATGCACGGGGGAGACGGGATATTATCAGGAAGCCTCTCTTACGCTTGGGAGGGTGAGGTAGAATGTATTCCTATACTATAAGGAAGTGTTAATATAGTCGATTGGCCGTCTCCGCAAACGCGCGATCGGCCGCGCTGACCGACCGAATCGATCGCGTTCAGGCCGCGGCGCGGACTTTCGCTTCTTCCCGGATTCGCTTCACCATCGAGCGCAGCCCGTTCGAGCGTTGCGACGACAGGTTCTCCACCAAGCCGATCTTCGAGAAGATCTCGAAGGCATCGAGAGCAGCGATCTCGGAAGCCGGCTTGCCGGAATAGGTGGCAAGTACGATGGCGACGAGGCCACGCACGATATGCGCGTCGGAATCGCCTTCGAAACTCAAGATTGGGTTTTCCGGATCGCCCGACGTATGCGTCACTAGCCACACCTGGCTGGCGCAACCCATCACCTTGTTCTCCGAGGTGCGTTTTTCCTCGGCGAGCTCGGGCAGCGCCTTGCCGAGTTCGATGACATAGCGGTAGCGGTCTTCCCAATCGTCTAGGAAGGCGAAGTCATCGATGATCTGGTCGAGGGATGCCATAAAAAGCCTTTCACCTTTTGGCATGCTGGCAAAACGACACGGCAATTTTGCGTCCGGACATGCTCTAGGACTGCATATAGGTGATAGACCGACAGATTTGAACCGCTAAAGCGCGTCGTCTTGCCGATGCCGCGCTCCAGCTTTTATTTTACGCACGTCGTTATCGAAAACCACCGCAATGTGCGACATGCTCGCAAAAGAAACGCCGTGAGGGATGGGCATCCTCACGGCGCAGCAATCTGCTGAATTAAACAGGGCAGGCACGTCAGGCATGGGGCATTTCCGCGTCATGCGGACCACCGATGCAAGCTCTAAAGCATGTCGCGCAAAAGTGTGCAGCGGTTTTGCGTGAAAGACATGCGGTAAACCAAGGACCTAAAGCGCGGCAGGCGAATCTCAAAGATCGCACCGCGCTTTAGAATTCAATTGAGAAGCGGTCTCGCCTCCGAATGTTGCTCATGCGCGGCGGGCCGATTGCTCGCGCAATTTCGTCAGATCGCCGGTTTCGGCGTCGGCAGCGGGATCGCGCCGGTTACTACGGTCGCGGCTTCATCATCGACCGGCGGACGGTAAGGCATCGGCTGGTTGAGCGCAGCCTTTGCCTCGCGTGCCTTCTCCTGAACGGAAGGAGAGGCGAGGGAGGGTGCGGCGGCTGCCACCCGGTTTGCCGGTTCGGCGGGGCTTGCGGTCGTCGTCGGTTCGTCCGTGAATTGGCTGTCGAGAAGTTCGTAAGCGACGCGGGCGCCCTCACGGGCCCGGTAGCCGAGCGCCGTCAGGGTCTCGGCGCCTTTGGCGCAGACCTCCGGCTTTTCCGAGCACATGCCAGTGAGATAGTCATAGGCGCCGCTCGCCGCCGTGAATGCATCGGAGAGCTGCAATTGCGGACCGCCGGCGAGCTTGTCGGATCCCTCCGTGCTGAAGACGGAAAGAAGCACGAGCACAAGGCCAAACCAGAAGGATCCTTTGATCAGAAACCACATTGTCGTTGCCCATCCTGTTTCCCGTCCGGTTCTATCGCCGAATCAGGCCGGTTGTCCGGTGTGCTTTCACCATATCGGCAAGTTGCGAATGCCGCTTTTCGAAACTCGTGCGCATTTGCGGCAAATTTAATTCAAATTTTAGCGAAGTGCATTTGAGCCGCATTTAAGTCGAATGCGAGCGATTGTCGTTAAGTATCAGGGCGGCACCTGCTTCCAATTGCAGGGCTTTTGCCGGTTCGCCTTGCCACAGGAGTTAACGCGATGCTGAAATATGAAGGACTTCCGCCGCTTACCGGCCATTAACCACAAAAAGCAAAGGAGCTCTCGGATGCTCCAAAATGGGAATTTCTGCTCTTTCTGGCTGTGAACAGCGCCTTTGCCTTATCCTTTCCTTAAGTCGCGGCGGCCTATTGTCCGATCGACAGACAGCCTCTTTGGGCGGGTATTGCGTGCGAGTATTGAGTGACATTGGCGGCTGGGTGACGACCCTCGTAGACCGGGCGGCGACAAGCTGGCTTTCCCGGACGGGCGGCGGCGAAGCCGTGCGCCAGCGCGAGCTTGCGATTCTGCGCCGCCTCGTGCTGCTCTCCTCGGCCGCTCTCGTCGCCGCGCCTGTCGGTCTTTCGGCGGTCACCAGTCCGGCCGTCGCGCTGCCGGCCGGCGTCGCCATGGTCTGCGCCGCCTTTCTCTTTTCCGCCGTCGGCAGCGTCGCGCTGGCCCGCCAGGGCTCGTCCGCCGGCATTGCCGCACAGTCGGCCGAGGATTTCTTCCTCGCCGTCACCCCCGGCCTCGTCTTCTTCCTGGATCCGCACGGCGGCGTCGCCACCATCGGCGGCCGCGACCGGCGCGATTTCCTTGCCTGGATGCGCGATCCGAAGGGCAGGGGCTTCCTGGAGCAGGTGCATGTCTCAGACCGTATCCTGTTCTTGCAGGCGCTCGATGAGCTCAGGCGCGGCGAAGATGCCGCAAGCGTCGATCTGCGCCTCGACCGGCCTTCGGTCTCGCGCGATCAGCGCCAGTTCGCCTATTTGAGAATGGACATGACGGCGCGCCGTGATGCCGATGGCGAGCTTGCCGCCGTCATCGCCCAGCTGCGCGATGTCTCCGTCGAGCAGCAGCTGCGGGCCGAAGCCCAGAACCGTGCGGCCGAGGCCGAGTCGGCAAATGATGCCAAGTCGCGCTTCCTCGCCGCGGTCAGCCACGAACTGCGCACGCCGCTGAATGCCATCCTCGGCTTCTCCGATATTCTGATCGGCGAATATTTCGGGAAGTTCGAAAACGACCGCCAGCGTGAATATGTCGGACTCGTCCGCGAATCCGGCGCGCATCTGCTCTCCGTCGTCAATACCATGCTCGACATGAGCAAGATCGAAGCGGGGCGCTACGAGCTGATTCTCGATGCCTTCGATATCTCAAGCTCCCTCAGATCCTGCGAATCGATGCTGGCTTTGCAAGCCAAGACCAAGGGCGTCACGCTGACGAGCCGGATTCAGCGCGGGCTTGGCGAGATCGTCGCCGATCAGCGCGCCATCCAGCAGATCCTCATCAATCTCGTCGGCAATGCCGTGAAATTCACCGAAGCCGGCGGCGTCGTCTCGGTCGATGCGGCGGCGCGTGACGGCATTCTGAAGCTGACGGTCAGCGATACCGGCATCGGCATTGCCGCCGATAAGCTGGCGATGCTCGGCCAACCTTTCGTCCAAATTCAGAACGATTACACCCGCCGCTTCGAGGGCAGCGGTCTCGGCCTCTCGTTGGTCAAGGGGTTAGTGGCGCTGCATGGCGGCAATTTTGCCATTGCCAGCCAGCCGGGCGAAGGTACGATCATCACCGTTGAGATCGCGGTGGATGGCTCGGGCGCCCGGCGCGCCGAAAATGCCGGCCATGGCGCGACCGTCGAATTTCCGCCGCGGCTGAAGGACGCGGTCGGCACCGGAGCAGAATTGGAAGAGGGGCTTTTCGATGGCCGCGCGCAAGCGAAAATCGCCTAAGGGAAAGAAGCGACGGCAGCAGCCGGGCCTTGTCGTGTCCGGTGCGGCCGCTCTCGGGGGGCTCGGCCTGCAGGGAGCCTCCGTGCTGGGTGGTCTAGGGCTGCAGGGGGCGTCCGCGCTCGGCGGCGTCATCGGCCGTAATCCGTCGGTCGCCGGCGGCACGATCGCCTTCTTCGTCATCTTCTCCTTCGTTGCGGCCAACGCGCTCTGGTATCAGCCTGGCCTGCATCCGCACCCGATTTTCCGCACCCGCGACCCGCAGTCTCCCAATGTGCTCGGTGCGCGCCGTCCAACCGACGAACAGCCGGCTGACGTCACCACCTTCCGGATCGAACGGCCGGAGGATGCCGCCACCACCAGCGGGACGCCGGCGCCGGCCGCAGCCGCTCAGCAGCCGAGCCAGCTCGTCATGGACATCCAGCAGCAGCTGGTGCGTCGCGGCCTCTATAACGGCACCGCCGACGGCATCATCGGTCCCCGCACCAGCGCCGCCATCCTGTTTTTCCAGGAGACCGTCGGCATGGCCCAGACTGGGGAAGCGACGCCGGAGGTGCTGGCCGCGCTGAGAACCGACGCTGCCGGCCCCTCGACTGTGCCTGTGGAAAAACCGCCTGAGGATGTCACCTCGAAGGCGGCGGCGGAAGACCCGGTGGCTGCCGCGATCCGCAGCGCCGAAAAGACCGTCAAGACGGCTCCGTCAGCCGCAAAGCAGCTTCCATCGAGCGAGCTCGCCACCGTCGACCTGGTGCTGAAAATCCAGAAGGGCCTTTCCAACATGGCCTATGCCAATGTCGGCGTCGACGGTGTGGCGGGCGAGCAGACCCGCGCCGCCATCCGCCATTTCCAGAAGCACTATAACCTCCCCGAAAACGGCGAACCGAACGAAGCGGTGCTGAAGAAGTTGAAGGAAATCGGTGCGATCTAAGGCGTTCGCGCCGTAGATTACAACCTAAGTCTAAGACCCTAGCGCCGTTTGCAACTTGTTAACCATGTTGTCCGAAGCTTTGCCCATTGCGGCGGGGGAATGTCGGTCATGCATGCGCTGAAGGCGATAGACGATCTGGCCGGAGAACCGGCGGCCGAAGCGGAAAGCCCGGATTGCGAGGCATTGCGCCACATCCTGCAGCGCCTTGCTGAAGAAGCATCCACCCTTGGCATCGATCTCGTCGATATTGCCGGCGCCATCCAGGACATGGCGGCGATGTCGGCGCGTCACACCTCCGCCTTCGATCATGTCACCAGCACCGCACTTTCGATTGCCGAGACCAATCGCTCGGTCGCCCTGTCGCTGCGCGAGACCGACCGCACGGCGGCCGAAGCCCGCCAGATGCTCAAGGAATCGGCCGACCGCTTGTCCGGCTCCGTTGCCGAGATCGGCCATATGGTTCAGGCTTCCAACGTCATCGGCGCCGAAATCGCCGGCTTCGCGAAATCGCTTGCGGATGTCGACAAGATTGCCGAGGAGATCAGCACCATAGCCCGCCAGACCAACCTTCTGGCGCTGAACGCCGCGATCGAGGCGGCGCGCGCCGGCGATGCAGGAAAGGGTTTCGCCGTGGTTGCCGCCGAAGTGCGCGCACTTTCGCTGCAGACGTCGAAGGCGACCGGCTCCATTCAGGACACGCTGGATGAGCTGCGGGTGAAGATCGACCGGCTGTCGGCGGTCGGCGGCAATGCCCGCGACAGCGCCGCCGGCGTGCGCGACAAGTCGGAGGCGATGCGCGGCGCCTTCGAAAGTATGGAACATGTCATCACCCGCATTCTCGACAGTTCGACCGTCATGGCCAACACCACCGAGGCGGTCGACCAGCAATGCGCCGGCTTCGTCCAGAAGCTCGGCGAGATGTCCGCCGAGGTCGCCGATTCGAATGTCAGGCTGCAGCAGGCGGCAAAACGCGTCGACAGCGTCGTTGGCCTCTCGGAAACGCTGATCCAGCTGACGGCGAGCGCCGGCGTCAAGACCGCCGACAGCCGCTGGATCGAGGAAGCACAATCGGTGGCAAGGCAGATATCAGGCGCTTTCGAACGCGCCGTCGCCGAGGGTCAGATCGGTTTCGATGCCCTCTTCGACCGGCGCTACCGGCCGCTGCCTGGCACCGATCCGGTTCAGGTGATGGCCGCCTTCACCGAGCTCACCGACCGTCTGCTGCCGCCGATCCAGGAGGCCGTCGTCGCCCTGGACGAGCGCGTCGCCTTCTGCGCGGCGGTCGACGAAAACGGTTATCTGCCGACCCATAACCGGAAGTTTTCGCAGCCACAGCGGCCAGGCGACGTCGTCTGGAACACCGCCAATTGCCGCAATCGCCGCGTTTTCGCTGATCGCGTCGGCCTTGCCGCCGGCCGCAGCACCGCACCTTTCCTCGTCCAGACCTATCGCCGCGACATGGGCGGCGGCAATTTCGTGTTGATGAAGGATATCTCCGCGCCGATCACCGTCAGGGGCCGCCATTGGGGTGGCTTGCGGCTGGCGATCAAGGTCTGACGCATTCGTCAACGCTTGACCGCGGATTGCCGGCGCTCGCGCGCCGGTCTTAGAGCCTTTCCGAGCTAGATTGAAGCATTCTGCCGGAGCAGGTTTTCGTCAGGGCAAAGGCGATTGGCGACGGGCATACCCCAAGGTACGTCCGAGCCGATCGCCTTTGATCCTGGCTAGAGATGCCCGGCCCACCGGCCACACCGCTTCGCCGTGGCGAAGCGATAAGTGCGTCCGGCGATTCTAAAGTCTTGCAGATTTGCCGGGCAAATCTGCGGGAGGGTTGGCTGAAACGGCCCGGCTGATCGACCGGCCGGCTTGGCCGTAGAATTGCGCTACGACGCGCGCCGGCCGGTCGACCACCCGACTCCGTTTGAGCCAACAGAATGCTTCAATCCAACTCGGAAAGGCTCTATACCGCGTTTATGAGATTACGCGCCGACATCTTCGTATCTTCCCTTCTGCGCCGCGTCTTCGCGAGTGGCGATTTCGCGGCTGTGGAGAAGAAGGGCGCGGAGGAGGCGGGCGCGATCTTCATCCGCCAGCACTTCCGCGACGGCCTGGAGACCCTCTATGCGCCGGCGCCGCAGACCGCCTTCGGCGAAGGCGAGATCCGAGACCGGTTGTTCGAAGTCCGTCTCGCGCGAAGCGAGCCGGAAGCGGTGCGGGCGATACTGGATCGCGAACGCCGCTTCGACCCAGATCTCTGGATCGTCGAACTGGAGGCGGAGGAATTGGGGGACATGATCCCCTTGGCGGGGGATCGCTGAGGGTCAGGTCTTCTTCAACTCAACGCGACCGCCGCCCCAGCGCGCGCATATCGCGCTGCACCGGCGCCTGACGGATGAAGCGGTGGGTTTCTGTTTTCCGAGATGTGTCCGTGGGTGCCTCGGCCTTGTAGGTGTAACGATCGGCGCGCCGCCAGGCCTCCACCCTTTCGTGGCATTCTTCCGGATCGAGCGCATCGAGCACCATCCACCCGCGCGTCACATTGTGCTGTTGATCGGCAAGATGCGGATAGAAGCGTTCCAGTACGAAGACGGCGTCGAGAAAGCTCATGCCGAGGCTCGTCAGCGTCGTGGCGAGCTGCTGGCCGGAGAGGTCGAGCATGATGCGTTCGGCAAGCCAGCGGCTGGCGGAAAGCGCATCGGCAAGTGCGGTGGCGAAATGCGTCGCCTCGTGCGACCGGGCGAAGCGCACCAGCAGCGCCTCCTGAACGTCGGTGAGGGTGCGCAGGCCGAGCCTGTCTTTATCATCGCGGCCGAGATGGCCGGCGAGATCAAGGATGCGTCCGCGCAAGGCTTCTTCATTGGCGACGCGCTGCTCCTCCAGCGCTTCGGCCTCGTTGCTCTCCACCTGAACCGGCGAAAGCGGGACGGTCACCGGTTCCGTGATCGGCGCCGAAGCGGCCGCGGCGCGCGGCTGGGTCTGGCGCAACGCCACCAGCGCGTCGATGACCTTCGGTGAGAGCGAATCGCGGCTGACGATCGCCTTGACATGTGCCGCACCCTGCATGCGCGCGATGGTGATCAGCGTGTCGTCGGCAATGGCCTTCGAGGCGATAAGGAAAGGTGCGGCGATCTCGATCGGCTGATTGCCAATGAACAGCGCCACGGCTGCCGGCATGGTCTCGCATTGGGAAAGGGCCGCGACCGCCTGGCGCTTGGCCTCCTCGGAGGAAGCTTGGAACAGCGGTGTGAAAAGTTCGGCGAATTGGCGCAGTTCGGATCGTGTCGGACGAGACAGGCTCTCGAAACTGCTCACCGTCGCCATTAACACCACGTCCTTTTTCCTGACGGCCAATGGGCCCTCCAGGTCTCGAAACCGGTCACGCACAAGCACACCCTGAAAACGCAGAACCAAGGGAAACCACGGGCCGATAGCGCTGGCGGAGACGCCTCTCGGACCACACGGATATGAACAAATCCTACAGCGGTACGGTTAATGGATGCTGAAGATTTTATTAAAATGATACAGAAATATGCCTGCGGAACGTGCGGCGAATTGTTAGCCGGCGAGGGAAAGGCGATCGGTTTTGAAAGGGCGCTGCGGCAGTTCCCGCGGCCGGTGCGGCGGCTGAAACAGCTCGTTCCTCCCTTCGGATCGGTTCTCGCGATTCGAACATGCCGCAACGAGAAAGATGAAAATCGGGCCGCTACAGCCATTTCGAGCGTGGCGGGAACTGCGATCGGTCCCTAAACGCGTGGCCAATGCGGGACAAACCAAAGCCGATCCGGATGTGCCGCAACGAATATTTTTGTGCCGCATATTTGCAACACCGGCACCGCCTGCGGCTGGCAGATACCGTCAACCATATGAATTGTTTCTAATTTTATATTACCGGCCGCCTTCCGATCTTTCACCGGGGGCATGAAACTAAATCGACTCTTCAAGCGTTGAAGAGGAAGTTACGGAAACTGTATTTGGCATCCACCGAATATTAGTAAACTGTTAACTGTCATGTGTCTCAATTCGGACAGGAACGACGCGATTTGAGTGTTTGGATCGTCGAAACTCCGCATCACGGTATTTCAGTCAGGTGCCGTGGGAAAGGCGCGAATGCCCTCGGTTCGGCCATGCCGGCACCGCAGGACGCGCCGGCCCGCAGATTGGCGGGCAGGGTGAAATCCGTCGCAAGTTCATCCGTCTCGGGCAGTGCATGGAGACGAGAATGGCAATAGTAGTCGCATTGGCGGATCGGCGGCCGCGGGCGCCGCGTCGCCCGGACAAGGAACCGCTCGAAGCCAAGATCCTCTGGTTCACCGGGGTCCGCTACGAGCGGCTCGCCGAGAAGCCTAGACATGGTCCGGCGCCCGCGCCGCGCGCCCGGAAGAAGTAAGCGCTTCCTCAACCCCGGAGCGTGATGCCGAAATTGAGAACAGACATCCCGCTTAATTGCCGGGGGTGAATTGCTCGCAGCCCGCTTCCGTCAGGAAGTTGCGCGCTGCTTCGTCGAAGCTTGCCTGCGGTGCCAGCGTCCGTAGCACGGCATAACCGTCCGGCCGCGCCATTTCCACCAGGATCGCTTGGTCCAGTTCCCTCGGCAGGTTCTTGCGCAAGTCCGTCAACTGGATCGGCCCGCCCGCCAGGACGTCGAGCGCCCCGCCGACCGATGTCCGGTCGTTCATGCTGAACACCTCGTTGGAGGCGCTGTCGTAGATGGCGATCGACCAGAAGGGCACATTGCCCTTGGCGGTGAAATGCACCGGCGCATCCTCGACATCGAAGGAGCAGACGGCGGTCCGCAGGAAGGGGTCGCCATTGGCAAGCCCAGCCTCGTCGTACTGCTCGCCGAGCAGATAGAAATTGTTGAGATCGCCCTCTGCCGCCACACGAGTCGCCGCATCCCTGCCGGTGAAATGCGGCAGGGACAGGATGATGACGAGATGCAGCAGCGCCGCACCGAAAAGCCCGGTCAGGACGGCGAAGAAGATCCTAACCATTGCCGCACCCGGTCTTGGTGAGTTTCGGCATGGCGAGATCGATTACACCGGAGCTGCCGGCGGTCGGCGTATCGAACAGCGTCAGCACCAGCCGGAAGGTGCCGGCCTGCGGCAAGGCCAGCCAGTTGCCCGGCCGAGCGACGGCGGAGATCTCGATCGAAAAGCTGCTGTCGGGCTGGCGCAGCACCGTCCAGGAATTAAGCGCCGCCGGAAGCCCGGTCTTCACCGCCGCCGGATTGCCGCCATTGTCGGCGGTAAAGAGCGTCCAGAGCCGGGCGGGTGGCGTCTGTCCGCTGAGGCGGTAGCGGCAGCCGGCATTCAGCCGTGCGCCTTCGTCGTCAACGCTCGCCGTGAAGGTCAGGCCCTCGGCGCTGCCGAAGAGCAGCTTGCCGGCGCGTGCCCGATGCGACTTGGCGTAAGGGTCGGCATCGACTGTTTGCAACGCCGGAAAAGCCTCCCAGGCGCCGAGCTTGATCGCGCCGAAACCCTGTGTCGCATCCAGCGCATAAAGCGAAATCATGATCCCGCCGCCAAAGGCGACGATCAGCGTGATCAGGATGAAAAGGGGGAATCGAAACACGTCATGACCTTGGAAATCGGGATGACAGGGTTAACACTGATTCTGGCAGGGTGGAATGCCGGGTGGGAATGAACGCCGATCTGTCCAGAGGCGGCTGGTCTCGTCTGCATGCTCGCGGAGACAGAGAAAAGCGACACTTCCACGCAGCTCCTAATCCGCACTCGCCACCTTCTGCGGCGTCGGCGGCGCGGCGGCCTTCAACTTCTCTCCGAGCTTCTTGAGAATGTTTGTCGATTGCACCGAGAGCATGCGCGGCCGGATGAGCTGCGGCAATCCGTCCTGCGGCTTGGCGGCGGCGGTCTTGGCGAGATCCTTTTCCGAGGGCGGGGGGTTTTCCACGCCGGGGATGGGGCGCAACGTCACACCCTGATGGGCGTAGTCCATGGCGCGCTTGAAGGTCATCGCAGGCAGTGAGCCGCCCGTCATGTTGTTGGTCGAGGTATAGTCGTCATTGCCGAACCAGACGGCGCAGGTGTAATTGCCGGTGAAGCCGACGAACCAGGCATCGCGATAGGCTTGGGTCGTGCCGGTTTTGCCGGCTGTCAGGATGCCGTTGTCGAGTGCCGCCTTTCGTGCCGTGCCGACATAGGGGACCCGCGACAGCATCTGGTTCATGTAGGCATCGGCCTGCTCGGACAGCACGCGTTTCGGCGCCGGCTCGTCACGATCAAAGTCGTAGAGCACATCGCCTTCGTAATCGAGGATCTGGGTAATGCCGTGGCGGCGCGATTGATAACCGCCGGCCGGGAAGGTGGCATAGGCTGTCGCCTGATCCAGCACCGTCACCTCCGATGTCCCGATCGGGATTGTGACGTCGTCGCGGATCGGCGTTTCGACGCCGAGGTTTTTCGCCATCGCCCGGATCGGCTGGATGCCGAGCTTTTCCTTGGCAAGCCGCACCGGCACGGTATTGATCGACTGGGCGATCGCCGTCTCGAGCGTGATGCGGCCGACATAGCGGTTGGCGTAATTATGCGGGCTCCAATTGCCCCAGGAAATCGGCGCGTCGACGATCGTCGTCTGCGGCGTCATTCCGCTCTCCATCGCCAGCGCGTAGGTATAGACCTTGAAGGAGGAGCCGGGCTGACGCAGCGCCTTGGTGGCGCGGTTGAACTGGCTCTCACCGTAATCCCGCCCGCCGACCATGGCGCGTACGGCGCCGCCGTTCTCGATCATCACCATGGCGCCTTGCTTGGCGTGATAAGCCTCGCCATATTCGCGCAGCGACGTCTCGACCGCATCTTCGGCCGCCTTCTGGATGCCCATGTCGATCGTCGTGCGCACGATCAGCGAGTGCTGGTGGAAGCGCGGCGAAAGCCGCTGCACTTCGTCGAAAGCCCAGTCGAGGAAGAAATCCGGCGATTCCACCTCGTTGCGATCGACGACGGTCGCCGGATTGCGTCTGGCGGCGATCACCTGACCTTCGGTCATCAGACCGCTCTGCACGAGATTGGTCAGCACTTCGTTGGCGCGCGCACGCGCCGCCGGCAGGTTTACGTGCGGCGCATATTTGGCCGGCGCCTTGAACAGGCCGGCCAGCATCGCCGACTCGGCAAGGTTCACATCGGTGATATTCTTGCCGAAATAGAACTGCGCCGCCGCAGCAGCGCCAAAGGTGCCGCCGCCCATATAGGCGCGATCGAGATAGGTGGAGAGGATTTCCTTCTTGGAAAGGTTTGCCTCGAGCCACAGGGCCAGGAACGCTTCGGTGATCTTGCGGTCGAGCGAGCGTTCGTTGGAAAGGAAGAGGTTCTTGGCCAGCTGCTGGGTCAGCGTCGAGCCGCCCTGCACGACTTCGCCGGCCTGGGCGTTGGTCACCATCGCGCGGAAGAGGCCGACGACGTCGATGCCGAAATGGTCGAAGAAGCGCCGGTCTTCGGTGGCAAGGACGGATTTGATCAGGGAATCCGGCAGCTCGTCGATCGGTACGGAATTCTGGTGGATGACGCCGCGATGGCCGATGACGTTGCCGTAGCGGTCGGTGAAAGTGACGGCGAAATCGCCGCGATTGCGCCAGTCCTCCTTGGTCGCCTCGAAGGCCGGCTGGGCAAGCACCAGCATCAGCACCGCGCCGGCCGCCCCGAGGGTCAGCCCTTCGCCGGCGAGCTCGAAGACAATGCGTTTCCAGCCGCGCACGCGGAAGCGGCGGAAGAAGATGGTGGTGTCTTCCCAGATCTCTGCGGCGCGGAAGCCGGCGTTCCAGACGGTCGAATCGATCCACGAATCGATGCGCAGCAGAATGTGGCGGCTCCTGGTCGGCCGCCTGCCCACCGTGTCACCGGTTCGCTTGTCTGCTTCCTTTTCAGGCCCTTTTTCAGGGTTGTCCGGATCCTGCACGTCCTGTATTCCCGCCTGATCGCGCTTGCCTCATGTCCGGTCGCCGGAAGCGACGAAAGCGCGAGGCCCGATCGCCCGAAAGCTCTCCGATACCAGGAGCATGCTGAAGAATTGATTGATTTTGCCGCGGATAACAAGAGAGATAGAGTGGCGGTCACGTGATTTTGCGGGCCGCTGTTGCAAGAAACGGACGATGAACGATCTGCCCTTCTGGAAGAAGAAGACGCTTGCCGAAATGACCTCCGCCGAATGGGAAAGCCTCTGCGACGGCTGCGGCCTCTGCTGTCTCAACAAGCTCGAGGAATGGGATAGCGGCGATATCTATTTCACCTCGGTCAGCTGCAAACTGCTGGACGGCCACAGCTGCCGCTGCTCCAGCTATGAGAACCGCTGGGATTTCGTGCCGGACTGCGTGCAGCTGACCAGGGAGAACGTGCCCGAGATCGCCTGGCTGCCGCCGACCTGCGGCTACCGGCTGATTAATGAGGGCCGCGATCTCTACTGGTGGCATCCCCTTGTCTCCGGCGATCCCGAGACCGTCCACGCCGCCGGCATTTCCGCCCGCGGCCGCACGATCAATGAAAACGAGATCGATGTCGACGATCTCGAGGATTACGTCGTTGACTGGCCGCTGACCGTGGGCGCGGAAAAGGATGAAGAAGAAGCGTGAGCGGCGGTCATAATTCCACTGCTGACAGGAAGCGCCGCAATTCCGTCTCCACATAGGCGTCCACCGGACCGCCTGCGCCAAAGCCCCACCAGGTGAGCGATCCCTGCCATTGTGACAGCATCAGTCGGGCGATCGTTTCCGGCGCCTTCGCCGAGCCGAAACATTGTGCGATCGCCGCCGTCAGCGTCGTTCCCCAGGCCGCACCTCGGGCGCGCAGCGCCGGATCGCGAAAATCCTCGCGCAGCACCAGCAATCCCTCGCCATAGGCGGCGGCATCGTCGCCGTAATCCTGCGACAGGCCGACGAGCAGCGCGACGGCGCCCTCCGGCGTTTTCGCCACGCTGCCGGCAAGCCGCTCTGTTTCCGCATCCAGCCGGTCCCAGGCGTAGAGTAGCGCGGCGCGCAACATCGCCGCCTTTGTCGCGAAACGCTGAACCAGTGTTGAACCGGAAAGGCCACTCGCCTTCGCCACCGCCGCAAACGTTGCTGCATCCGGCCCTTCGGCATGGATCAGGGCCAGCACCATGGCGAGAAGTTGTTCGTCGGAAAGGGTGCGGCGGCGCGGCATGAATTTCCTCTTGCGTTCATCTTTAATATGAACAAACATTCGTTTATATTCAATAAGGCCGGTGGCAATCGACCGGCTCTCGGTTCTAGCGTGGAGGATGGAAACGTGACAGCGGATTTGCAGGGGAAAGTGGCCTTGGTGGCGGGCGCGACGCGTGGCGCCGGCCGAGGCATTGCGGTGGAACTCGGCGCTGCCGGCGCCACCGTCTATGTGACGGGTCGCACAACACGCGCCGGGCAATCCGAATATATGCGGCCGGAAACGATCGAGGAGACGGCCGAGCTGGTGACGTCGGCTGGCGGCAAGGGCATTGCCGTGCAGGTGGATCATCTCGTTCCGCATGAGGTCGAGGCGCTCGTCGCGCGCATCCGGACGGAAGTCGGCCGGCTCGACATCCTCGTCAATGACATCTGGGGCTTCGAAAGGCTGTTTGAATGGGACAAGGCGGTCTGGGAGCATTCGCTGGACAAGGGCCTGCGCATGCTGCGGCTCGGCATTGAGACGCATTTGATCACCGCCCATTACGCGCTGGCGCTGATGATCGAGCGGCCGGGCGGGCTGCTGGTGGAGGTAACCGACGGCACGGCAGAATACAATGCCACGCATTACCGGCTCTCGCCCTTCTACGACCTCGTCAAGACGGGCGTCACCCGCATGGCCTGGGCGCATGCGCAGGACTTGGCCAAATACGGCGCCACCGCCGTTTCGATCACGCCTGGCTGGCTGCGCTCCGAAATGATGCTGGAGGCCTATGGTGTGGGCGAGGAGAATTGGCGCGACGCGACCAAGGTGCAGCCGCATTTCGCCATTTCCGAAACTCCGCGCTTCATCGGCCGTGCGGTCACGGCGCTGTCAGCCGATCCCGACCGCGCCCGCTGGAACGGCGAGTCGCTGTCGAGCGGCGGGTTGGCCAAGGCCTATGGTTTCGACGACATCGACGGTTCGCGGCCGGATTGCTGGCGCTATCTGGTGGAAGTGCAGGAGCCGGGCAAACCGGCTGACGTGACCGATTACCGGTGAGGCTGACCGCCGCCCTTGGGCGAGCTGCTGCCCTGAGGCGCGGTTTGGGCCGCCGTCTTCATCTGTCCGGCGAAGCTGGTTTCCGGCTTCGTCGCCAGCTTGTCCTTCTTCGGCTTGCGGGCCTCGCGATTGCTTCTCAGCTGTCCTTTTGCCATGGATGGATCTCCCGTTGGACTGGAATTGAAAGCTGTTGGCCGCGCGTTACCCGCCTGCAGAATTTGACCGGCGGCTTGGTTCGGCGTTCGCGCGGCAAACCCTGGATCGCATAGCGGTTGCAGACGGGGGTGACCGGTTTCGGTTGCTTCTTCGGTTTGCCGAAATGGTATTCGAGCGCCCGTAAGAGCATGACCGGCGAGGTGACGCCCTGCTGGAACAGCTTGATCAGCAGCATGGCTGCGGCGTTGCAGGCCTGTTCGTCCTCGACCGGGATTTTTGTTGTATAGCCGGCGGCGTCGAGCACACCCTGAAGCATGTCGAGATCGGATGACGTCAGATAGGGCTTATCGGAAGTGGAAGACATCGACGTCCTCCTTTCGTCGGGGCGGGGGTTATGAAACCCTCAGTCGGCAGCGCCCGTGCGATGGCTGCCGAAGCTGAAACAATGCGCCTTTCGCCGGAGCAACGCAACGGGATTTTCGCGGCTGACAGAGGCTCTGGCGCAGGCACAGCTCGCACCTCCGAGATGCTGGGCATGATGATCATTGCGCCGCCCGACAGGCTGGCTGACGGGCGAGGGTGTCCTCGGCCCCTCAAGTGCTGCGGCCCCGACGGCCGTTATATTTCGCCTTTGTGGAAATAGGCCTCGAGGCGGTAGCCGTCCGGATCGATGACGAAGGCGGCATAATAGAAGCGGCCGTAATCCGGCCGGATGCCTGGTTCGCCGTTGTCCGTGCCGCCGGAGGCGATCGCAGCCGCATAGAACGCGTCGACCGCGGCCTCGTCCGGCGCAACGAAGCAGAAATGCAGCCCGGACTGCATGTCGGCGACAACGGGGCGCGCAACCTGCATCACCCAGAGGCCGACCTGTTCGGAACCGTAGCCGATCATGCCGTCGGAATTCGACAGGCGCTCATATCCGAGCGGTGCCAGCGCCGCATCGTAGAAGCGGCGGGCTCTTTCGAGATCTCTGACGCCGATGGAGACATGATCGAACATGGACCGCAAACTCCGTTCATCCCAGGACTGCCGGCAGCATCTTTCAACGGCAGCTCCAAGTCAACGAGAGAACATGCATCGAACAGGCGCGCCGGATGACCGGCCCCTCTTGCGAGGCCGGCCGGGACGCGACCTACTGCAGCTGCGGCTTTTTCAGGAAGCTGTTGCGGTCGGCGGATTTGATCCGCAGCCAGGCCTCCCGGCCGTTGCGCAGGATCCGCATCGGAATCTCGGCGCCGGCTGGGCCGCTGCTCCAGAGCTTGCGGTAGAAATCGGCTAGGCCATCGACCTCTTCGTCGCGGATTTCCGAAATGATATCGCCCTGACGCAGGCCGGCCTCGGCGGCCGGGCCGCCTTCGGCGACGCTCATCACCACCACGCCGCCACTGCTTTCGGCGGAGAATGCGCCGAGCCAGGGCCGCGGCGGCTTGTTGACCTGGCCGCGGTTCAAGAGATCGTCCAGGATAGGCGGCAAAAGATCGATCGGAACGATCATGTTGATATCGGCCATCTCGCCGTCCTGGCTCATCTGCAGACGAAGCGAACCGATGCCGAGAAGCTTGCCGTCCGCGCCGATCAGCGCCGCACCGCCCCATGCGGGATGAGCCGGCGCGGTAAAAATCGCCTCATCCAGCAGATATTCCCAATAACCGGCGAATTCCTGCCGGGCCACGATGTTTGCCTGGACATATTCGCCGATGCCGTCGGCAAGCACGACGGGATCGCCGGGCTTGGCCGCGGCCGCATCGCCGAAATCCACCGCCGGCGCGTTCAGGACGCCGAGCGCCTGCACCAGTCCGAAACCGCTCTCCTGGTCATAGGCAAGCGGATGGGCGGGAACCACCCGGCCGTCCAACGTCGTCAGCCAGACTTCCTCGGCCTCGGTAATGAGATAACCGATGGTAAGCACCAGCCCATTGTCGCGAATGACCACGCCGCTGCCCTCGCGGACGGTGCCCAGCGTCTCCGCCGTGAAGGCATCTTCCGGAATGGTGGAACGGACGGCCACGACTGACCGCAAGATAGGATCGATATTCATGCTTTCATCCCAATGGGCGCCGCCGCGCAACGCCGAAAGCCGGCACTTCTCCTTCCATAGGTAAGGAGATGAAGGGGCGGCGGCAAGGTTGGAGCGGCGGGAATTTCCGCCACCGCCTCTCCTGGCGTGGAGGAATACCGGAATATGCGGGGGTGGTAGGGCGCTGCCCAACAATATACAGTCAATCCAGGAATCAGACGTGCACGGATCACGACATGAAGGACTGGCATCCCGATCTCAGCCGCAGCAGCAGCCCGCGCTACATGGCGATCGCCGATCTGATCGAAATGGATCTGCGCAGCGGTCACTTGGTAGCAGGTGACCGGCTGCCGCCGCAGCGCGTACTTGCCAAACGGCTGAACGTCGATTTCACCACGGTGGCGAGAGGATATGTCGAGGCGCAGAAGCGCGGCCTCGTTGATTCCCATGTCGGTCGAGGCACTTTCGTCACCGGCGCTGCCGTCAGGCAGCACCAGGACTTAGGCGCCGATTACCCGCCCGATCCCCGCCGTGCGTCGGTTGTCGACTTCTCGATGAACCTACCGCCGGAACCGGACGATCTGGAGTTGATCGCCCGCATGCGTGAAGGCATGTCGGCGGTAGCCGCGAGTCTGATCCCGCTTTTGCGTTATCAAGGCTTCGGCGGCTCAGTCGTGGACAAGGAGGCCGCCGCCGCCTGGCTCGGCCGCCGCGGTCTGAAGCCCTCGCAGGAGCGGTTCTTCGTCACGCCGGGCGCCCATCCGGCTCTCCTGGCGATCTTCGGCCTGCTGGCCAAGCCCGGCGAGACCGTACTTTCGGAAATCATCACCTATCCCGGGATGCGCTCGATCGCAGCCCAGTTGCGGCTCAAGCTTGCCGGCCTGCCGATGGACGGGGATGGAATCCGGCCGGATGCTTTGGCCGCGGCCTGCGAGCGGTTGAAGCCGAAGGCGCTCTATCTCAATCCGACGCTGCAGAACCCGACGACGCTGACGATTCCCGCCGGCCGCCGTGAGGAAATCGCAGCCGTCGCCCGCAAATATCACCTGCCGATCGTCGAGGACGATGCCTACGGCTTCATTCCGCAAGAAGGGCCTGCGCCGATTGCGGCGATGGCGCCCGATCTGACCTGGCATATTGGCGGCCTGGCGAAATGCCTCGGCGCGGGCCTGCGCATTGCCTATGTCGTGGCGCCCGACACCAGGGCGGTGTGGCCCTTCGTCAGCGCCATGCGCGCAAACAATGTCATGGCCTCGCCGTTGAATATGGCACTCGCCACCCGCTGGATCGAGGATGGCACGGCCGATGCGATCCTCCGCTTCATTCGCGCAGAGGCGGGCGCCCGCCAGCAGATGGTCGCCGCCGTTCTGCCCGCCGGCAGCTACCGCGCCGATCCGATCAGCTTCAATATCTGGCTGCCTCTGGCCAACGGCTGGACCCGTTCCACCTTCGGCAGCCATATGCATTCCGCTGGCATCGGCGTGGTGGCAAGCGATGCCTTCACGGTCAAGGGTGCCGCGCCTGAGGCTGTCCGGGTCTGCCTCGGCGGCCCGATTGCACGCCAGAAATTGCAAGGCGCATTGGAGTTCATGGCCCATGCGCTGGAAGGACCGCCGGAGATGGCGGCTTCGTTCTTTTGATCCGGCCGCGTCGCGGCCTCCAGGCCGCTCTTCGAATGGTTTGCGCCCATCTGCGACCGGCCCCTTGATCGTTCGGGGGCTTCTGCGGCAATCTGGCAGATTGATCGGTGTCTTCCGTACAATGTATTTGTATTGAATGCATACATTGCGCGGCATTGAATGAGCCGTGAGATAGGATCAATCATCATGGACACGGAATATCCCCCGCTTCCTCCGATGCAGACCGGCATCAGGGGACGCTGCCCGCGCTGTGGGCAGGGTCATATGTTCAAGGGCTTCCTGACGCTGCAGCCGCAGTGCGAAGCCTGCGGCCTCGATTATTCTTTCGCCGATCCGGCTGACGGCCCGGCCTTCTTCGTCATCTGCTTCGCCTGCATCCCGAGCGTGTTGCTCGGCGTCTGGCTGGAGGTGGCTTTCTCGGCGCCGATCTGGGCGCATCTTCTCGTCACCGGTCCCTTCATGCTCGCCACCTGCATTCCGCCGCTCAGGCCACTGAAAGGCTGGCTGGTCGCCAGCCAGTATTTCTATAAGGCGGAAGAGGGCAAGCTGGCCTGAAGCTGCGGGCTACTTCAGCGCGGCGCGCAGGCGCGGCGTCGCGAAATCGATGAGGGCCCGCAGTTTCAGTGGCACCAGCCCCTGCGAGGGATAGACGAGATGCACCGGCGCCGGCTGCGGTTCGAAATCGGCAAGCAGTGGCGCCAGCAGGCCTGCCTTCTCGGCGCGGGCGGCCTGGTAGGAGAGCACGCGGGTGATGCCAAGACCGGCGACGGCGGCATCCACGGCCGCCTCGGCGGTGTTGACGGCAAGTCGTGATCGGATCGGCACAACGAGGTCGCGTTTGCCCTCGACGAATGTCCAGCTTCGCGTCGAGGCCATGCCTTCGAACGTGATGCAGTCATGCACCGAAAGATCGCTGGGGTGGCGGATTGCGCCGTGCCGGGCAACATAATCCGGGTTTGCATAGACCGTGCGGCGAATCGCGCCGAGCCTTGTGGCGATCAGGCTGCTATCGGCCAGATTGCCGATCCTGAGCGCCAGATCGATATGATCCTCGACGAGGTTCGCCAGCCGGTCGCCCAGCATCAGCCTGAGATTGATATCGGGATAGGCCTTCAGAAAATCCACGACGATGGGCAGGACATGCAGCCGACCGAAGACGATCGGCGCCGTCATCGTCAGATCACCCTTCGGTGCGCGGTATTCGCCGGCCGCCGTCCGCTCCGCCTCTTCCAAGCGGTCGAGAATCTCCCGCGCCGCCTCGACATAGGCGCGGCCGGCCTCCGTCAACCCGATCTTCCGGTTGGTCCGTTGCAAGAGCCGGGCGCCCAGATGTGCTTCGAGTTCCGAAACCTTGCGGCTGACGGTGGCAAGCGGCGAGTGCAGATGCCGCGAGGCGGCCGACAGGCTGCCTTGTTCGACGACGGTGAGAAGCACGGTCATGGCTTCGAGGCGGTCCATCCTATCCTTCCATAAATTGGAAATCTGTCTTTCAGATTAGCATTCTACTCCAACTCAGCGGAAGGCCGTAGATTCGCTGCCGATGGTTCCGAGCAGCCATCGCTAATCGCCTTCGTTGCCAGAGGAGCCATCATGAAACTCTACCATCACCCGCTATCCGGCCATTCGCATCGTGCCCATCTTTTCCTGTCGCTGCTTGATGTGCCCCATGAACTGTTCGAGGTCGACTTGGCGGCAGGCGCCCACAAGGCGCCGGAGTTCCTCAAGCTCAATCCCTTTGGCCAGGTGCCGGTTCTCGATGACGACGGCACGATCATTGCCGATTCCTCCGCCATCCTCGTCTATCTCTCGCGCAAATACGGCCGCACCGATTGGCTGCCGGAGGAAGCGGTTGCTGCGGCGCGGATACAGAAATGGCTGTCGGTCGCGGCGGGCGAGATTGCCTACGGGCCGTGTGCGGCCCGTCTGGTCACTGTCTTCGGCGCTGATTTCCGTACGGAGGAGGTGATTGCCCGGGCGCACCGCATCCTCGCACTGGTCGAGGCGGAGCTCGGCGGCGACAGCTTCCTGCTCGGCGACAGGCCGACGATCGCCGACATCGCGCTTTACAGCTACATCGCCAATGCGCCGGAGGGCAATGTCGATATCTCGGCCTATCCGAGCGTCCGCGCATGGCTTGCGCGCATCGAGGCGCTGCCGGGTTTCGTCGGCTTTCGGAAGACGAAGATCGGCCTTGCCGCATGAACAGTCGCCGGGGCGGATTGCCGTCCCGGCTTCCCGATGATCCCACAAGGAGGCCATGATGCTGAATGAGACAGGACAGGGTGCCGCATCGCCCTGGCATGAGGGCGAACTTGCCATGCAGCGCAGTATCGGCGCCGTCGACCGCATGGACGGGCCAGGGCGCAATTTCATTCGCAAGGCCATGCCCGAACAGCACCGCGCCTTCTTTCCGATGCTGCCTTTCGTCGTGCTCGGCGCGGTCGACGCCAAGGGCGATGTCTGGGCAACTGTGCGGGCGGGGCGCCCGGGATTCATGTCCTCACCGGTGCCGGAGGCTCTCGACGTGGATCTGCGCCGCGACCCGGACGATCCTGCCGACGCAGGCATGGAAGATGGAGACGCGATCGCGCTGCTCGGCATCCAGCTCGAGACCCGCAGGCGCAATCGGCTGAACGGCGTGATCCGCAGGACCGATGCCGAGGCTTTCCGCCTGCGGGTCGGCCAGAGCTTCGGCAACTGTCCGCAATATATCCAGCCGCGCTCAGCCGTCTTTGTCCGCGATCCCGATAAGCCCACCTCGATGCGGCCGCTTCACTCCGTCAGCCTCGACGACCGGGCGCGGCGGATGATCGGGAGCGCCGATACGTTTTTCGTCGCCTCCTATGTCGATCGTGAGAATGGTGAGCGGCAGGTGGATGTCTCCCATCGCGGCGGCAATGCCGGCTTCGTGCGGCTCGGTACCGACGGCGTGCTGACCATCCCCGATTTTCCCGGCAACCGGTTCTTCAACACGCTCGGCAATCTTCTCGTTAATCCGACGGCCGGGCTGGTCTTCGTCGATTTCGAAACCGGCGATATGCTGCAGATCACCGGAAGGGCCGAAATATTGCTGTCTTCGCCTGAACTCGCCAGCTTTGAAAGGGCCGAAAGGCTGTGGCGTTTTAAGCCCGAGAGCATCGTGCTTCGCCCGGATGCCCTGCCGTTGCGCTGGAGCCGCAATCTCAACCGAGCAGAAGGTAGGTGAGCATGATGCTCGCTGATGTTTTTACCAATCGCTACAGTCACGACAACTCAATACAGGAGAAAGATCATGTCCAGCCTCGTCCCGCCCTTCACCCTCGAGACCGCCACCCGGAAGGTTCGTCTCGCTGAGGACGGCTGGAACAGTCGAGATCCCGAGCGCGTCTCGCTCGTCTAT
Source organism: Rhizobium sp. L9 (assembly GCF_002531885.1). Lineage (NCBI taxonomy): Bacteria > Pseudomonadati > Pseudomonadota > Alphaproteobacteria > Hyphomicrobiales > Rhizobiaceae > Rhizobium > Rhizobium sp. L9. Next base: position 79,473 of record NZ_NWSZ01000017.1, on the reverse strand, counting down.
ACGCCGGATAGTCGCTGGCGCAACCGCGCCGAATTCATCAACGGCCGCGCCGAGATCGTCGCTTTCCTCACCCGCAAATGGGCCAAGGAGCTGGATTACCGGCTGATCAAGGAAATCTGGGCCTTTACCAACAATCGCATCGCCGTCCGCTTTGCCTATGAATGGCACGATGACAGCGGCAACTGGTTCCGCTCCTATGGCAATGAGAATTGGGAATTCGACGCGGCGGGCTTGATGCAGCGCCGTTTTGCCTGCATCAACGATCTGCCGATCCGGGAAACGCAGCGCAAATACCACTGGCCGCTCGGCCGGCGGCCGGATGACCACCCCGGCCTGACCGAGCTCGGTCTTTAAATCGCGTCGCAGGCGATATCGGCCGCTGTGGCATGACGACGCCCGTCAGGCGATCGCGGCAATGTGGGACAATGTGAATGATTACTTCCGCGCCGGGGGCCGCATCTGCCTCGTCGGCGCCTTCGCGCTCCACGACACCCGTGAGCGGTTTTTCTCGGCGATCGCTGGTTATTTCATCCGCTGGGTCGATGCATTGCGTTCGGCCCTCATGCGGGCCGGCTGTGCTGATGCGCAGACGCTGGCTGAGGAAGGCGTCTGCCGCATTCAGGGTGCTCTGGTTCTAATGGCGCGCACTTAGGAACAGAGCCGTCTTCAGCCGGTCGCTGGAAACCGGCTTGAGGCCGCAGCGCAATGAGCCCGGGCCTTACATCCGCACCGCTTTGCTGTATTTCTCAGCGCTGCTGTTGAGGCTGCTGGCTCGGACGGGTATTCTCGCGCTCAGGGCGAATCTGGCGCCACTCATTTTCCATCTGGTCGAGGACATGCTGGGGAATAGTGGGCTGTGTGTTGGCGGGCGCCTGCATCGGAAGTCTCCTCTTGTGGTGGTAAGGCTTCAGGGCAAGAAAATGCATCGCATAAGCCAAAAGGAATGTAAATCAGGGGCTTAGGCACTTAAAACGATTAAGTTTATTTTAATCGATTAAGACGGTTTTAACCGTAACGTTTACGGGAAGCGCGGAATGGTTGTCCACATGGATCGTGTATTCTTTTTTGATGCGGTGCGCCAAGAGCTTTTCAAAGGCGAGCTGACTCAGCCTCAGGTGGTGGGCATGACGGCGATTCTCGACGCCTGGGAAAAGCGGTTCACCCACGCCGATCGCCGATGGCTCGCCTATATCCTTGCCACAGCCTATCATGAAACCGCCTATACGATGCAGCCGGTGCGCGAGACGCTGGCCGAAAGCGATCTGCGCGCCGTCGAGATCCTGGAGACTGCCTTTGCCGCGGGCCGGCTCTCCTGGGTGAAGACGCCCTATTGGCGGCCGGACGAGGACGGCCGCTGCTGGCTCGGGCGCGGACTGGTGCAGCTCACTCATAAGCGCAATTACGAGGCGATGAGCGCGCTGACCGGCATCGATCTCGTCGCCGATCCCGATCGGGCAATGGAGATGGATGCGGCGGTGACGATCCTGATCGAAGGCATGCTGCAGGGCAGCTTTACCGGTCACAAACTTGCCGATCACCTGAATGCGACGACCGAGGATTGGGTCAATGCGCGCCGCATCGTCAACGGCACCGACCGGGCCGAGAAACTTGCGGGTTACGCCATGGCCTTTCATGCGGCAGTACGTCCGGATGCCGCGCAGGACCGGGCGCGCGGTTGAAGGCCTGCGGCGCGCGTGTTATCGCGCGGGCCAACCCTCTGGAATCTGACAGGAGCTTCCGCGTGATCCGCCATATCGTCTTCTTCACCGTGCAGGAGGAACATCTGGAGGAGGTGAGGGCGGGACTTTCGATCCTGACCGGCATTCCGCACGCGCGACTGCTGGAAATCGGCACGAACGTGAAGACCGATCAGCTGGGCACCGAGATCGATCTTGTGGTCTATGGCGAATTCGATGATGCGGCGGCTCTCGCCGCTTACAAGGCGCACCCCGATTATCAGCGCTCGATCGAGCGCGTCCGCCCGCTCCGGGAAAAACGCATCGCTGCTGATTACGACAGCCGCACGGCCGTGACGCAGCCGCTCTGAACTTGCAATCGATTGGCTCGAGCCGGGCAGTGCTTAAGCTTCGATTGGATGAGCGATCTTCCGGAGTCGAATCGCACAGTTGAATAAACTTCTGAGCCACTGAAGGCGCCTTTTAGAAAAGCCGCGGCAAGCGATTCAGAAGATTCGCAAATCCGCCTGCCTACGAGTGGCGGGGCTCGGCTGCGATGACTGCGCGCCACGCACCAGCGTCATCAGCATCATCACGAAAGCCAGCGACAATGCCGCAAGCACGGCTGCGGCGAAGAGCGCCGGGCTGGTGCCGGCGCGATCGAGGATGGCGGTGAAGACGACGGGAGCGACGGCATTGGCAAGGTTTTGCGGCAGCGACAATCGGGCCGACTGCAGTCCGAATTCGCGCGGCGAAAACAGGGCCAGCGGCAGAAGCGCGCGGGCGACGGTCATCACGCCGGCGCCGAAGCCGTAGAACAGGATGAAGGTGACGAGCAGCGGCGTCGAAGGACTGGCGACCAGCATCACCAGGAAGCCCGTCAGCATCAGCCCGATGCCAGTAGCGGCGCTGAGGATCGGATTACCGCGCCGGCCGAGCAGCATGTCGAGGAACCGTGCCGAGATGCCGAGAATGCCGCGGGCCGAGCCGAGTTGCAGCGCGAAAGCCGGCGAGGCGCCGGACTGGCGGAAGATCTCCAGCAGCGATGGCGAGATGCCGAAGGTGATGAAGGTGGTGATGGTCGTCGAGGCGGCGATCAGCAGAAAGGCTCTGCGCCGCGCCGCCTTCGACAGCGTCACCGGGGCGATGTCGGCCGCGCCGCCGCCGACCTGGGCGGCGATCGGGCTGGGCAGGGCGAAAAGATGCAGCGGCAGGCATAGGAACAATTGTAGCGCCGCGCAGATGAGGAAGGTCAGGCGCCACCCGAAGGTGTCGTTGAGCAGGCTGAGGATCGGCCAGAAGACAGCGCTCGAGAGCCCGGTGAACAGCATCAGGACGGCGACGACGCGCTTGCCGTTCATCTCTTCGCGCTCCACGACTGCAGTGTAGGCGGGCGCCGACAGGCCAAGCGCGCCGCCGACGCCGATCACCATCCAGGCGGCGGCATAGAGAATGACGCCGTTTGCGCCGGCAAGCAGAGAGAGGCCGAGCGCAAAGGTCACAGAAGCCGCCGAAAGCACCCGGGCGGCGCCATAGTGGGCAAGGCAGCGACCGGTCACCGGACCGAGGATCGCACTGACCATCATCATGATCGTCAGGCCGGCGAACGCCACCTCGTTCGCCATGCCGAGATCGGCCGCCACGATGCGGCCCATGACTCCGAGCATGTCGAAGGTCGTGCCCCAGCCGATCAGCTGGGTGACGGCGAGGACGATGACCGTCTGCGCCGAGCGGAAGCGAAAGGAAATGGGCATCGGTGCTGAAACGGCCTGAAACGGGAGCAACCAAGCCATAACAGTTTCGATCCCCCGGTGAAAGCAGCCGCCGTCGATTCGGATTGCAGCCCGGCGCTTTTTCTCCAGCCGGAAATAGAGATCGGCCGGTACAATTTCAGGACGACCTGCTGCGCACGGAAATCGGCGATATCGACCGCCTTGCCGCCGCTTTCCCGGCAACGCTGTGGCCCAATCGCCGACCACCGGTCGGCTTGCCCGCGGCGCGATGGCAAAGGCATTGATCCCGTCTGGCGAGGTTCATTTGGGGAGCGGAGAAAGCGCCGCCTCTGCCTGCTGCGAGCGTGGTTTCCGATCGCAGGAATCGTTTTTGTCGAACAGGCGAATGGTTCTAAACGCCCTGTATTACAGCGCATTCATTTGCCATTCAGGTCGCGTGGGTACATATTCGCAGCAAGTTGGAATTACCTTGAAAGCGTAAGACATGGCCTTTCCTCTGAGCGTCGCAGTAGTGGCCGCCGGACTGGTGGCATCGGCGCCCTCACCGGACGGCGCGGGCACCCTCGTCCTGCGCGTGGCTGGCGATTGCAGCGCCGCCGCAGCCCAGGTCGTCGAACAGACGGGCGGGCAGCTCCTATCCGTGCAACCGGTGGGCGATAGCTGCATCATTACCGTTCTCGTGTCGGGCAATGGCCAGCGTCCACGCAAGGTAACGGTAAAGGTTCCGATGTAAGCGGAATCGGTCTATTCAAACACGATCGATTTGAAGCGGACGAAGGCGGACCGATGCGCATCCTGGTAATCGAAGACGACGTCAACCTGAACCGGCAGCTGACCGACACATTGAAGGAGGCGGGCTATGTCGTCGACCAGGCGTTCGACGGCGAAGAGGGCCATTTCCTCGGCGACACCGAACCCTATGACGCCATCATTCTCGATATCGGCCTGCCGGAGATGGACGGTGTGACGGTGCTGGAAAAATGGCGCGGCGCCGGCCGCGGCATGCCGGTCTTGATCCTGACGGCGCGCGACCGTTGGAGCGACAAGGTCGCTGGCATTGACGCCGGCGCCGACGACTATGTCACCAAGCCTTTCCATGTCGAGGAAGTTCTGGCGCGCATTCGGGCCTTGATCCGGCGCGCCGCCGGCCACGCATCCTCCGAGATCGTCTGCGGGCCGGTGCGGCTCGACACCAAATCCTCGAAGGCGACGGTCAACGGCACGACGCTGAAGCTGACCTCGCACGAATATCGCCTGCTGGCCTATCTCATGCATCACATGGGCGAGGTCGTCTCGCGCACCGAGCTCGTCGAGCACATGTACGATCAGGATTTCGACCGCGATTCCAACACGATCGAGGTCTTTGTCGGCCGTCTGCGCAAGAAGATGGGCGTCGATCTGATCGAAACGGTGCGCGGTCTCGGCTACCGCATCCAAGCGCCGAAACATGCGAATTAAGTCGCTCACCGCACGCGTGTTGCTGCTGACCACGGTCTGGTCGACGGTGGCCCTGGTGGTGATCGGCCTGCTGATCTCGACGCTCTACCGTAAGAGCGCCGAACGCGGTTTTCAGGATCTGCTGCGGGCGCAGCTCTATAACGTCATCAATTCGGTGACGATCGGCGATCAGGGGGCGTTGAGCGGCAGCCCGCAGCTCGGCGACCTGCGTTTCGCCCAGCCCAAGACCGGCTGGTATTGGGTGGTGGAGCCGCTCGGCACTTATACCACCGCGCCGCTGGTCTCGCCCTCTCTCGGCTCGGCGCTCATTCCGGTACCCTCCGTCGTCGAGGCGCCTTTCGACAAGAATTATGAGCGCTACTACCAGGTGACGGATGCCTCCGGCAACCGGGTGCAGGTGGCCGAAACCGAAGTGGTGCTCGACACGGACGGGCGAGCGGCGCGCTTCCGCGTCACCGGCAATGTCGACGTCGTCGAGGACGATGTCCGCACATTTTCCCACAGCCTCTATCTGGCGCTTGCCGGTTTCGGCGTCGGCAGCCTGATCGTCAATGCGCTGGCGATCCTCTATGGCCTGAAGCCGCTCGACAAGGCGCGCGCCGCGTTGGAGCGCATCCGAGCCGGCGAGAGCGAGCAGCTGAAGGGCGACTTCCCGCGCGAAATCCTGCCGCTCGCCAACGAGGTCAACGCGCTGATCGACAGCAACCGCCGCATCGTCGAGCGGGCGCGCATGCAGGTCGGCAATCTCGCCCATTCGCTGAAGACGCCGATTGCGGTTCTCCTCAACGAGGCACGCGTCCTTGAAAAGTCTCATGGCGAACTGGTGCGCAGCCAGGCGGAATCGATGCAGGGGCAGGTGCAATCCTATCTCAACCGGGCCCGCATCGCCGCCCAGCGCGAATCCGTGCTCGCCCGCACCGATGCCGAGCCGGCGCTGGAGCGGCTGGTGCGCGTCATGCGCCGGCTGAACGTCGATACCGAATTCGATCTTGTCGTGTCGCCGCCGCATCTTGCCGTTGCCATGGAACAGCAGGATCTCGAGGAAACCGTCGGCAATCTCCTGGAAAATGCGGCGCGTTTCGCCAAGAGCAGGGTGCGGCTTTCGGCCGTCGAGGCTGGCGAGGACGTGAAAGGGGCGGAGGCGAGCGCCCGTCGACGCTGGGTGGAGCTTGCCGTCGAGGATGACGGCCCCGGCCTTGAGCCCGACCAGATCCGCGAGGCGCTGAAGCGTGGCCGCAGGCTCGACGAAAGCAAGCCTGGAACCGGCCTGGGCCTTTCGATCGTCACCGAAATTTCCAACGAATACCAGGGAAGGCTCGAACTGTCCCGCGGTGAATGGGGCGGGCTGAAGGCGAAGCTTATCCTGCCTGGCGTCACAAAGGATGTTGCATGACCAACTGCTTGATGTCACAAGGATAGTGGCAAATGTATAGCATGCTTTGCCACAATGCTGACACGGGGACGCTGCACTTCGATCGGCTGAATTTGACCTCTGATCGTGGTTCGACGCAATGATTCTACGCTCGCAAGGCATGATGGTTTCCATCCTTCTTCTCGCCGTCGCGCTCACCGGCTGCACGACGACGAAGGGTGCCGCTTCGCGTGGCATTTTTTCGAGCAAGCCATCCGCCTCGGCCGCCTTTATCACCGCGCTCCAGGGCGGCATCGTCGGCCGCAGCGGCGTGAGCTTGAGCGATAGCGACAAACAGCGGGCGCTCGAGGCGGAGTATCGGGCGCTCGAAGGGGCGGCGGTCGGCCAACCGGTGGTCTGGAGCGGCAAGGAGGTCACAGGCAAGGTCGTGGCGGCCGCACCCTATCAGGTCGGCTCGCAGAACTGCCGGCAATATACCCATACGCTGACCGTCGACGGCAAGGAAACCGTGGCACGGGGTGCAGCCTGCCGCAACGACGACGGCAGCTGGTCGCCGCTCGGCTGAAGTCGTTCAGCCTAAATTGCGGCGAATAGCCTCAAATCTTCGTCATTCCGGCTTTGGCAGTTGGAATAGGCGTGTGCTTCACGTATTTGGGCCCATATGCTGTTCTGGATTCTCGTTGCCGTTCTGACGGCAGCCGTCGCCGTCATCCTGCTCTATCCCCTTCTGCGTGGTGCGAAGGCGGCGCAGAACAGCCGCGCCGGCGAGGCGGCAGTTTATCGCGACCAATTGCGCGAACTCGACCGCGATCTTGCTGGCGGGCTTATCACGCCTGAGGAGGCTGATTACGCCAGGGCCGAAATCGGCCGGCGGCTGATCGCCGTCTCTGCCGCAGAGCCGGAGACGGTAGACAAACCCGCACGGCATCACCATCTCGTCGAAGTCTTCGTCCTCTTGATCCTGCCGGTGCTCGGACTCTGTCTTTATTTGACGACGGGCAGGCCGGATCTGCCGTCGCAGCCGCTGGAAGCGCGGCTGGAAAATCCCGGCGACGACGTGGCGGTGCTGATCGCCAAGGCGGAGCGGCATCTGGCTCAGAATCCCGACGACGGCAAGGGCTGGGACGTACTGGCGCCGATCTATTTCCGCACGATGCGGATTGCCGATGCCGAGGTCGCCTACCGCAATGCGATCCGGCTTCTAGGCCCGAGCCCGATCCGGCTCGACGGCCTTGCCGAGACGCTGATGGCGGTTTCGGACGGCGTCGTGACGGAGGAAGCGCGTCAGGCGCTGGAACAGTCGCTGACGCTGGAGCCCGATAATCCGCGTGCCCGCTTCTACATCGCGCTCAGCATGGAACAGGCGGGACGGGCCGACGAGGCCCGCCGGGCTTTCGAGGCGCTGGCGCAGCAATCGCCGGCCGATGCACCCTGGCTGCCGCTGGTCAATGAACATATCGCCAAGAACGGCGGTGCGGCTCAGCCGGCTGCGCCTGGCGGACCGACGTCGGAAGATGTGGCGGCGGCTGGAAACATGAGCGCCGGCGATCGCCAGCAGATGATCCGCGGCATGGTCGAAAGCCTTGATGCCAAACTCAGCGAGGATCCCAACAATTTCGAGGGATGGATCCGGCTCGTCCGCTCTTACGCCGTATTGGACGATAAGAATCGCGCAGCCGACGCCCTGAAGCGCGGGCTGGCCGCCTTTCCGCCGTCCGGCGAGCAGGGCCGGCAATTGCTGGCGCTTGCCAGGGAGCTTGGGATAGCCACGGAGGGAATGACGCAATGACGCGCAAGCAGAAGCGCCTTGCGGTGATTGCTGGCGGGATGAGTTTCATCCTGGCGGCGGTGTTGTTGGTGATGTTCGCCTTCAGCCAATCGGTGGCCTATTTCTACATGCCGGCCGATCTTGCCAAGACGCCGGTGGCGCCGGAGACCCGCATCCGGCTCGGCGGCTTGGTCGGGGCGGGCAGCGTCGTGCGCGGCGCCGGCTCGACGGTGGAGTTTTCCGTCACCGACGGCAGCGCCAATGCGGTGAAGGTCAGATATACCGGCATCCTGCCCGATCTATTCCGCGAGGGCCAGGGGGTCGTCACCGAGGGCATGTTTGCCCCAGGCAGCAATGTCTTTACCGCCGACACCGTGCTTGCCAAGCATGACGAGACCTATATGCCGAAGGAGGTGGCCGACAAGCTGAAGCAGCAGGGGCTGTGGCAGGAAGGCCAAGGGGGAGCCGGCCAGGGGCAGGAGGCGAAAGCAACGCCATGATCATCGAGATCGGCCATTACGCTTTGGTGCTGGCGCTGGCGACGGCGCTGATCGTCTCGATCGTGCCGGTAATCGGCGCCCGCCGCCATGATCCGGCGATGATGGATGTGGCGAGCGTCGGCTCGCTTGTCATGTTTGCGCTCGTCGCCTTTGCGTTTGCCGTCCTGACCTATGCCCATGTCGTCTCCGACTTCTCGGTCGAGAACGTCTGGGAGAATTCGCATTCGCTGGTGCCGCTGATCTACAAATATTCGGGCGTCTGGGGCAATCACGAGGGATCGATGATGCTCTGGCTGCTGATCCTGGCGCTGTTCAGCGCCCTGGTCGCGATCTTCGGCGCCAATTTGCCGGAGACGCTGAAGGCCAATGTACTTGCCGTGCAAGCCTGGATCTCGCTCGCCTTCACCCTGTTCATTCTCTTGACCTCCAATCCCTTCCTGCGGCTCGATCCGGCCCCGGCCGAGGGCCGCGATCTCAATCCGGTGCTGCAGGATATCGGGCTCGCCATCCATCCGCCGCTGCTCTATCTCGGCTATGTCGGCTTTTCCGTCTGCTTCTCCTTTGCCGTGGCAGCCCTGATCGAAGGCCGCATCGACGCCGCTTGGGCGCGCTGGGTCAGGCCGTGGACGCTGGCGGCCTGGACCTGTCTGACGCTCGGCATCGCCATGGGCTCCTACTGGGCCTATTACGAGCTCGGCTGGGGCGGCTGGTGGTTCTGGGATCCGGTGGAGAACGCCTCCTTCATGCCTTGGCTTGCCGGAACCGCGCTGCTGCATTCGGCCCTCGTCATGGAAAAGCGGGAGGCGCTGAAGATCTGGACGGTGCTGCTTGCGATCCTGACCTTCTCGCTGTCGCTGATGGGCACCTTCCTGGTGCGCTCCGGCGTGCTGACTTCGGTGCATGCCTTCGCCAGCGATCCCACCCGCGGCGTCTTCATCCTCTCGATCCTCTTGATCTTCATCGGCGGGGCGCTGTCGCTGTTTGCCCTGCGGGCGCCGAAGCTTTCGGCCGGCGGGCTGTTTGCGCCGATCTCGCGTGAAGGGGCGCTCGTCCTCAACAATCTGATCCTGACGGTCGCCTGCGGCACGGTGCTGACCGGCACCCTCTATCCGCTGCTGTTGGAGACGCTGACCGGCGACAAGATCTCCGTCGGGCCGCCTTTCTTCAACCTGACCTTCGGCCTGCTGATGGCGCCGCTGCTCGTCATCGTGCCGTTCGGGCCGCTGCTGGCCTGGAAGCGCGGCGATCTGCTCGGCGCCCTGCAGCGGCTCTATGCCGTTGCAAGCCTGGCATTTCTTGCCGCGGTCGCCTTCTTCTATCTCCAACATGGCGGGCCGGTGTTGTCGGTGCTCGGGCTGGCGGCCGGGCTGTTCCTGATCCTCGGCGCCATTGCCGATCTCTGGTATCGGGCCGGCATCGGCAAGGTGGCGGGCTCCATCGCCTGGCGCCGCCTGTTGGGCCTGCCGCGCTCAGCCTTAGGCACGGCGCTCGCCCATGCCGGGCTCGGCGTCAGCGTGCTCGGCATCGTCGCCGTCACCACCTTCCAGAGCGAACATGTCGCCGAGATGAAGCCGGGCGCCACGGTCGAAGCCGGTGGCTACAGCCTTGAGTTCGACGGCATGCGAGCGGGCAGGGGACCGAACTACACCGAGGAGCGCGGCCACTTCACCATCCGCCGCGCCGGTGTCACCATTGCCGATACCTGGTCGGCCAAGCGGCTCTACACCGCCCGGCAGATGCCGACGACGGAGGCGGGCATCCTGACCTTCGGCCTCAGCCAGCTCTATGTCTCGCTCGGCGACGCCACCAAGGACGGCGGCATCGTCGTGCGCATCTGGTGGAAGCCGTTCATCCTGTGCATCTGGGGCGGCGCCTTGATCATGGCCGCCGGCGGCTGCGTGTCGCTCTCCGACCGGCGCCTGCGCGTCGGCGCCCCGCGCCGAAAGGCGAAGGCCGCAGCTCCTGCGATGGAGCCGGCGGAATGATGCGTCTCTCCCGTCTCCTCGTCGCCGTGTTCGTGTTCTTCGCACCCGTTTCCGCCTTCGCCGTCAATCCCGACGAGGTGCTGGCGGATCCGGCGCTGGAGGCCCGCGCCCGGGCGCTATCGGCCGAACTGCGCTGCATGGTCTGCCAGAATCAGTCGATCGACGATTCCAATGCCGAGCTCGCCAAGGATCTCCGCTTGCTTGTGCGTGAGCGCATCAGCAACGGCGACAGCGATGAGGCGGTGCTCAACTATATCGTCTCGCGCTACGGCGAGTTCGTGCTTCTGAAGCCGAGGTTCAGCGTGAGGACGCTGTTGCTCTGGGGCGCCCCGGTGCTGCTGGTCCTTGCCGGCGGCGCGTCGCTGCTCGTCTTTGCGCGCAAGAGGACAGGCAGGCCGACCGGAAGCAAGCTGACGCCGGAAGAGCAGGCGAAGCTGAGTGAGCTTTTAGATAAGTAACGCTGGATGGCGATCCTTCGTCGCGATGGCCCGAATTCGGGCAAGCAGAGATCACAAACATTACCAACTTTTCATTGGCTGGACAGTTCGCAGTAAGGTGCGCCATCCTATATCTTAAGTCATCGACTGATCCGGCGCCGCCGGTCTGAAGATCTAAGAACAAGAGAAGGTGCTCCAATGCTCAAGAATTTCAACGGACGTCCGTCCCTCGCCACGGTGCTCAAGGCTTCTACCGTCGCCGGTATCGCAGCCGCTGTGCTCGCAACCGGCGTTCCGCTCGAAATCACCCGGTCTTACGCTGAAGCTGTCAAGGTTCAGGCGCCTGCCGTGCCGAGCTTCGCCAATGTCGTCGATGCCGTTTCACCCGCCGTCGTTTCCGTTCGCGTCGAAAACCGCGTCAACCCCGTCGCCGACAATGACGGCTTCTCCTTCGATTTCAACGGCCGCGGCTTCGACGATCTGCCTGACGATCACCCGCTGAAGCGGTTCTTCAAGCAGTTCGGCCAGGATCCGAACGACGAGCAGGGCCACCAGCGGCGCTTCGGCCAGAATGGTCCGGGTGGCCCGAATGGTCCCGGTAAGGGCCGTCTGCGCCCGGTCGCTCAAGGCTCCGGCTTCTTCATCTCCGAAGACGGCTATATCGTTACCAACAACCACGTGGTTTCCGACGGCCAGGCCTTCGTTGCGGTCATGAATGACGGCACCGAACTCGATGCCAAGCTGATCGGCAAGGATCCGCGCACTGATCTCGCCGTCCTCAAGGTCGACGGCAAGGGTAAGAAGTTCACCTATGTCAACTGGGCCGACGACAACAATGTCCGCGTCGGCGACTGGGTTGTCGCCGTTGGCAATCCCTTCGGTCTCGGTGGCACGGTGACGGCCGGCATCGTTTCGGCCCGCGGCCGCGACATCGGCTCCGGTCCCTATGACGATTACCTGCAGGTGGATGCGGCCGTGAACCGCGGCAACTCCGGCGGTCCGACCTTCAACCTCAACGGCGAAGTCGTCGGCATCAACACGGCGATCTTCTCGCCTTCGGGCGGCAGCGTCGGTATTGCCTTCGCGATTCCCGCCTCGACCGCAAGGGATGTCGTCGCCGATCTGATGAAGGATGGCCAGGTTTCCCGCGGCTGGTTGGGCGTCCAGATCCAGCCGGTGACCAAGGATATCGCCGAGTCCATCGGCCTTTCCGAGCCGAGCGGCGCCCTCGTTGTCGCCCCGCAGCCCGGATCGCCGGGTGACAAGGCCGGCATGAAGGCCGGTGATGTCGTCACGGCACTCAATGGCGAAACGATCAAGGATGCCCGTGATCTCAGCCGCCGCATCGGCGCGATGCAGCCGGGCAGCAAGGCCGAGCTTTCGGTCTGGCGCGCCGGCAAAGCCCAGTCGCTCACCGTCGAACTCGGCACGCTGCCGGCCGATCAGAAGGATGCCAACGCCGACGACAACAACAATCAGCCGCAGCAGCCTGAGGCACCGGCTTCCGAGAAGGCGCTTGCCGATCTTGGCCTGACCGTCGGCCCCTCCGATGACGGCAAGGGCCTGACGATCACCGGCATCGATCCCGACTCTGACGCCGCCGACAAGGGCATCAAGGAAGGCGAAAAGATCACATCGGTCAACAATCAGGAGGTTTCCACTGCCGCCGATGTCGTCAAGGTGCTGAATCAGGCCAAGAAGGACGGCCGCACCCGCGCGCTGTTCCAGATCCAGTCCAGCGAAGGAAGCCGTTTCGTCGCGCTTCCGATCAACGGCCAGGGCTGATCCACAAAGAAAATCGGAGCCGTGCGGACCAACGTCCGCGCGGCTCGTTTCTTCTGACCTTTCAAGGATGATCGCGATGAACGCCGCCCCGCAGCAAGATGCTTTGAGCCTTGCCGAAACGCAGCCGGTGGGTAATGTCGGCCGCATGAAGATTCTCATCATCGAAGATGATCTCGAAGCCGCGGCCTACCTCACGAAAGCCTTTCGTGAGGCGGGCATCGTCGCCGATCACGCCAGTGACGGCGAGGCCGGCTTGTTCATGGGGTCGGAGAACACCTACGACGTTATCGTCATCGATCGCATGCTGCCGCGCCGGGACGGACTTTCGGTCATCAGCGAATTGCGCCGCAAGGGCATCCATACGCCGGTCCTCATCCTCTCCGCCCTTGGCCAGGTCGACGACCGCGTCACCGGCCTTCGTGCCGGCGGCGACGATTACCTGCCAAAGCCCTATGCCTTCAGTGAGCTGCTGGCGCGCGTCGAAGTGCTCGGCCGCCGCAAGGGCACGCCGGAACAGGACGTCGTCTATCGCGTCGGCGATCTTGAACTCGACCGGCTATCCCACGAGGTGCGCCGCGGCGGCAAGGAAATCCCGCTGCAGCCGCGCGAGTTCCGCCTGCTCGAATATCTGATGAAGAATGCCGGCCAGGTGGTCACCCGAACGATGCTGCTCGAAAATGTGTGGGACTATCACTTCGACCCGCAGACCAACGTCATCGACGTCCATGTCTCGCGCCTGCGCTCGAAGATCGAGAAGGACTTCAGCCAGCCGCTTCTCAAGACCATTCGGGGTGCGGGGTACATGATCAAGGATGAGGGATGAGCCGCTTCAGGGTTCTCTTCAAGTCCACTGCAGTCCGCCTTTCGGCACTCTACATTCTGCTATTCGCCATCTGCGCCGCGACCCTCGTCTTCTATGTGACGGCGATGTCGGAACGGCTGCTCACAGGCCAGATTCGCGACGCCGTCCGGCAGGAGGTGGAGCAGGTGCAGCGCGCCTATGACACCGGCGGCATGAACCTTTTACTGCGCACGATGGAACGGCGTGCCCGTCAGCCCGGCGCCAATCTCTACATCATCGCCGGTCCTTCGGGGGATATTCTCGCCGGCAACGTCGCCTCGGTGCAGCCCGGTGTCTTCGAGGAGGTCGGCTGGACCTCGGCTCCTTTCGCCTATCAGCGTTATACAGACGGCGGTGGTATCGAGCGCCGCCATAAGGCGATCGCCAACATTTTTGTGCTCGACAACGGCTTGAGAATCCTGGTCGGCCGCGACCTCGGCGATCCCGAGCGTTTCCGCCTGCTGGTGCGCCAGGCGCTGATGGTGGCTTTGGCGATCATGGGGCTCGGCGCGATCATCATCTGGTTCGGCATTGGGCGCAACGCACTGAAACGCATCGACCGCATGTCGGATGCGAGCAAGAAGATCATGGCAGGCGATCTCTCGCAACGCCTGCCGGTCGGCGGCTCCGGCGACGAGTTCGACCGGCTGTCGATGTCGCTGAACACCATGCTGGAACGTATCGAGAAGTTGAATGAAGGCTTGCGACAGGTCTCAGACAACATTGCCCATGATCTCAAGACACCGCTGACACGGCTGCGCAACAAGGCCGCCGATGCGCTCGATATGACGGATGGCGATACGCGTCGCGTCGCCCTCGAAGGCATTATTAGCGAATCCGATCAGCTGATCCGCACCTTCAACGCCCTGCTGATGATCTCCCGCGTCGAGGCCGGGTCGGTCGCGGCGGAGATGTCGCCGGTCGAGCTTTCGGCAATCGTTTCCGACAGTGCCGAACTTTATGAACCCGCAGCCGAGGAGTCCGGTCTCGGCCTCAGCGCCAGTGTCGAGCCGGGCATCGAGGTGCAGGGCAATCGCGAGCTGATCGGCCAGGCGATCTTCAACCTGCTCGACAATGCGATCAAATATTCCTCCGATACCGAAGGGGCGGGCGAAGTATCGCTCAAGCTCGCGCGCCATCCGGACGGCATCTGCCTGTCGGTGGCCGACCATGGGCCTGGCGTTCCGGCCGATCGGCGCGACGATGTGGTGAAGCGCTTCGTTCGCCTCGATGAGAGCCGTTCGAAGCCCGGCACAGGGCTCGGGCTTTCGCTGGTGGAAGCAGTGATGGAGCTGCATAACGGCCGACTGGAACTCTCCGACACCAATCCCGACAAGCCTGAACAGCGCGGGCTGACGGTCAGCATGATCTTCCCGGCCAAGGTCGCCTGAGGGTCTTGTCCGATTGCGATAGGCTGAATCGCGTATTGGCGGTTTTCCACCAGGACACTAAGTTACCTCCGAACCGAAGGCGGCGACCCAATTCCAGATAATCGCCACGCCTTCTGCAGAGCCAGGGAGAGCGCATGCTGACGAAATCGACGCATGGCCTGAAGGATGTCGCTGAAGGGCTACTGCGTCCGCTGAGCCAGACGGAGCTGAAGCTGGCGCTGACCGATCTGCAGCAGGCGGGCAAAAGCGAGCCTTTAATTGCGGCAATGCTCAAGACGGACGGGCGGGTGCGCGACTTCATCGCCGCCGTGCTGTCGCTGTCGCCCTACTTGCGTGAAATCGTCAATCTCGACCCCGCCGTCCTTGCCGGCGCGATCAGCGAACCGCTGGAGCCGCAGATCGAAGCGCTGATCGCCGAGGCGCGAAGCTGCTGGCGGCCGGACGGTGAAGGGGCGGCGCCGGGGGAATCCGTGGTGATGAGCAGGCTGCGCATCATCAAGCGCAAGGCCGCTTTTCTCGTTGCGCTCGCCGATCTCTCGCGCATTTTCGACAGCCGGACGACAACGGCCTGGCTGAGCGCGCTTGCCGAGGCTTCGGTCGCGGCTGCGATCGACCATCTGCTGCTTTCGGCGCATGAGGGGGGAAAGCTCAGGCTGCACGATCCGGCCAAACCAAGCGAGGGCTCGGGCCTGATCGTGCTCGGCATGGGCAAGCTCGGCGCGTGCGAACTCAACTATTCCTCCGATATCGATCTCGTAGTCTTCTTCGACGAACAGGCCGGCATCGTGGCCGATCCGGATGATGCGATCGACATCTTTCCGAGGATGATGCGCCGGCTGGTGCGCATCCTGCAGGAGCGCACGGCGGACGGCTACGTTTTCCGCACCGATCTCAGATTGCGTCCCGATCCCGGCTCGACGCCGCTGGCGATCCCGGTTGACGCGGCGATGAACTATTATGAGGGCAGGGGCCAGAACTGGGAGCGGGCGGCCTTCATCAAGGCGCGCGCCGTCGCCGGAGACCTTGCGGCCGGCGGCGAGTTCCTGCGCGGACTCGGCCCTTTCGTCTTCCGCAAATATCTCGATTACGCGGCAATCGCCGATATCCATTCGATCAAGCGGCAGATCCACGCGCATAAGGGCCACGGCGCGATCGCCGTCAAGGGCCATAATGTCAAGCTCGGCCGCGGCGGCATCCGCGAAATCGAATTCTTCGTCCAGACGCAGCAGCTGATTGCCGGCGGCCGCATGCCGGCGCTGCGCGCCCGGGCGACGGAGGAGACACTCCGTGAACTCACCCAGGCGAAATGGATCGATGAGCAGACGCGCGACGAACTGACGGAGGCCTACTGGTTCCTGCGTGACGTCGAGCACCGCATCCAGATGGTGCGCGACGAGCAGACTCATCTTCTGCCGGAGACCGATGTCGACCTGAAGCGCATCGCCTTCATGATGGGCTTTCCCGACACGCCGAGCTTTTCCGAAAGGCTGGTCAGCGTCCTGAAAACGGTCGAGCGTCGTTACGCCCGCCTATTTGAGCAGGAGAGCAAGCTTTCCAGCGAAACCGGAAACCTCGTCTTCACCGGCCAGGGCGACGACCCGGACACGCTGGAGACGCTGAAGAAGCTTGGTTTCACCAGACCATCCGACATTTCGCGCATCATCCGCACCTGGCACTACGGCCGCTATCGCGCGACGCAATCGGTGGAGGCGCGTGAAAGACTGACGGAGCTGGCACCGGAGCTGCTGCGCGTCTTCGGCGAAAGCAAGCGTGCCGACGAGGCGCTGCTGCGCTTCGACAGCTTCATCTCGGGCCTTCCCGCCGGCATCCAGCTCTTCTCGCTGCTCGGCAGCAATCCGGCGCTCCTGTCGCTGATCGTCAACATCATGTCCTCGGCGCCCCGCCTGGCCGAAGTGATTGCCGCCAAGCCGCATGTCTTCGACGGCATGCTCGATCCCGGCCTGATGGCCGAGCTGCCGACCCGCGAGCATCTCGGCGAACGCCTGAAGGGCTCTCTTGCCCAGGCGCGCCATTATGAGGAAGTGCTCGACCGGCTGCGCATCTTCGCCGCCGAACAGCGCTTCCTGATCGGCATCCGCCTGCTCACCGGCGCAATCAATGGCGCAATGGCCGCCCGCGCCTTCACCCATCTCGCCGATCTCATCATTGCGGCCGCACTCGATGCCGTGGTGAGCGAGATGCGGGCGGCGCATGGCGATTATCCGGGTGGCCGCATCGCCATATCAGGCATGGGCAAGCTCGGCAGCTTTGAGCTGACCGCAGGTTCCGACATCGATCTGATCCTGCTCTATGATTATGACGAAGCGGCTTCAGAATCCGACGGGCCGAAGCCGCTCGACTCTACGCGCTATTTCACCCGCATCACCCAGCGACTGATCGCCGCCCTGTCGGCGCCGACCGCCGAGGGCGTACTTTACGAGGTCGATATGCGGCTGCGTCCCTCCGGCAACAAGGGCCCGGTCGCCACCCGCATCAATGCCTTCGGCAAGTATCAGCGCGAGGAGGCCTGGACCTGGGAGCATATGGCGCTCAGCCGCGCGCGGCTGATTTCGGGCGATGAAAGCCTGATCGCCGAGGCGGAACGTATTATTCGCGAGGTGCTGACGGCCGGCCGCGACGTCGCCAAGGTGGCGCATGACGTTGCCGAGATGCGCGAACTGATCGACAAGGAAAAGCCGCCATCCGGCCCCTGGGACTTGAAGCACATTCCCGGCGGCGTCATCGATCTCGAATTCATCGCCCAGTATCTGGCGTTGATCGCACCAACCAAGGGCATCGACATTGTCGTGAATGGCAAGAGCACCGGCGAGGCCCTTAAGTTGCTTGGTGACCGACTGATGGCGACTGCCGACCTCGACACGTGCCTCGAAGCCTTCACGCTCTACACCAGTCTTTCACAGCTGATCCGGCTCTGCATCGAGAGCGAGTTCGACCCGAACGACGCGCCGGCCGGCCTGATCGAGCTCGTCTGCCGTGCCGGCGACTGCCCTGACATCAGAACGCTCGACGGAGAGGTGAAGCGGCTTTCGAAAGCGGTGCGGAAGATTTTCGTCAATACAGTAGGAGCCTAAGCCTCATCCGGAATGCGCAGCGAGATCACCGTGCCCACGGCTTCGCGCGAGCGGATCTTCATGCGGCCACCATGCAGCGAGGTCAACGAGCGGGATATGGCGAGCCCGAGGCCGGAACCCCCTTTGCTCTTGGCGTATTGGCTCTGCACCTGCTCGAACGGCTGGCCGATCTTGGAGAGCGCTGAGCGTGGTATGCCGATGCCGGTGTCGGCAATGGTGACGAAGACGGCGCCGTCGACGCGGCGCGTGCGCAAGGCGATGCGGCCGCCATTGTCGGTGAACTTCACCGCATTGGAGAGCAGGTTGAGCAGCACCTGTTTCATCGCCCGGCGGTCGGCCGTCAGCGTCAGGCCCGACGAGATGCGCTGCTCGATCACGATGTTCTTTTCGGCGGCCGGAATGGCGGTGAAACGCAGGCTTTCTTCGATCAGCGGCACGAGGTCTATGCGCTCGCGGTGCAGCTTCAGATGGCCGGCCTCGATCTTCGACATGTCGAGAATGTCATTGATGACGTTGAGCAGATGTTTGCCGCTGTCATGGATATCGCGGGCATATTCGTCGTATTTCAGCGAGCCGAGCGGACCGAACATCTGGTTCTGCAGGATCTCCGAGAAGCCGAGGATGGCGTTGAGCGGGGTGCGCAGCTCATGCGACATGTTGGCGAGGAATTCCGACTTCGCCTTGTTGGCGGCCTCGGCGCGTTCCTTCTCCGCTTGGTAATTGGCGTTGGCCGTCGAAAGCTCGGCTTTCTGGAGCTCCAGCGTCTGACGCGAGGCGGAGAGATCGCCGATCGTTGCCATCAGCCGGCGTTCGGATTCGCGCAGCCGCTCCTGATGACGTTTCATCAGCGTGATATCGGTGCCGACTGAGACCCTGCCACCGTCGCGCGTGCGGCGTTCATTGATCTGCAGCCAGCGCTCGTCGGCAAGCTGCACCTCGGTCGTCCGCCCCGAGCCATCGGCATCGGCGACCCGCCGCTCGATGACGGGGCGGGCGGCGGCGGCATTGACGATCGAGCGCTCGGTGCCGGGCACCAGCACGCTGTCCGGCAGGCCGTAGGCTTCCTGGAAATGCGTGTTGCACATGACCAGCCGATCGTTCTTGTCCCAGAGCACGAAGGCTTCGGAGGTGCATTCGATAGCGTCGGCGAGCCGCTGATCGGCTTCGGCATAGCGCTGGGCGAGCCGATGCTGTTCGGTCACGTCCATGGCGATGCCGATCAGGTGCATGCGGCCGGAATTGCTGCGGATCACCTGGGCGCGGGCGCGCATCCAGACATAGTGGCCGCCGGCATGGCGCATGCGGAAGATCTGGTCGACCTGACCGGAATGGCCGTTAGCGATGGCGCGGGCGATCTCATAGAGGCCGCCATCATCCGGATGCATCAGCCGCGCGGCCTCGCCGAAGCCCAGCGTCTTGTCCGAACCCGGCAGGCCGAGCATGTCGTACATCGAACGCGACCAGAAGAATTCGCGGTTCTCGAAATCGAAATCCCAGAGGCCGCAGCGGCCGCGCGACAGCGCCGTCTCGACGCGCAGGTTCGATTCCAGGAAGATATCGTCGGCGTCGCGGGCGCGCTTCACCTGGGTGTAATAGGCGTAGAGGATGACGAGCAGGATCGAGGATATGCCGGCAAACAGCGTGACGTTGAGCGCCAGTTCCTCGCGCCAGACCTGGCTGATGTCCTCGAGCGAAGTGGCGGCGACGATGTAGCCGCCGGCATTGCCCATCAAAGTGATCTCGGCATAGTGCGGCACGCCGCCGATCGTGGTTTCGATGACGCCGGCACGATCGCCGAAACGCCGGATCGCCGAGACCTCCGGGAAGAAATCGCCGACATTGCTGCCGACATGCGAAAGCCCGGCGGTCGTGGCGGCGAAAACCTTGCCGCTAGCCTGCACCAGCAGCACGAAAGCGCCGCTGTCCAGCCGGTCTTGCGGCAGGTATTTGGTGAGGCGGGTCTGCGCTTGGCCGATATCGCCGCTGTCGAAGATCTGGGGGACATCGGCAAACACCGCCGAGGCAGTCGCCGCCGAGAGCGCGGTAGCATGGCGTGCGGAAGCCTCCAGGCGGGCATATTCATTCATCATGCCGAAGAAATGCGAGGCGGCGACGACGGAGAGGAAGGCAATGATCAGCGCCGGAATGGTGCGCTTCAAGATGAGTTCCGCCTTCGGCAGATGACGAAGGAGCGGTTCCGATGTCGCGTGACCGGAAAGGCTGTTTCGCCAGGCCTTCAACCCGTCAAAATCGACACGCAGCCGTCCTCCGGCCACGGTTGCCCGCCGCACGTCCATCATCTCTTCGCCTTGTCCCTCGTGTGATTCGCGCGCCGCTCGCTCGAACCTGACCTAGAGAATCACGGGTGATTCGCCTTGTCCAGAGGCAAAGGTAAAAATCCGTTAACTATTTATATATCTGGGATTTTTGGGCGATTCGAAGCACCGGGCGACCAGGCCGTCACATCATGTGCGGCGGCCGGTTCGGCAAATCACCCTTTAAGTGTGCGCTCCACGATGTCGCGAACGTCAGGGGAAAGGTTGGGCGCCTGTTCGATCTTGCTCAATGCGGCGCGTGCATGAGCGGCACGCGTCGGCTCCAACGAACGCCAGGAGCGCATCGAGGTAAGAATCCGGGCGGCGAGCTGCGGGTTGCGCTCGTCGATTTGGAGAATCTCGCCGGCCAGGAAATGGTAGCCTTCTCCGTCGGCACGACCGAAGCCGGTCGGATTGGCGAAGGCAAAGGTGCCGACCAGTGCCCGCATCCTGTTCGGATTGGTCCGCTTGAACAGCGAATTCTCCATCAGGGCGCGGACCCGATCCAAGGTCTTGGCGCCTGGAACGCCGGCCTGGATCGAGAACCATTTGTCGATCACGAGCGCGTTTTCTGAGAAGCGCTCACGGAAGGCGGCCAGTGCTTCGCTCGTTTGCGCACTCTCGGGGAAATGATGGGCGAGGATCGTCAGCGCATGGCTGAGATCGGTCATATTGTTGGCTGCGTCGAAGGCTGCCTTGGCGCGGACGGGCGTCCGTTCCGCGTATGAGAGATAGGTCAGCGCGCTATTGCGCAGGGCGCGCAGGCCGGCGCTTCTGGCATCCGGGCTGAAGGTGCCTGAGGTCGTCATTGCCGCGTAAAGGCTGGCGAAAACATCCTTCCCGGCATCGGCGATCTGTTTCAGGATCGCCTGCCTGCCGGTATGGATCGCGTCGGGATCGTTGTTGCTGCCGAGTTCGCGGGCAATATCGGATTCGCTCGGCAGAGCCAGCGCCTGAGCGCGGAAGGCGGGCTCGAGGCTCTCGTCGGCGGCAGCCGCAATCAGCGTCTCGACGAAGGTCGACTCGCAGGCGACGGGCTTGCTCTCAAGCGCGTCGCGGGCGGCTTTGAGAAGGTTCGGCAGCGCCAGGTCGGTCAGCGCCTGCCAGCGGGCGAAATGATCCGTCTCGTACCGGGCGAGGCGGGCAAGGTCGGCCGGGCTCTGATCGAAATGCAGATTGATCGGCGCCGAGAAGCTGCGGTTGATCGAGACGACCGGACGCGAGCCGATGCCGTGGAATACCACCGTCTGGGCGCGGTTGGTCAGGTGCAGCACCTCGCCGGCATATTCGGCGCCGCTGACCGAGCTCGCTTCGATCATGCCGCCGTTTTCGCCGAACAGCGCGAGGCTGAGCGGAATATGCATCGGTTCCTTGCTCGACTGGCCGGGTGTTGCCGGAACCATCTGTTCGAGCGACAGGGTGAAGGTGCTGGCCGCCGGATCGTAGCTGCCCGATGCGGTGACGAGCGGCGTGCCGGCCTGATGGTACCAGAGCGAAAATTGCGTCAGGTCGCGCCCGCTCGCATCCTCGAAGCATTTGACGAAGTCCTCGATGGTCACGGCCTGACCGTCATGGCGGTCGAAATAGAGGTCCATGCCCTTCTTGAAAGCGTCTTTGCCGAGCAGTGTGGCGATCATCCGCGTGACTTCGCTGCCCTTCTCGTAGACAGTCCGCGTGTAGAAGTTGTTGATCTCGCGATATGTCGTCGGCCGCACCGGATGGGCCAGAGGGCCGCCATCCTCCGGAAACTGTTCGGATTTCAGATGGCGCACATCGGCGATGCGTTTGACCGGGCGCGAGCGCTGGTCGGAGGAGAATTCCTGGTCGCGATAGACCGTCAGGCCTTCCTTGAGGCACAGCTGGAACCAGTCACGGCAGGTGATGCGGTTGCCGGTCCAATTGTGAAAATATTCATGCGCGATGACCGCTTCGATATTGGCGTAGTCGGCATCGGTCGCCGTCTCGGGATCGGCAAGGACGTATCTGTCATTGAAGACGTTGAGACCCTTGTTCTCCATCGCCCCCATGTTGAAGTCGGAGACGGCGACGATCATGAAGATGTCGAGATCATATTCGCGCCCGAACCGCTCTTCGTCCCACTTCATCGAGCGTTTCAGCGCATCCATCGCGTAGGCTGCGCGAGGCTCCTTTCCGTGTTCGACATAGATCTTCAGCACCACTTCACGGCCGGACATGGTGGTGAAGGTGTCTTCGACGACGCCGAGATCGCCGGCCACGAGGGCGAAAAGGTAGCTAGGCTTCGGATGCGGGTCGAACCAGGCAGCGAAATGCTTGCCGGGGCCGTAGCCGGCGCCGCCCAGGAAGTTGCCGTTCGACAGCAGCAGCGGGTTGGCGTCCTTGTCGGCGATGATGTTGACCGTATAGGGCGCAAGCACGTCCGGTCGGTCGGGGAAGTAGGTGATGCGGCGGAAGCCCTCCGCCTCGCACTGCGTGCAGTAGATGCCGCCGGTGCGGTAGAGACCCATCAGCTGGGTATTGGCCTCGGGATTGATGATCGTGGTGATCGTCAGCTCGAAGGGCGCGCTTTCCGGCAAGTCGCGCACCGTCAGGCTTTCCGGCGTCGCATCATAACGCGAAGGGTCAAGCTCCACCTGGTCGAACAGCAGTCCCGCCAGCGTCAGCTCGTCGCCGTCGAGCACGATCGGCGCCGCAATGTCGGCGCCCGGACGACGATGAAAGATGAGACGCGCTTCGACCTTTGTCTCGGTCGGATCAAGTTCGAATGTCAGGTCCACGCGTTCCAGCACGAAGTCGGTGGGACGGTAATCTGCCAGATGAATGACCTGGCCGGTATCTGTTCGCATGGTGTTTCCTGAAGACCGTTATTTGACAACCGCGGATACAGAGGCGGGCGCACTCTGCCTAAATTGACGGGCATGATTACATTAAAGTCTGAACTAAAGTTAAAGCAAATTGCCCGCAAACGCGAAGTTCGCAGGCAAAATATCTATGGGAGCCGGATGAACGTGGCTGTCGGCCGAAAGGCGTTATATCGGATCGAGCGCCGCAGCGCCGCTCTCCCGCCTGATCAGTCGGATTGGATGCGAAAAGCGATAAATTTTCGCCCATATCGATTTTCTTTAGCTAGGATGACAGACGTCACTCGCCGCGTCCCCAAGTCGGATGCGTCTCCCCATTCCTTTTAAGTCAGCATCAGAGCCAGGATCATGCACTCGGTTCTCAGAAACCCGATGAGAGGCATTGCGCTGAAAGTCTCGTCGGTCGTGGTCTTCCTGGCCATGCAGACCTTCATCAAGCTGGCCGGCCCGGATATCCCGCCGGGCCAGGTCACCTTCTGCCGGTCCTTCTTCGCGCTCTTCCCGATCATGGCTTATCTCGCTTATATCGGCCAGCTGCGCGCAGCCTTCCACACCGCCAACCCGCTCGGCCACCTGAAGCGCGGCACGATCGGCATCCTGTCGATGGCTTTCGGTTTTTATGGCCTGCTGCATCTGCCGCTGCCGGAGGCGATCGCGCTTGGCTACGCCTTGCCGCTCGTCGCCGTTATCTTCGCCGCGGTTTTTCTCGGCGAGACCGTACGCATCTATCGTTGGAGCGCCGTTCTCGTCGGCATCGTCGGCGTCGCCATCGTCTCCTGGCCGAAGCTGACGCTGTTTCGTGACGGCGGTATGGAAGCCGAACAGGCCGTCGGCGCGCTTTGCGTGCTGCTCTCGGCCGTTCTCGGCGGCATGGCGATGATCCAGGTGCGTCGGCTCGTCGAAGAGGAGAAGACTGCGACGATCGTGCTGTATTTTTCGCTGACCGCGTCGGTCTTCTCGCTGGCTTCCCTTCCTTTCGGTTGGCTCGTCCTGCCATGGCCGTCGGCGCTTTATCTGGTCGCTGCCGGTTTTTGCGGCGGCGTCGCCCAGATTCTGCTGACGGAAAGCTACCGCCATGCAGATGTCTCCACCATCGCGCCGTTCGAATATACGTCGATCCTGCTCGGCGGTATCGTCGGCTACTTCGTCTTCGGCGACGTGCCGACCGTCACAATGCTGATCGGTACCGTCATCGTCGTTGCTGCCGGTATCTTCATCATTTATCGCGAGCATCAGCTGGGCATCGAACAGCGAGAGGCGCGCAAGGCGACGACGCCGCAAGCCTGAGGTGCCGACCGGCACTATTTAACGCCGAGATTGCCGTCATGCGAGGCTTGCTTCCGGTGAGCGAAAAGAATGGCGAATTCTTGGGATGGCGTCGACCTGCGGAATATGATTGTTGAACATGAAAAACTATCATTTATTCAATGCTATGCATGTCTGAATGAGCCGGTTTGCGGCTTTCGATATTACTGCTCTGAACGCTGGCCGGCGAGCGGAGATGGAGAAAAGCATAATGGCGTTGACGGCGGAGCAATTGGCGGGGAACTGCTCCTTTTTGATGAGCATCCGCTTTCTGGCTGGGCAGACGCGCAGCATGTTCGACGCCGGTCCACGTTTGGCGCGACTGCTCGCCTCCCATCAGCGCTGGCTCCTGACACAGACCGCTTATGCTCTCCACCTGGAATATGATCCGCGCGACCCGACGTCGGGTTTCACCGCCGTTCGGCTGACCGGCCGCATCACCGCACACAAGGTGGCGAGCCGTAACACCGTGCTCGCTTTCATTGAAGAACTTTATACCTACCGCTTCATCGCTCACACGCCTGGCGACGAGCGGCGCCGCCCACGGCATTTTGAACCGGCCATTGTCAGCCACCAGGCAATGTTTGGCTGGATTCACGCCAATCTGGCGGCGCTCGACCTGCTGGACGGCGGCGAAAGGGCGGCCTTTTTCCAGGCAAATCCAGCATTGATGAAGCTTGTTCAGCCGCGCATCGCCCGCCATTGCCTGGAAGACGCCGCCTGGCGGGAGCCGCCGGAGCAGGTGGCGCAATTTCTCTGGACGGAAGCCGGCGGCCTCGTCGTCGACAACTTGATCAGCCGGATGGATATCGAGAACACCGCGTCTGACAGGTTTGTCGTCGGCCGCGTCGAAACCCGCGCGCTCGCCGCCGATTTCATGATGTCGCGCACGCACCTGCAGCGGCTCTTGGCGAAGGCGGCGCAGCGCGGCTGCGTCGGCTGGCATGACGAGCCGCGCAAGACGCGGCTCTGGATATCGCGGGATTTTGTCGAAGAATATTGCGCCTGGCAGGCCGTCAAGTTCGCCTATGTCGACGAAGCCTTCGAATGGGCGAAAGCCCGGATCGAAGAAATAGCAGTCTGATCAGAGAACGATCGCCGCTGCACTCGCGCCAAGATCCGAGGCGACATCGGCAGGCCTGACCAACAGCTCGCGCTCATATTCCCGTGCGGCGCAGACCGCGACGCGGATATGTTCGAAGGTTTCGATTTTACGCAGAAGCGACAGCAGGATCGTCGACATGGTGGCTTACTCTGACATGAACGGGCAGGCGGCTGCGCGATTCCTTAAATGGAGGCCTTTTATGCCTCCGAAAAGATGCGCGGCGCGGCAGCGCCCGCCGGTTAATATTGCTGGAAGTCGGAAAAAATGGCGTTCGGACGTGCCGTGCGGCTGTTGATGCCGGTGCCGCGGGCAACCATCTGCTCGTTCGCGGCAAAACCGAAGCGGCTATAGCCGTGAGTGGAACGAATCTGGTCGCCGGCGAGACGAAGGGTTTCAAACCCGCAATGGATAGGACGAAATCGTTTGTTCATGGCCTTGGTTCCTGTAATTCCTCCCAAGACACGGCTTTATATTGCAGTGCAACATCGATTCTGCAATGCATCGTGACGCGATGCAGCCATGCGAAATACGCATGGATCATTTTATCAATGGTTCACTTCGACTAATTTCTAAGCAAAGAGAGCGAGTTAAGTTTCGCTTGAAAGATCAGCAGGTCGTTCCAGGCCAACCGTTTGTTGACAGGTGCGGTTAACATATCCTGAGGATGCAGGCTGGCGATGGCGGGAATGACGCGCTCGGCGACGGCAATTTCCCTCCAGCGGCCACGCAAGCCGTGAATCGTATCGTTTTCTCCGAAGAAGAACCGCGCCGCGAAATTGCCGAGCAGCAGGATCGCCTGCGGCTCGGCGAGCGCAATCTGCCGCTCGATGAAGGGTCGGCAGATATCCATTTCGGCCGGCGACGCCGCGCGGTTGCCGGGCGGCCGCCAGGGAATGACCTGCGTCAGCAGGACGCTGGCACGGCTAAGTCCGATCGCCGCCAGCATTTTGTCGAACAACTGGCCGGATTTTCCCGAGAAGGGCGTACCTTCACGATCGTCTTCGGCGCTCGGCGCCGAGCCGATCACCATGATGCCGCTGCCGGGGTCGCCGCTGGCAAAGATGGTCGAGCGGGCGCTGTGCTTGAGATTGCAGCCGTTGAAGGATTCGATTGCGGTCTTCAGCTCGCTGAGCGACCGTGCGGCTTCGGCGACGAAACGCGCCTGCTGCACGGCCTCGCCGTCCGGGATTGCCGGCTGCGGCCCGGCGGCCGGGGTCGGACGTGCTGCTGCACTCGGACGAGGCGATATCTGGCGCTGCCCAGGCGACGGACGTTGCTCAGCGGGAGATGATTCCTGCTGCGTCTGCGCGGCCGGACGGCGCGCCGCCTTCATCGCCTCGAATTCGGCGAAGCGGTCGACCGCCTCTTCTTCCAGCAGCCATTCCACACCGGCATCCGCATGGAAATGCAGAAGTGCTGCAAGCTCGGCGGGGGAAAGGTCGTTGGCGGAGATCATACGGCAAATCTAGCGAAGAGATCGTGGCATTGAAAGGGCGGGCGGCACGTTGGCCGCGCTTGCCCGCTTTATTGCACAGTCCATTGCGCGATGTCGTCGCGTTCGCCAATCAGCGCCAGACCATGGGCGATCGACAGCAGTTCGCCACCGCTTTCGATCCGGTCGCGCTCGAAGCGCTCGGTGAAGATGCGGCGCACCGCCGGCACGAAGGAGGTGCCGCCGGTCAGGAACACCTTGTCGATGTCAGCAGGCTTCGTCTCGGTTTACAAGCACCTCGTCGAGGGCGCCTTCGATGCGGGCGAGATCCTCGGCGATCCAGCTTTCGAAGTCGCGGCGCTTGATGCTGCGCTGTCCGCCGCGGCCAAGCGGCGCGAATTCGAAAGGCGCCTCGTCGGCAGCCGAGAGCGCCATCTTCGTCGCCGACACCGCCTGGTAGAGCGGATAGCCTTCGTCATGATCGATGAGGTCGATGAAGATTTCGAGCTTTTCCGGCTCAAGGCTGGTGCGCACCAGTTTCTTCAGATCCTCGAATTCCCGCGTGGTCTTGAAGATCGACAGCTGGTTCCAGCGGCCGAAGCTTGAATAGTAGTTGGACGGCACTTCGAGAATCTTGTCAAAGCTCCTGAAATGGCTTCCCTTGCCGATCAGCGGCGCGACGATATTGTCGATCATCCGATAGTCGAAATGATCGCCGGCGACGCCGACGCCGGAATGGCCGATCGGCGTTGCCGTCAGCCTGCCGGCGACGGTTTCGAAGCGGATCAGCGAATAGTCGGTCGTGCCGCCGCCGAAATCGGCAACCAGCACCGTCGCATCCTGCTTCAGGTTCTGTGCGAAATAGAAGGCGGCGGCGACCGGCTCGTAGACATAGTGGATTTCGGGAAAGCCGAAGCGCGACAGCGCCTCGTTATAGCGTTCGGTCGCGAGCGCCGGATCGGGGCTGGCGCCGGCGAAATGCACCGGCCGGCCGGTGACGATGCGGCTGACATCCGAGGGCCAGCTGTCGCCGGCATAGTTGCGCAGGCGCCGCACGAAGATCTCCATCAGGTCCTCGAAATTGTGCCGCTTGGCGAAGATCAGCGTGCCCTGGAACAGTGCGCTTGCCGCAAAGGTTTTGATCGACTGCAGGAACCGGCATTCGCCGGGATTGTCGATGAATTGCCGGATCGCCGCATGGCCCGCCTCCACTTTCAGCGCCGAGGCGCCGAGCTGGGCGTCCTTCATGAAGGAGAGTGCCGTCCGCATGCTGTCGGCCGTCCCGGCCGCGCTTGTGAACGTCATCGAACCCGTTGTCCCGCCATCCGCCATGGCGAGAACCGTATTCGTCGTGCCGAAGTCGAAACCCAGCGCCTGAGCCATGCCCGCACCTCTTCATGCCGATTGTTGCTGGAGACGGAGCAGCACTCCGCAAAGGCGTAAGGACGCCCGGATCAAGGAGGGCGGTTGATGCCACAGGGGCGTGACACATTCAAGTGGATTTGAAGATCGAGACCCGTTGCCGCGCCCGCTTCTTCGCCGCTCGGAGGGCAAGAAGCGGACAGGCAAGGCCCGGTAGCGTCAGAACGCCTTACTCGGCGGCCAGCGCCCTTGTCTCCTGCAGCACCGGCTCCTCGACCTTCTTCTGGCCCATCAGCCGGCCGAGGAAATGGCCGAACCGGTCCATCTCGACGAAGATGACTGGGGTGATGAACAGCGTCAGCAACTGCGACACGACGAGGCCGCCGACGACGGCTATGCCGAGCGGCTGGCGCAGCTCCGAGCTGGCGCCGGTGCCGAGTGCGATCGGCAGCGCGCCGAGCAGGGCGCAGAAGGTCGTCATCATGATCGGTCGGAAGCGTCGCACACAGGCCTCGTGGATCGCCGACGTCGCCTTTTCGCCGGTCGTGCGCATGGTCTCCACCGCCAAATCGATCATCATGATCGCGTTCTTCTTAACGATGCCGATCAGCATCAGCAGCCCGATGAGGGCAATGATCGACAGGTCGAAGCCCACGATCTTCAAGGCAAGCAGCGCACCGAAGGCAGCCGCGGGCAAGCCGGACAGAATGGTGAGCGGATGGATGAAGCTTTCATAGAGCGCGCCGAGCACGACATAGATGGTCAGCACCGCCGCCAGGATCAGATAGGGCGTATTGCCCTGCGACTGTTCGAAGATCTCGGCCGTGCCGCCATAGGAGGTGAAGACATCGGCCGGCAGGCTGATCTCCTTCTTGATCTGGTCGATCGCTGCCGTCGCGTCGCTGAGCGAAACGCCTTCCGGCAGGTTGAAGGAAACGGTGGTCGAGACAAGCTGGCCCGTCTGGTTGATCGTCACGGGGCCGGTGGTGCGCTGCACGTGCGCGAAGTTCGAAAGCGGCACCAGACTGCCATTGGACGAGGCGACGCGAATCTCCGACAGCTTCTGGTCGTCCCAGGGTTTGCTGGTGTCGTATTCGACGATGACGTCGTAGCTGTCGCCGGTCGACTGGATCTCCGCCGCCGTATATCCGCTGAAGGATTCCTGCAGTGTCGTGCGCAGCGTATCGTTGTCGATCCCGTAGGCGGCCGCCCGCTCGCTATCGATGACGATATTAGCTTGCAGGGCGTTGTTCTGAGCATCCGAGGTCACATCGGTGAACAGCTCGCGGTCACCACGCATCGCCGCCTGGATCTTGCCGGCCCAAAGGTTGGTCTGGTCGGCGCTCAGCGCCTGGATGACCAGTTGATATTGGCTGGCGGCCTGACGTCCGCCGAAGCGCAGGCTCTGGTTCGGCGTCACGAAGGCCTGCAATCCGGGGATCTTGTTGATCGCGGTGCGCAGCTCGCGCAACGTCTGATCAAGCGGCGGGCGCTCCTTCTTGTCCTTGAGTTCGACGAACATCGAGCCGTTGTTCTGCGGTTTGTTCGGATTGCCGCCGATCGTCGACATCACGTGGTTGACGGCCGGGTTCGCCTTGACGGCGGCTGCCGCCTGCTGCTGCAGCGCCTCCATGGCGGAATAGGAAATGTCCTGCCGAGCCTGCGTGCTGATCGTCAGCCGGCCGATATCCTCCTGCGGGAAGAAGCTCGTTGGCAGCGTCATGAAGAAATAGACCGTCAGAGCCACCGAGCCCAGGAACACGCCGAGAATCGTGACACGATGGCGAAGACACCAGGCCACCGACCTGTCGTAGCCGCGGAGTGTCCGCTCGAAACCGGCATCGAAAATGCGGATCAAAAGCGGCGGCCGGCTGTGATTGTTGGAGAGGCGCGAGCCGAGCATCGGCGTCACGGTCAGAGAAACGATGGCCGACGAGATGATGGCGATAGCGACCACCATGCCGAACTCGTTGAACACACGGCCGACGACACCGCCCATCAGGAGGATCGGGATGAAGACCGCGATCAGTGAAACCGACATGGAAATGATCGTGTAGCTGACTTCGCCGGCACCCTTGATCGCCGCCTCCCGCACCGGCATGCCTTCCTCGACATGGCGCAGGATATTCTCGAGCATGACGATCGCGTCGTCCACCACGAGCCCCACCGCCAGTGTCAGCCCGAGCAGCGAAATATTGTCGATGCTGTAGCCGAGCACATACATCATGCCGAAGGTCGCAATCAGCGACAGCGGAACGGCAAGCCCCGGGATGATCGTTGCCGTCGCATGGCCGGTGAAGAGGTAGATGACCAGAACGACGAGGCCGATCGTCAGGAAGAGTGTGAACTTGACGTCGGCGATGGCGGCGCGAATGGGTTTTGCGGCGTCGTTCATGACCACGGTCGTCACCGAAGACGGAATTTCGGCGTGCAGTTGTGGCAGCTTGGCGTTGATCGCATCGACGACATCGACCGTGTTGGCATCCGGCTGACGCTGGATGGCTAGGATGATGCCGCGCTGGCCGTCATACCAGCTGCCGGTATACTGGTTCTCGACGCCGTCCTGCACATCGGCGATGTCGCCGAGGTGGATCGGGGCGCCGTTCGGATTGGCGATGACGAGCGACCGGAATTGGTCGGCATTGGTGCGCTGCGTATTCGCGGTGATCGTCATACTCTGGGCATTGTTCTGCAGCGTCCCCACAGGCTGCTGGCTGTTGGCGGCAGAAAGCGCCTTGTTGACGGTATCGATGCCGATGCCGCGTGTGAGCAGCTTGTTGGGATCGACCTCGACTCGTACAGCATAGGTCTGCGCACCATAGACGCTGACCTGGGCAACGCCGGGCAGCGTCGAAAGCGATGGCGAGATGATGTCCTCGGCGATCTCGTCGAGCTTGCTGCGCGGCATGGTGTTGCTCTGCACGGAGAGCAGCATCACAGGCGCATCGGCCGGGTTGGTCTTGCGATAGCTCGGTGGTGTCGTCAGGTTGTCGGGCAGTTGCCGCGTCGCGTGTGAGATCGCCGCCTGCACATCGGCAGCAGCCGCATCGATATCGCGATTGAGATCAAACTGCAGCACGATGCTGGTGCTGCCGAGCGAGCTCGAGGCGCTGATTTCGCTGATCCCGGGAATGGTCTCGAACTGCTTGATCAGCGGCGTGGCAACCGAGGTCGCCATGGTCTGCGGCGAAGCACCGCTCAGCTGCGCCGAAACGTTGATCGTCGGAAAATCAACCTGCGGCAGGGCTGCAACCGGCACGAGCCCGTAGCCGGCAAGACCGGCCAGAATGACGCCGATGGCAAGCAGCGTCGTTGCGACGGGGCGCTGGATACAGAAATTCGGGATCATTGCTGAGCTCCCACCGCGATCGTCTCGGACTGCCGCAGTTGCCGAGGCTCTTCGGCAGACGCGACGTCAAGCGTCTTGTCGTCGAACTGCTCGTTGATTGCCTGCTGGTCGCTGAGCTGGCCCTGGCCTTCGATGACGACATGGTCGCCGGGCTGAAGACCCGATTCGATAGCGGTGAAGCCGCCATTGGCGCGGGCGACGGTGACCGGCGTCAGATGCGATTTGCCGTCCTTGGCGACGAAGGCGAAGAACCCGTCCGGGCCGGGGCTGACGGCAACCGTCGGCACCACCACCTGCTGTTCGTCGTTGTTGAAATGCACGACGATATTGACCGATTGGCCGGGCCACAGCGCACCGGAGGCATTCTCGAATTTCGCCTTGGCCAAGATCGTGCCCGAGGCCGTGTCGACCGTGTTGTCGTAGAAGCTGACCTCGCCCTTGCGCACCTGCCCCTTGGAGGAAGCGGGAACTGTGCTGACCTCGACCGGGCCGGCTGCCAGCGCTTTCTTCAGGACGCGCAGATAGCGCTCCTGCAGGTGAAATTTCACATAGATCGGATCGTATTTCGCGATGGTGACGATTGCCGACCCGGCATTGAGGAAGGCGCCCTTGCTGACGGCAATATCGCCGAGCCGGCCGTCGAAGGGCGCCCGGATATCCGTATTCTCGAGGGTGATTTGATCCGAGGCCAGGGTGGCCTTGTCAGCCTCGACTGTGGCCGCGGCGGTGTCGCGGGCAGCTCTTGCCTGGTCGAGGCTCTGCTGGGTGCCCGCCTTCTGGTCGAACAGGTCCTGTGCGCGGACCAGGGCGGTCTCGGCTGCCGAAAGCGTTGCCGTATCCCGGACGATCATCGCATTGTCCTTGTCGACCGCCGCCTTCGCCGTCCGGTCGTCGAGCTTGGCGATAAGGTCGCCGGCTTTGACGGTGGCTCCATCCTGCGCATTGATGCGGACGACCAGGCCCTGTTCCTGTGCGGCCATGGTCGTATTGTCGTCGGCATCGGCCCAGCCGGACGCGGTGACATCCGTCGGCAGCGTCGTTTTCACCGCAGCGACTGTTTTGACGACGGTCGGGCCACCACCTCCGAGTCTGCGTCCGCCACCCTGGTGTTGCCCGCCATTCCCGCTCTGGTCGGTCGGCGCCTGATCGGCCTGCGTCTGATCGCCCTGTGCCTGCCTTCCGCCGCCATTGCCGCCGGCCGGCTGCTTGATGAGCTGCGAGAGGTAGGGAATGTGCGCGGCATAAGGGACGAGATTCCCGAATTGCCAAACGCCGACCGCGGCGATTGCGACAAAGCTGACGGTGATCCAAAATTTCTTCATGGGTGAGACCGGGGTTTGAGCACGGGTGCAAATTTATGCTTTGATTGAGCCGCTTATATTGCGGCGCAAAAAAGACATAATTCCCGTGTTGCGATCACTAAGTGGTTATAATGGCTTAAATTTTTGTAATGAATATTCCGTAATATTCAGGTTATACTAATATATGAAGTGCAAATTGGCGCGGGCTCGAAGGCTGCAATCCGGCGGTTCGCAACAGCTCGGTGCCACTCCCCACGCGCGAAAGATGGGGAAACAGAGAAGGCAGCTCGTCATGACTGAATTGGATGCCAGCGAATTTCGCTCTGTCGTCACAAGCGTATTTCCCGAACTGACCGGCTCCGTCTTCAAGCTGGCGGCAAAGGACTGGGATTCGATCGCGATCGACGTCGATGACACGCTGATCTTCAAGTTTCCCCGCCATATAGGCGCCGAAAGAGCGCTTGTGAAAGAAGCCGCTTTGCTCGATGTCGTCCGACCGTCGCTGTCGATGGCGGTTCCCGACATGCGCATTCACGATGGGCCGCCGATCTTCTCCAGCCACGCCAAGCTCGAGGGTGAACACCTTATTGCCGAAGACTACGATGCGCTTCGGGAGGGCGACCGTCAGCGGCTCGCGGATGACCTCGCGCGATTTTACGCCGAGTTGCACGCGCTCGATGCCGATCTTCTACGGGCGGCCGGCGCCGGAGCGATCCAGCCATGGCAATCGCCGGAGGCGGTTCGGACGAAGGCTTTGCCGCTGCTGCCGGCTGATATCAAGGGCTTTGCGGAAAGCGTTGTTTCGGATTTCGAAGCCTTGCCGCCGGATCCCTTCGGCAGCGTCTTTGGTTTCTTCGATGGCCACGGCTGGAATATGGCATTCGATCACGGGCACGGTAAGCTCAACGGCATTTACGATTTCGCCGATTCAGGTTTCGGTCCGTTGCACCAGGAGTTCATCTATTCGAACTTCATCTCGCCCGATCTGACCGCGCGCATCGTCTCTGCCTATGAAATGCTGACCGGACGCAGGCTCGACCGGCGGCGCATTGCGATCCTGACGGGTTTCCATCGGCTTTCCGAACTCGCCGAACTTGCCGACGATCCAGCCAATGTCGAACAGATGATCCGGAACGCGGCGACCTGGGCCGCCGTGGCGGCCCGTGCGGCCTGAGCGGCTCTAGACGGACCGTGCGGCGCCGCCGTCGCAGCGGATGAGCGAGCCGGTAATGTAGCTTGCCGGCTGGCTGCACAGGAAGGCGGCCGTTGCGGCAAATTCCTCGACCCTGCCGTAGCGGCCGACAGGAATGCGCGCTTCCTTGTCGGCGCGGATTTCCTCGAGGCTTTTGCCCGTCCGCTTTGCCGCGGCGCCGTCGAGGTCGTCGAGCCGCCTGGTCAGGATGCTGCCCGGCAGAAGCAGGTTGGTGGTGATGCCGGAGCTCGCCACTTCGGAGGCAAGCGTCTTGCTCCAGCCGGCAAGCGCCGGGCGCAGCGTGTTCGACAGCGCCAGGTTCGCGATCGGTTCGATCACGCCTGATGAGGCGACCGTCAGGATGCGGCCCCAGCCTTGCGCCTTCATGTCAGGCAGCAGCGCATTGGTGAGCGTGATCACCCGGGCGACCATGGAGAGGAAATAGGTTTCGAGCTTTTCGGCCGTCATCTCCTCCGTCGTGCCGGGCGTTGGCCCGCCGGTATTGTTGACGAGGATGTCGATGCCGCCGAACTTCTCCTTCACTGCCGTCGTTGCCGTCTCTACGAAGCGCTCATCGCCAAGATCGGCCCAGATCCAGTCGGCCCGGCCATTGCCTTCGCTGTTGATCGCCGCGCAATTGGCCTCCAGCTGTTCGCCGCTGCGTCCGCACAGCAGCACGTTTGCGCCTTCGCGCGCGAGTGCTGTGGCGATGCCGAGGCCAAGCCCGCGCGAGGAGGCAAGAACGAGCGCCCGTTTGCCCTTGATACCGAGATCCATGATTTCCTCCGATGTCTTCGAGGGATGTATAAGGCGCGGACGACAAAAAAGGAAAGGGACGACTGTGGTCTCGCGGGTTTCACAATTGACGTTAACGTAAGCGGTACCGTAAGTCTCGCATCGGCTGGAATGTCTTTGTGCGAATTGAGGATTGGCTGTCGCATCCCGGCTCGACAATGCTTCGCGGTTTTGACAAGACAGTGGCCATGGGATGATGGCCACTGGCCAAGCGGAGACGAATGAATGACCGAGACGACTGAGCTGCCCGAACGCGAGAGCATGGAATTCGACGTTGTGATCGTCGGCGCCGGTCCTGCCGGTCTGGCGGCGGCGATCCGGCTGAAGCAGGTCAATCCGGAACTGTCCGTCGTGGTGCTGGAGAAGGGGGCCGAGGTCGGCGCCCATATCCTCTCCGGCGCCGTCGTCGATCCCATTGGCATCGACCGGCTGCTGCCCGGCTGGCGCAAGGAGGAAGGCCATCCCTTCAAGACCGAGGTGACCGCCGACCACTTCCTGGTCCTCGGCCCCGCCGGCTCGATCCGTCTGTCGAACATCCTGATGCCGCCCTTGATGAACAATCACGGCAACTACATCGTCTCGCTCGGCAATGTCTGTCGCTGGCTGGCTGGCAAAGCAGAAGAACTCGGCGTCGAGATCTATCCGGGCTTTGCCGCCGTCGAAGTGCTGTACGATGACAAAGGCGCGGTGATCGGCGTTGCCACTGGCGATATGGGCATCGAGAAGAATGGCGAGCCTGGTCCCAACTACACCCGCGGCATGGAGCTGCGCGGCAAATATACGCTGATCGGCGAAGGCGTGCGTGGTTCGCTCGCCAAGCAACTGATCGCCAAGTTCGACCTGCAGAAGGACCGCGAGCCGCAGAAATTCGGCATCGGCATCAAGGAGCTCTGGCAGGTCAAGCCGGAGAATCACAAGCCCGGTCTGGTGCAGCACTCCTTCGGCTGGCCGCTTGGCATGAAAACCGGCGGCGGCTCCTTCCTCTATCATCTCGAAGACAATCTGGTGGCCGTCGGCTTCGTCGTCCACCTGAACTACAAGAACCCCTATCTCTATCCCTTCGAGGAGTTCCAGCGCTTCAAGACCCATCCGGCGATCCGATCCACCTTCGAGGGCGGCAAGCGGCTGTCCTATGGGGCGCGTGCGATCACCGAGGGCGGCTATCAGTCGGTGCCGAAGCTTTCCTTCCCCGGCGGCGCGCTGATCGGCTGTTCGGCCGGTCTCGTCAACGTGCCGCGCATCAAGGGCAGCCACAATGCGGTGCTGTCGGGCATGCTGGCGGCCGAGAAGATCGCCGCGGCGATTGGATCAGGCCGCAGCCATGACGAAGTGGTCGAGATCGAGAATGAATGGCGCGCCACAGACATTGGCCGCGACCTGAAGCGGGTGCGCAACGTCAAGCCGCTGTGGTCGAAGTTCGGCACGGCCGTCGGCGTCGCGCTCGGTGGCCTCGACATGTGGGTGAACACGCTGTTGGGCTTCTCCTTCTTCGGCACGCTGAAGCACGGCAAGACGGATGCACAGTCTCTGGAGCCGGCCGCCAACCACAAACCGATCGCCTATCCGAAACCGGATGGCGTTCTGACCTTCGACCGTCTGTCCTCGGTGTTCCTGTCGAACACCAATCACGAGGAAGACCAGCCCGTGCATCTGCAGGTCAAGGACATGGCGCTGCAGAAGAGCTCCGAGCTCGGCATCTATGCCGGCCCGTCGACGCGCTACTGTCCGGCCGGCGTCTACGAATGGGTGGAGAAGGATGGCGACAAGACCTTCGTTATCAACGCCCAGAACTGCGTGCACTGCAAGACTTGCGACATCAAGGACCCGAACCAAAACATCAACTGGGTGCCGCCGCAGGGCGGCGAGGGGCCGGTCTATCCGAATATGTGAGGTGCATCGCCGACATCGGCGGTGATTTCGACCGCTGACGTCTTCGTGATCGCCTTTCGTCGGCTGCCGTTAGCCGTTCGTTAACCATAAATTCCTTAGCTTGCGACATGTTGTTGACGCACTAAGGACACATTCATGACGATCTCCCGCCGGGGCTTTCTGATCGTTCTGCCGCTTTTTGTCGCCGGCTGCTCCTCGACCGGCCTCAATAGCCAGACGAATTATGCAGCACTTCCGGATGAAAAGTTTCCGCTGAGGCAGGTGCCGATCGATAAGATCAAGCCGGAATTTCGCCGCCAGGAAGTCGCCTATGAAACCACACATGCGCCGGGCACGATCGTCGTCGACACGCCGGCGCGTCGCGCCTACTACGTCCTCGGTGACGGCAGGGCGATGCGATATGGCGTCGGTGTTGGCCGCGAGGGGCTGGCCTTTGCCGGCAACGCCTATATCGGGCGCAAGGCCGAGTGGCCGAGCTGGACGCCGACGGAAAACATGCAGCGTCGCGAGGAACGCTATCGCAGGCTCGCCGGCGGTATGCCCGGTGGCCCGAACAATCCTCTCGGCGCGCGGGCAATGTATCTCTATCGCGGCGGCAACGACACGCATTTTCGGATCCACGGCACCAATCAGCCGGAATCGATTGGTCTCGCCATGTCGAGCGGCTGTATCCGCATGATGAATCACGATGTCATCGATCTCTATGGTCGCGTCGAGGTCGGCGCCAGGGTCGTCGTCATCCAGGCCTGAGCGATCGAGAACACACTGAAAAGCCGCGGCAGCGAGGGCTGCCGGCGGCTTGATATTATCGATTGTGGCTGATGGTCAGCGTCGTGCAGCGATACCGGTTGAAAGCGCGACGCCGATGCCAGTGATCACTGCTGCACTGATTTCGGCAAGACCGATCGTTTCACCAAGGAGGAAGCCGCCGCCGACAGTGGCAAGAACAGGCGTCAATGCCGTAAAGGCGGCGGCCTGCGTTCCCCCGAGGATGCGGACCGCCGTGCCATAGGCGACCATGGCGACGAGGCCTGACAGAATGCCCTGGCTCAACGCCTGCAGTCCGATCTCGGCAAGCGGGGCCTGCTGCAGCGAGATACCGAAGACGAGTGCGAGCACGGCCATGATCAGGAAGGACCAGGCTGCAATCAGCGCGCTGGCCTGAATGGCCGTCAGACCCGAGCGGCGGAAGGCATGGGTGTAGCTTGCCCAGAGCACGGCGCCGGCCGGCAGCAGGACGAAGCTCGTCCAGGGCAGGGAGGCATCGGCAAGGCTGCGGACGAGCAGGATCATCACGCCGCCGACGATTGCCGCCAGCCCGGCAATGCATGTGGCATCCGGCCGCTCCCGAAACAACAGAATGCCGATCAATGCGGTTGCAAGCGGCATGGAGCCGCCGAGCAGGATGCCGGATGAGGCGGCCGGTGTGGAGTGGATGGCGAGCGTTGTCACCAGGAAGAAGATCGCGCCGCAGCCGGCGACCATGATCGCCA
This sequence comes from Rhizobium sp. L9, assembly GCF_002531885.1. Lineage (NCBI taxonomy): Bacteria > Pseudomonadati > Pseudomonadota > Alphaproteobacteria > Hyphomicrobiales > Rhizobiaceae > Rhizobium > Rhizobium sp. L9. Next base: position 41,056 of record NZ_NWSZ01000017.1, on the reverse strand, counting down.
GCAGATGGAGCGGCAGACCCTTCGGCAACAGGCCAGTGCGGAGCCAGACCGGCGAAAGCGCAAGCGCCGGGATGCCGAAGCGGATAAGGCCGATATCGATCGAACCGAGCGACGTCGCGGCACTGTGGCGGGTTGCCAGAAACCAGCTCGCCCAGATCAACACGGTGACGCTGCCGGCGGCATAACCGAGCGTCTGCGAAGGTGATTTGTCGTTTGAAAATGCGATCGTGCTCATAGTCCCAATCCTTTCCTCGATCCGGATCCTGTCCGGTTGAAAAGAAGATTAGCGCCGGAGGCCGGGGCATGTCCTTGCTATCTGTGGCTTGAAAATCGTGCTATACGCAATCTTCTGCCAAATGATGCCGATGGATCTATGGAAAATGCCAAATCTCGATAAATTCGATATTGCCATCCTGAAATGCCTGCAGGAGGATGCGCGCGCCACCAATGTCGAGATCGCCGAGAAAGTGAACCTCTCGCCGTCGCCCTGCCTGCGCCGCATCCGCAATCTCGAACGCTCCGGTATCATCCGCGGTTACACCGCCGATATTGACCGCAAGGAGGTCGGTCTCGGCCTGACGGTCTTCGTCGAATTTAAGGTGGTGCATCACAGTCGCGAAAATTCCGAGGCGCAGCAGAAGGCGCTGCTCGCCATTCCCGAGATCGTCTCCTGCTTTCTGATCTCAGGTACGGCCGACTTCCTAGCCGAAGTGGTGGTGGAGGATCTCGCCGCCTATGAACGGCTGCTGACGGAGACGCTGCTGACTTTGCCGAACGTCAGCGACATCCGCTCGAACTTCGCCATCCGCAGCATAAAGACTCATGGGCCGCTGAAGCTGCCTGAGGGAAGGTGATTTTCCAAAGGTTTTTCTTGGATAGGGCGTGGAGCCCACGCCTCATCCGCCTGCCGGCACCTTCTCCTCGTAAACGGGGCGAAGAGAGTAGCGCCGCAACCTCTCCTTTCTCACCAATCTCTCGCAAGGCAGGTCCCCTCTCCCCGCGTGCAGGGAGAGGCAGGGTGAGGGGCACATCTAGCCGGTTGCGCATGCGCTACAGCAGCGTCCCGCTGAGGATGAGCAGCGCCACCGAGAAGTAGATGACGAGGCCGGTGACGTCGACCAGCGTCGCGACAAAGGGCGCAGAGGCGCTGGCCGGATCGAGTCGGAGTTTCTGCAGCATGAATGGCAGCATCGAACCGCAGATCGAGCCGAATGTGACGATTCCGATCAGCGCGGCAAACACCGTGACGGCGACCATCGGCCAGTGCGGACCGTAATTGTAGAGCCCCGCCGATTGCCAGAAGACGATGCGGACGAAGCCGACGAGGCCGAGGATCGCGCCGAGCACGATGCCGGTCGGCAGTTCGCGCAACAGCACCTTCCACCAGTCCGAAAGCTTCAATTCGCCGAGCGCCAGCGCCCTTATGATCAGCGAAGTGGCCTGGGAACCCGAATTGCCGCCCGAGCTCATGATCAGCGGGATGAACAGCGTCAGCACCACGGCCTTTTCGAGCTCGCCTTCGAAATGCTGCATGGCGCTTGCTGTCAGCATCTCGCCGAGGAAGAGGGCGGCGAGCCAGCCGGCGCGCTTGCGGATCATGCCGGCGAAGCCGATCTTCATATAGGGCTGGCCGAGCGCCTCCATGCCGCCGAACTTCTGGGCGGCTTCCGTCGTGTCTGCGATCATCGTGTCGATCACATCGTCAACGGTGACGATGCCGAGCACCTGCCCTTGTTCGTCGATGACAGGCAGGGCGAGCAGATCGTGCTTGCGGATCAGCCGGGCGACGTCCTCCTGCTTCATCAGCGGATCGGCCGAAACCGGCGCGCCCTTCTGAGCCACGGAGAGGATGGATGCATCCGGCTCGCCGGTGATGAGGCGGCGCAGCGTCACCACATGCTGGAGCGCATGGCTCAACTCATCGAGCACGTAGATAGCGTAAACCGTCTCGCGTGAGCGTTCGACCTGGCGTACATGGTCGAGCGTCTGGGCAACGGTCCAGCTGTTGGGGACACTGACGAATTCCGTCGTCATGATGCCGCCCGCCGTGCGCGGCGGATAGCCCATCAGGTGCTGGATGGCGACGCGCACCGGCTCGTCGAGGCTGGAGAACAGCCGGGCCCGGGTCTCGCCATCGAGTTCGAGCAGCACGTCGGCGACGCGGTCGTTGGACATGCCGTGCATCAGCCGTGCGGCGTCCTCGGCGCTGATCAGCGCGAGGATCTGGGCGGCGTTGCGAAGCTCCGGCCGGTCGAGCATATTGACAGCATAGTCGAGCGGCATGCCCGACAGCACCCGCCCGGCATCCTGGACGCTGAGCGCATTCATAGCTTCGACGCGTTCGGCGATCGTTGCGCCGCGGCTATTGTTGATGAAGGCGCGGGCGGCATGGCCTGCCCGAAGAGGGAAGCGGTTGATATTCATTGAGGCTCGCCTTTCCGTCGATCCGCCGTAGCGTCCGATCGGGCGAGCCGACAGCAGTCGGTCAGCGCACGAGGGCGGCCGCGTACGGCAAAGGCAATCGACTGTTACTGTCGCTTGGCATCTGAGTGATGGCTCCGTTGAAATGCGCGGAAGATGAATGTCATCCACGTGTCATGCTAGGTGGCTCCGAACGCCGAAAAAGTCAAGCAGGATAAATGCTTAACGCCAGAATGTCGCACCTGTGCGGTGCGGCATTCCGGCGTGTGGCAATGACTTGCGGCTGACGGCTTAAAAATCCTTCGTGCAAGTGCGAATCAGAAGCCTGCAAGCACTGCCTTGCCCTTCATACGGCCGCTTTCCACCATCGCATGTGCCTTCTTCAGATTTGCCGCATTGATCGGACCGACGGTCTCGGTGAGCGTCGTGCGGATCTGTCCGGCGTCGACCAGTTCGGAAATCTTGTTCAGCAGCTTGTGCTGCTCGATCATGTCAGGCGTGCCATAAAGCGGGCGGGTGAACATCAGCTCCCAATGAATGGAGATGGCCTTGCGCTTGAAGGGCACGATGTCGAGTGTCTTGGGATCGTCGATCAGTGCGAAGCGGCCCTGCGGCGCGATGGCTTCCACGATGTCGCCGATGTGACTGTCGGTATTGGTTGTCGAGAAAATGAATCCCGGCGCGCCGATACCAAGCGCTGCCACCTGAGGCGCGATCGGCTTGGAGTGATCGACGACGTGATGTGCGCCGAGCGCCTTCACCCAGTCCTGCGTTTCCGGCCGCGATGCCGTTGCGATCACGGTGAGGTCGGTGAGAGAACGGGCGATCTGGATGGCGATCGAGCCGACCCCGCCTGCGCCGCCGATGATCAGGATGGAGCGTGCCGGGCCCGCAATATGGTCCTGCACCTTCAGCCGGTCGAACAGCGTCTCATAAGCGGTGATCGAGGTCAGCGGCAGGGCGGCTGCGGCCGCGAAATCGAGGCTCCTCGGTTTTTTGCCGACAATGCGCTCGTCGACGAGGTGGAATTCGGCATAGCTGCCCGGACGGCTGATGACGCCGGAGTAGAACACCTCGTCGCCCGGCCTGAACAGCGTGACGTCAGCACCGATGGCCTTGACGACACCGGCGGCATCCCAACCGAGCACCTTCAGTTCGTCGGTAGGTGGCGCGGAATGGGCGCGCACCTTCACATCGACGGGATTGACGGAGACCGCCTTGATCTCGACGAGCAGATCGTGGCCACGAGCTTCCGGCATCGGCAAGTCGACATCGATCAGCGAGGTCTCGGCGGTAATGGGCTGTGGGGTTTTATAAGCGACGGCGCGCATGGGAAACTCCTGTGTTCTTTGCACGGAAGCTAGATGCGCACTATGTTCGAGCAACGCAAGAATGCACAAATTCTGTACGTAGTACCAAAAAGGATACTGTAAATGTCGTTGCCGCGCGCCAAACTCGTCAGGAATTTTCCCGGTTGCCCTGTAGAGGCGACGCTGAGCTACCTCGACGGCAAATGGAAGGGTGTGATCCTCTTTCACCTCATGAAGGGCACGCTGCGCTTCAATGAACTGCGCCGCAAGCTACCGGCCGTGACCCAGCGGATGCTGACGAAGCAGTTGCGCGAACTCGAAGGATCCGGTCTGGTGTCGCGTACCGTCTTCCCGGTGGTGCCGCCGCGTGTTGAGTATGCGATGACGCCGCTAGGCATGACGCTGAAGCCGGTCGTCGATGCGCTTGCCGCCTGGGGCGACGATTATGTCTTCTGCAGCCCGGAAGGACGTGAGTTGCGCATGTCCTCAGGCGGGCTGCACGCGCCGGCTGCGCCTCTCCAGGCGGGCTGAGGCTGCGAAGACGAAGAGGCCAAGGAAGGAGAGTGCTGCGCCGACGTAGCCCGTGGCCGCAAAGCCGTAACCCCAGGCGATGACGAGGCCGCCGAGCCAGGCGCCGATCGCATTGGCGATATTGAAGGCGGAATGGTTGGAAGCGGCCGCCAGCGTCTGCGCATCAGCGGCGACATCCATCAGCCGCGTCTGCAGCGCCGGGCCGGCGGCAAAACCGCAACCGACGAAGAAGACCGAGAGGCCAAGCATATAGGGGTTGGCGGCGGTCAGCGAGAAGGTCGTGAGCACGACGATATTGTAAACGAGCGATCCGCCGATCGTGCCCAGCAGCGACTTGTCGGCGAGCCATGAGCCGATGAAATTGCCGGCATTCATGCCGATGCCGAAGAGCACCAGCATGACCGGAACGGCGCTTGCCGGCAGCATCGCCACCTCGGTCGTCGTCGAGGCGATATAGCTGAACATGGCGAACATGCCGCCATAGCCGACCGCGGCGATGCCGAGCGTCAGCCAGACCTGTGGTCGGCGGAAGGCGCCGAGTTCGCGTGAGAAACTCGCTTCTTCGGAGACCCTGTCCTTCGGAACATAGACCCAAATCAAGGCCACTGTCAGCAGCCCGACGACCCCGACCGACAGGAACGCAACCCGCCAGTCCAGCGATTGGCCGAAAAGCGTCGTCAGCGGCGTGCCGAGCAGAGTCGCGATAGTCAGTCCGAGCATGACGCGTCCGACAGCGCGTGCCCGCCGATGAATCGGCACCATCGAGGCGGCCACAAGTGCGGCGACGCCGAAATAGGCGCCATGCGGCAGGCCGGTGATGAAGCGCAGGACGGTGAAGGTCTCAAAGGTCGGCGCCACGGCGCTCGAGATATTGCCGAGGGCAAAGACCAGCATCAGCAACAAAAGTAATGTGCGGCGCGCCATCTTCGCGGCGAGCACGGCGATGACGGGCGCGCCGACGACGACGCCGAGCGCATAGGCGCTGATGACGTATCCCGCCTGCGGCGTCGTCACCGAGAAGGTATCGGCCACATTGGGCAGCAGCCCCATGATTGCGAATTCGCCGGTGCCGATGCCGAAGCCGCCGCAAGCGAGCGCCAGTTGAACCAAAGCCACGGTCGTTGCCGACGGCAACTCGTCAGCAGGCTGGGTACCGATGGAATCGTTGATGGCGATCTCACTCATGGGAGCTCTCTCTGGACGGTTCTGCTCGGCAGGCCACTGGCCAAGTGCGGCCTCGAGGCGATCGGGACAAATGGCGGGAAGGAAGATGGCGATGTCTGATCTATCCGTGATATGCCGACAGGCGTCGAGTGCATTTTTCGCAGTGCAGCGTCCTGCTATGTGCATATGTCCGTTGCAAAATTTGCATTTCTGTCATTTCTGCCGCGCCAGGGCGGCGCTTGAAATCGTCAGTGCCGCAACCATTTGAGGAGCAAGGCAGGACGATTTCCGCGCCAGGGACGGGAGCCCTCATGAAGCTTGTAGGCTTTTTCAATCGCGACGGCGGTACCTTCAAGACCACCGATATGCTGGCCTACGAAAAGAGGGCGGAAGCAGCGTTCCGCGATGCGGGGCACGATTTCGACGCGATCGTTTTCTCTGGAAATGAAATCATTCCGGCCATGGAACGTGCGGCCAAGCGCAACGATATCGACGGCATCGTCGCCGGTGGCGGCGACGGGACGATTTCGGCGGCGGCATCGATCGCCTGGAAGAACGGTATCGCACTAGGCGTCGTACCGGCCGGCACCATGAACCTCTTTGCCCGTTCGCTGCGCGTGCCGCTCGATATCTGGCAGGCTCTCGACGTGCTTGCATCAGGCGAGATCGACAATGTCGATATTGCCAGCGCCAACGGCCGCCCCTTCATTCATCAGTTTTCCGCCGGCTTGCATGCCCGCATGGTGCGCTATCGCAATTCCTACAGCTATCGCTCGCGGCTGGGCAAGATCAGGGCAAGCACGAAGGCGGCCCTCGGCGTTATCTTCAATCCGCCCGAATTCGAGGTCGAGTTCGAAGCGGCCGGCATGCGCGAGCGTCGCCGGGTTTCGGCAGTCTCGGTCTCCAACAACCCGTTTGGCGAAAATGCACTGCTGTATGCCGATAATCTGAGAAGCGGCGAACTCGGCTTCTATACGGCAAATCCGCTGAAACCGCTCGGTGTCGTCCGCCTTGCCTTCGATATGATGCGCGGTAAGGTCCGCGAGAACGCGGACGTCATGGTGATGCACCCGGCCGAGGTGCGCCTGCATTTCCCGAAGCTGCGCTCCAAGGCCAATTGCGTGATGGACGGGGAACTGCTGCCGCTCGAACGCGACGTCTTGATCCGTCTGCATCCGGGCGAACTGAAGGTTCTCGTCAAGCAGGGTCTGGCGGCTCAGATCGATGCGGACGAACGCCGCGAACCCGCGGCGTAACGGAAGGATTCAGAGACGCGGTAGGTAGGTGCGATAGTCGAAATCGGAGACCGTGCGAAGATGCGCCAGCGCTTCCTTGCGCTTGGTGTCCCCATAGAGCGCCTGATAGCGGCTGCCGAAGATATCGGCGATGAAGGGCGAGGTGCGGAAGGTCTCGACCGCGCTCAGGAAATCATGCGTCAGTCGCCTCGTATCTGCGGGCGTGTGCGCGGGCGTCGTCTCCTCGCCGGGATCGAGCTCGCGGTCGAGACCGGTGAGCATGCCGCCGAGGATCGCCGCCAGCAGCAGATAAGGATTGGCATCGGCGCCGGCGACGCGATGCTCGATGCGTGCGGCCGGCCCGTCCTTTTCGGGTATGCGGACTGCCGTGCCGCGATGGCCGTTGCCCCAGCTCAGATCGACGGGCGCGAAGGAGCCCGGCTGAAAGCGCCGGTAGGAATTGGCGAAGGGGGCGAAGATCAGCTGCGCCTCGCGCATGCTGTCGAGCATACCTGCCGTGACCGATTTCAGCAGCTTCGGCTCGCCGCCTTTGGCGTCGAGAATGTTGCGGCCCTGTTCGTCGGTGACGCTTACATGCACATGCAGGCCGGAACCGGCATGGTCGGAATAGGGCTTGGCCATGCAGGTCGATTTCAGCCCGTGGCGGCGCGCCGCCTGTTCGGCGATGCGCTTCAAATAAAGGCAGTCGTCGGCTGCCGCCAGCGCACTGGGTCGGTGCATGAGATTGACCTCGAACTGGCCGGGTCCGAATTCCGCGGTCGTCGCGTCCGCCGGCAGCCCCTGCGCCTTGGCATAGGCCCTCAGCGTCCGCAGATAGCTGTCGAGCGCGTCGACGGCGCTCATGTCGTAGAGCTGGAAACCATTCGGCTCGCCGCGATAGGTGAGGCTTTCGGGCGGGGAAGGCCGTCCGGTCTCGCGCCAGTCTGCGGACATCACATAGAATTCCAGCTCGGTGGCGATGACGGGCGTCAGCCCGCGCAGCCTGTAGCGTTCGACCACCGAGGCGAGGATCGCGCGCGGATCCATGAAGCTCGGGGTGCCGTCGAATTCGCACATGGTGGCGAGGACCTGCATCGAGCCCTCCGGCGCCCAGGGCATTGGCGCGAGGCTGCGTCGGTCTGGAACGACCATCCCGTCGGGATCGCCGATGGTCAGCGACAGGCCGGTGATGTCGTCATTGTCGTCGCCCCAGATGTCGAGCGACTGTGTCGATGTCGGCAGGCGGATCTCGCCGGCCCAGACTTTGCCTTCGCTGCCGGGCGGAAGCTGTTTGCCGCGCAGCTCGCCATTCATGCCGACGATCAGGATATCGAAACGTGGGTCTCCATCGGCCTTGCCGTCCATCCTGTCGCTCACCATAACCTTGAAAATCCTCCGGGACAAGGCCAAGCTCCTATCCCATCGACAGCAGCCTTTCAATCCGCGAGGATCTTTTACCAGTGATGCCCGATACTTACCCGCCCTCCAACCTTGCTGCGGTAGACGCCGCGCACCATCTGCACCCCTTCGCCGACATGAAGAAGCTGAACGCCGAGGGAACGCGGATCATTCAGCGCGGAGAGGGCGTCTACATCTTCGATAGTCACGGCATAAAATATCTTGACGGCTTCGCCGGCCTTTGGTGCGTCAACATCGGCTACGGCCGCCGAGAGATCGCCGAAGCGGTTGCAAGGCAGATGAACGAGCTGCCCTATTACAACACTTTCTTCGGCACGACCTCCACGCCGACGGCGCTGCTGGCGCAGAAGGTGACGTCGCATGCGGGCGAACGGTTCAACCATATTTTCTTCACCGGCTCCGGTTCGGAAGCGAACGACACCTGGTTCCGCATGGCTCGCGTCTATTGGAGCGCCGTCGGCAAGCCGTCCAAGAAGATCGTGATCGCGAGGAGGAACGGCTATCACGGCTCGACCGTCGCTGGCGCCAGCCTCGGCGGCATGAAGTACATGCATGAGCAAGGCGATCTGCCGATATCAGGCATTGTCCATATCGGGCAGCCCTATTGGTACGGCGAGGGCGGCGATCTCTCACCCGCCGAATTCGGCCTGAAAGTCGCCCGCGAGCTCGAAGCCAAGATCGACGAACTCGGCGAGGAAAATGTCGCGGCCTTCGTCGCCGAACCGGTGCAGGGGGCTGCCGGCGTCATCATTCCGCCCGAGACTTACTGGCCTGAGATCGACCGCATCTGCAAGACGCGCAATATCCTGCTGGTAACCGACGAGGTGATCTGCGGGTTCGGCCGCCTGGGCGCCTGGTTCGGCCATCAGCATTTCAGCGTCGAACCCGATCTCGCGCCGATCGCCAAGGGGCTTTCCTTCGGCTATCTGCCGATCGGCGGCGTGCTCGTCAGCGGCCGCATCGCCGATGTGCTGATCAACGAGGTCGGCGATTTCAATCACGGCTTCACCTATTCCGGCCATCCGGTCTGCGCCGCCGCCGCACTCGAAAACCTGCGCATCATCGAGGAGGAAAAACTGGTCGAGCGCGTGCGCGACGATATCGGTCCCTACTTCGGCAAGGCCTGGGCAGCACTGGCCGAACACGATCTTGTCGGCGAGGCGGTCAGCATTGGCCTCATGGGCGGCCTGCAGCTTACTGCCGACAAGAGCGCGCGCACCCGTTACGAAAAGCCCGATCAGGTCGGCGCGCTCGTCCGCAATCACGCATTGGCGAACGGCCTGGTGCTGCGCGCCACCGGCGACCGCATGCTCGCCTCGCCACCACTCGTCATCAGCCACGCTGAGGTGGACGAGATGGCGAGAATCACCAGGCTGGCATTGGATGCGGCCTGGAAGGAGCTGAAATCATGAAGTCGTTCAGTTGGCCTGGTTGATCCAGGCATAACCGAAGCGATAGCGGTCGTCGCCGCGCCCGTAGAGATATGGCACATCGATCACCGCGGCGTCGGGCGCGGATACGCCGAGATTGACCTGGAGCCATTGCCCCATGGCCGGCGGCAGCCCTTCGTTTTTCTCCTCCCGCAGCATGAGCCACACGAGGAGAAGCGGGCGGCTTGCCGAGACATCCGGCTTGAAGCCGGGATAATCGACCGAAAGGACGGGAATACCGGGAATGTCCTGTCTGAGATTTCCGGCGAGCAGGCTGTCGCCGGCAAGGATCGCCGCCGGTTCGGCCTGCCTGCGCAAGGTTTCCAGCATATCAGCATATGGCCTGTTCAGGCGCTCGTAGTGACCCGTGAAGCGCGCGCTCGCCACACTGCCGTAAAGGGCCGCCGGCACGCCGATCATAATGACGGCGACGATGAGCATGAAGCGCCGGAAAGCCTTGCCGGTCTCGATGCCTGCCGCGTCGATCTTCAGGCAGAGATAAAGCGGCACTATGAAGAGCATCGGCACCAGCCAGCGATCCTTGATGCCGGCCGCGCCGCCGAAGACGATCAACAGTAGGATGCCGATGACGAAGACGAGCAGCATCCGCTCGAGGAGCCGTGTCCATTCCGATTGGACAGTCAGCGCTGAGCGAAGCTTCTTGCCGAAGACCATCGCGAACACTGCGATGGTCAATCCGGCGAAGCTGATGACGGCGAGAGCGAGCGAGCCGATGCCCATGGCGACCTGCATCGGATAGCTCGCATGGCCGCTCGCCGTCATCTTCTCCAGCGTGCGCGCGGTTGCGAAATCGAGATTGTCCTTCAGCCAGAAGAGATGCGGCAGGATGATGACGAGGGCCACGATCACGGTCAGCGCCAGCCGCCGGTCGAAGATTCGCGGCCGCAGGCGTGTATCCGCCAGCGCGGCAATCAGGGCAGCGGCCGGTAGGATGGCGAAATTATACTTGGCAAGCAGACCGAAACCGATGCCGATGCCCCCGATCAGATAGGAGGCAAGGCTCGGCTGCTTCAGGCTGCGGATGAAACCGTAGAAGAAGATGCTGGCCGAGAAGAAGACCGCGACCGTGTGCGTCAGGTCACGCTGCATCTCGAAAACCATCTGCGGAATGGTGAGCAGCCCGAGTGTTGCGATTGCCACGAGCGCCTTGTCACGCAGGACGAGCCGCGCCGTCAGGCCATACAGCAGATAGGAGATAAAGAGCAGAAGGTTCTTGACGACGGACAGGGCGGCAAGCGAGACGCCGGCAAACTGGAAGACGGCATACTGCAGCCAATTGTAGAAGGGCGGCTGCGGGCCATAACCGGCGGCAAGCCATTGTGAGCGAAAGGCCTGTTCGGCCTCGTCGAGATCGAGCGAATGCGATGTCGCGAGCCTCACACCGATCTGAAGGGCGAAATAGGCGGCCAGCAGGATGAAAATCCACCTGACGTCGCGAAGGCTGGTCTCGCTCATCTATCTCGCTCCCGGCCGAACCCAGGCATAGCCGAGTGCGAAATTATCGCCCTGGCGACCGAAATGATAGGGAAGCGACAAGGCGCCGATCTCCTGCGGTGCGATATCGGCCGCCGCCAGCGCCGATGAAAATCGCTCCGGCATGACCGCATCGGCGACCGTCGCCGTCTTCTTGCCGCGCCAGACGATGAGCACTGGTCCGTCCGATGTCGCATAGGCCGGGATGCCGGGTGCAGGGAAATCCGGGATCACCACGGGCACGCCGGGAAACTGCAGCCGCATGTTCCCGCCGACATAGGTATCCGAGGCGATCACCAGCGCAGGTTCGGCCTGTCGCGTCATTCCGCGGGCGAGATCGGCCATCGGCACATTCGGCCTGCTGTAGGTGTCGATCAGCCCGGCGCCGACGACGCGGAAGCCGAGCGCCACCAGGACGCAGGCCATCAGCACCGGCACGAGGGGTCGGAAGCGGCGCAGTCCGGCGGAAAGGTCGAGCCCGGCCGCCTGCATCTTTGCCAGGAAATAGATCGGCAGCACCAGCAGGAATGGGTCGAGCCAGCGTTCACGCACCGTCGTGGAGCCGGTGAACAGAACGATCAGAAGGATTCCGGCGAGGCTGGCAAGCATCATCCGCTCCATCATCCCCGTCCAGCGGTTTCCGGATGCGAGCGCCCTGAAAAAGTTCCGGCGGAAGGCGGCGGCGAAAATGGCGATGGGCAGCGCCGCAAAGGCGATGATGGCGATGACAAAGGCGACAATGCCCTTGCCGATGCGCAAGGCTCCGGCCGGTTCATTGCCGGCGGCCATTTTGACCAGAGTATCGGAGGAGGCGAATTCGAGGTTGCTCCGCAGCCAGATCGCGTGCGGCAGCACGATGATGAGCGCGACGGCGATCGCTGCCAGGATACGCCAGTCCAGCACCCTGCGCCGCCATTCGGCATCGGGCAGGACGGCGATCAGCGCCGCGACGGGCATCAGCGCGAAATTATATTTCGAGATCAGCCCTATGCCAGTCGCAAGCCCGAGCAGGAGGTAGCTGCCGATGCCGGGCCGCTCGAGCGTGCGGAAGAAGCCGTAGAGGAAGAGCGAACTGGCAAAGAGCAGCGCCGTCGTGTGGGTCAGATCCTGCTGCGCCATGTAGGAGACCTGGGGCAGGGTGATCAATGCCATCATTCCGACGGCGGCAAGCTTCTCGTCCTTCAGTGCCTCGCGTCCGGCAAGGCCGTAAAAGAGGTAACACAGGAAGAGCAGGATGTTCTTCGGGATGACAAGCGCGCCCATCGACAAGCCGGTCACCGAAACGATGGCATATTGCATCCAGTTGTAGAAGGGCGGCTGCGGGCCATAACCCGCCAGCAGATATTGCGAGAAGAAGGACTGCTCGGCCTCGTCGAGTTCCAGCGCGTGCGGAAGTACCAGCCTGAGCGCGATGTTCAGCACGAAATAGGCTGCAAGCAGCAGCGCCGCGGTTTTGATCGTCCTCGTCGCCCGGTTCAGCATCGTGCTGCCGGCTTATGCTTGGCTTTGATCGTCGAAGATCTCCCGGACGATGTAGTTCGGGGAGGCATCGTCACGATAGTAGGTGCGCGCGATCATTTCCGCCAGGATACCGGTGGTGATCATCTGTACCGACGAAAGCAGGAGCACGACGCCGACCATCAGCATCGGACGTGTGCCGATATCGTTGCCCATGATGAACTTGTCGAACCCGAGATAGAGCAGGATCAAGATGGCAACCGCGCCGAGACCGAGACCGAGCGAGCCGAAGAAATGGCCGGGCCGCGCTTTGTAGCGCATGAAGAACATCACCGACAGCAGGTCGAGGATGACGCGGAAGGTGCGCGAGATGCCGTATTTCGAAACACCGTGCTCGCGGGCATGGTGGGTGACGGCCATCTCGCCGATGCGCGAACTCGGGACGACGCCGGCGACCCAGGCTGGGATGAAGCGGTGCATCTCGCCCATCAGCTTCACCTGCTTGATGATCGAGGCCCGGTAGATCTTCAGGCTGCAGCCGTAGTCGTGCAGCTTGACGCCGGTGATGCGGCCGATCAGGTAGTTGGCGCACCAGGAGGGGATCTTGCGCAGGAACAGACCGTCCTTGCGGTTCTTGCGCCAGCCGACCAGCAGGTCGAGTTCGCGCCGCTCGAGCTCCGAGACCATCGCAGGGATGTCCTTCGGGTCGTTCTGCAGATCGCCGTCCATCGTCGCGATCAGCCGCCCCCGGGCGGTATCGATGCCGGCCTGCATGGCGGCGGTCTGGCCGAAATTACGCTGCAGCTCGACGATCCGGAGCGCCAGGCCCTTGCGGCCGACGAATTTTCGGGCGTTGACGAGCGTCGCATCCGTGCTGCCGTCGTCGACGAGGATCAGTTCCCAGCGATGAGGATACTCGGCCATCGCCGCAACGATGCGCTCGACCAGCGGGCCGACGCTTTCCTCTTCGTTGAAAACGGGCACGACCAGCGACAGCTCGAGCGATTGTACCGGATCATTCGTGCCGCGAATGGGCTCTACCGTTGTCTGCAACTTTGCATCTCCAAAAGGCCGGGCGGCCTTGCAATCTTACTGCCGCCACCGCGCTTGCGGAAGCCTACTACATGAAGTGTCCGCCCGTTGCCAGCGGGCAATGCCGCTTTCCCCGCAATCGGCCGACTTGCCGCAACCCTACTTCGCGCCGCCTTCTACCCAGGAATAACCAATCGAGAACGTATGTTTGCCGTCACCGAAAAGATAGGGAAGAGTCAGCGTCCTCACCTCCTGCAGATGAATACCCGACTTCACGAGATCATCGGCAAAGTCGGGAGAAATGGTGGGGTCATTTGCGGTTTCTCCGCGCCAGACGACGAGCACAGGACCCTTCGCAGCCGCATATTCAGGCACCCCGGGGCCTGGAAAGAATGGGATCACGACGGGGACGTCGGGGAATTCCAGCTTCATGTTGCCGGCCACGAACTTGGTTCCCGCCACGATGAGAACCGGCTTGCGGGTCGCGGTCAGCTCGTCAACGAAATTCGCGAAGGGCACGTTCGTTCTCGTGTAAACGCCGGTATATTGCATGCCGACGATCCTGAGCAGAAGGATCGCCAGGATGACGAGCATGAAGACCGGCACCACAGGCCGGAAGCGTGCTAGGCCGGCGGAAAGATCGACGCCGGCGGTTTCGAGCTTCAGGAACAGATAGATCAGCATGACGAGTAGGCACGGGTCGAGCCAGCGCTCGTGGATATCGCTCGCGCCGGCGACGATGACGACACCGACGAAGGCGAGCAGGCTCACGATCATCATTCGCTCGATGACCCGGATCATCGGACTGGACGCGGAAAACGCACGGAAGAAATCCCGTCGGAAGGCTGCTGCGAAGAGAACGATGGGCAGTGCGACGAAGCCGAGGACGGCGATGACGAGGGACAACAGCCCCTGACCGATGCGGGGAAGGCCAGCGGCGGCCTCGTGTTCGGCGGTCATCCGCTCCATGGTCGGGGCCGAAGCGCTGATGAGATTATCGGGCAGCCATAGCGCATGCGGCAGAATGATCAGAATGGCGATTGCGAACGCCGGCAGCAGACGCCAGTCCAACAGACGGCTGCGCCACTTTCGGTCCACCAGGACCGCGACGAAGGCGGCAAACGGCAGGATGGCGAAATTGTATTTTGAGATGAGGCCGATGCCGGTGGCGATGCCGATGACGAGGTAGCTCCCGATCGTCGGCTGCCGAAGTGTGCGAAAAAAGCCGAAGAGGAAGAGCGAGGTCGCAAACAGCAGGGCAACGGTATGGGTCAGTTCGCGCTGCGCCATCAGGCCGACCTGTGGCAGGGTAATCAGGCTCAGCATAGCGACGGGTGCGAGCAGACGGTTCTTCAGCACCTCGCGGGCAGCCAGCCCATAGAAAAGATAGCAGCCGAAGAGAATGATGTTCTTCGGAACCGAGAGCGCCCACATCGTGATTCCGGTGACCGAGACGATGGCGTATTGGATCCAGTTGTAGAAGGGAGGCTGCGGACCGTAGCCGGCCAGAAGATATTGCGAGTAGAACGATTGTTCCGCCTCGTCGAGATCAAGCGTATGGGGCAATGCGATGCGGAGCACGATGTTCAGCAGGAAATAGACTGCCAGAAAAATGCTCGCACTCGTGATGTTTCTGGTAATGCGCTCCAACATCGATCTCCAAGTCAAGCCGGCAAGACGCCGTGATCTGTCGGTCTGCCGCGGCGGTGGTCGGCCTTAAAGCGATCTCGCCGCCGTCGCTTCAACTCCGCCGTTGTGCCCAACCTTCATTTCTCCTAAAACGCCTGGCAATGGAGCCGAGGCTCATGCCGACGCCAAGCGAGGAATGCCTACTACATGAAGAGTTCGATCGTTGAAAGCCAGCAGTCCTGGTTTATGCGCAATCGCATGACGGCGCTGACGGTCGTAATTGTCGCAGCCTATGCGCTCTTCGTACAATGGTTCTGGGGTTGGCCCGTCATCATCAGCCAATGGGCCGATGTCGGGGCAGGCCCGGTGATCGGCGCGCTCGTGGCGTTGACGAGCACCTATTTCCTGCGTACCTGGCGCATCTACGACTATTTTCCCAAGGAGACGGCGGGCCGCTTCGCGATTCTCTTTCGCGTTACGCAGATCCACAATCTCCTGAACATCATGCTGCCCTTCCGCACCGGCGAGACCAGCTTTCCCTTGCTGATGCGCACCGAGTTCGGCATTCCGCTGACCCGCGGAACCTCGGCGCTCCTGGTCATGCGGCTGCTCGACCTGCACGCGCTTCTGGCTGCCGCCGGTATCGGCTTTGCGCTTGCCGCGGCCGATGCATTCGTCGCATGGTCGCTTTGGGCAGTCTTCCTGCTGCTGCCGGTCGCAGCTTTCGCCGCGCGCAAGCCGCTGTTCCGGCTCGCTGCCAGGCTGTTGCCTGATAAGGCGCAGAAATTCGTCGTTGAGATCGAAAACGGGCTGCCGCTCGATGCCGCAGCCTTCGCGCGCGCCTGGGCGATGACCATCGTCAACTGGCTGGTGAAGGTGATCGTGCTCGCATGGGCGCTCGGCCTGATGGGCGTGCTGCCGATAGCGGCAAGCTTCGGCGGCGCGCTCGGCGGTGAACTCTCCTCCGTTCTGCCGGTGCACGCGCCGGGCGGCGTCGGCACCTATCCGGCCGGCATCACCGCCGGCGCCATTGCGCTCGGAGCCTCCAGCGAGCGGATGGCTCTGGTCGCGCTGGCGCAGGCAAGCGTCAATGCGCATCTCTTGATCATCGTCTCGGCGCTGACGGGCACCGCAATCTCACTGCCGCTCGGGCGCCGCGGCAAGCTCTGAAATCCGTTTCCGCAAAAAAGCCTGCTCCGGCTCCTGCCGACAGAGCGACAGTGCCGTCTGATAGGCGGTGATCGCCTCTTCGGTGCGGCCAAGCCTGCGCAGGAAATCGGCGCGCGCCGAATGGGCGAGGTGATAGGACCTGAGCTCCTGACGCCCTAAAATGGCATCGACCAGATCCAGTCCCTTCGCTGGCCCTTCCGCCATTGATATCGCAACGGCGCGGTTGAGTTCCACGATCGGGGAGGGCTGCGCCGCCAGCAGCAGATCATAGTAGAAGGCGATGCGCCGCCAGTCGGTCTCTTCGGCGGTCGGCGCCCTGGCATGCTCTGCAGCGATCGCCGCCTGCGCCGTATAGGCGCTGATCTCCGCCACCCGCATCGCCTCGGCGAGCAGCGCCAGGCCTTCCGCGATTTTTGCACGGTCCCAGAGCGACCGGTCCTGGTCGGCAAGCAGCACCAGCGATCCCTGCTCGTTGCTGCGTGCCAAGCGGCGGGAGTCCTGCAGCAGCATCAGCGCCAGAAGACCACGGGCGTCAGGATGCGGCAGCAGCGCCAGAAGCAGCCGCGCCAGCCTAATCGCCTCGGCGGTCAGGTCGGCGCGGACAACATCCTCGCCGGATGAGGCGGAATAACCTTCGTTGAAAACAAGATAGATGACGTGCAGCACCTGATCGAGCCGCTGAGGCAGTGCGTCGCGGCCCGGCACTTCGTAGGGGATATTCGCGGCGCGTATCCTGTTCTTGGCGCGCACGATCCGCTGGGCGACCGTCGGCGCCGGAACGATAAAGGCATGGGCGATCTCTTCGGTGGTCAATCCGCAGATTTCGCGGAGCGCCATCGCCGTCTGGGCATCGGATGGGATAGCAGGATGGCAGCAGGTGAAGATCAGCCGCAGCATGTCGTCCTCAATCGCTTCCATATCGCCGATCTCCGTTGTGTCGACGCTGTAGAGGCTGTCCTCGATGTGATGCTGCGAGGCGTCGAAGCGCGCTCGCCGCCGGATTGTGTCGATCGCCTTGAAACGTCCTGTCGAGACGAGCCAGGCGAACGGGTTGCCGGGAACGCCATCCGTCGGCCATGACCGGGCGGCCGCGGCAAAGGCATCCTGAAGCGCTTCCTCCGCTCGGTCGAAATCCCCGAGCAGGCGGATCAGCGTCGCCAGCACCCGGCGCGACTGGGTTCGATAAATCTCTTCGATCACGCTCTCCAGCGGCGCACCTCCTCAGTACGGCGCGGGGAGTGTCCGCACGGGCCTGAGCTCGACCGCGCCGAAACGCGCCGAAGGGATCCGTCCGGCAATCTCTTTCGCCTGCATGAGGTCCGGCGCCTCGATGACGTAGAAGCCGGCGAGATGTTCCTTCGTCTCGACATAGGGGCCATCGGTGGCGGAGAGCGTGTTGTTACGAACGCGCAGCACCGTCGCCTGGTCAGGCATCTCCAAGGCATCGGCGTGGATCATGATGCCGTCACGGCGTAGCTCCTCATCGAAGGCGAAATGCGCTTTGATGAGTTCATCGGTCTCACCAGGCGTCAGCCTGCCATCCGTGTCGGCGCTGTTGTAGATTAGGCAGATATAGCGCATGGCTATTTCCCATCCTGGATCGCGTAAGTCGGGCGCACTTCAATCGAGGAATATTTGACGATCGGAAAACTCGACGCGATCGTTTTCGCCTCCTCGATACTGTTGGCTTCGATAAGCACAAAACCACCGAGGTGCTCCTTGATTTCAGCAAACGGGCCATCGGTCACAGAAACTTCGCCATTGCGCAGGCGGACCGTGACCGCTGTTGACGGTTCATACAAGGCGAGCGCCACCTGGAGGTGACCGCTCTCGCGCCAGCGATTGTCGCTGATGATGCACTCCTGTGTGAGCGCATCCCATTCGCTCTGAGGGACCAGCTTGCTTTTTTCCGTGTCGAACCAGATCTGGCATAGAAATTTCATCGCTCTTTCCTCATTTGGTTCCGAATTCATGGATTGGCCGCACTTCGATTGCGCCGAGCTTCGCAATCGGGATGCCGGCGGCAACGCGGATCGCATCGTTAAGGTCCTTTGCCTCGATCAGAATGAAGCCGCCGAGCGCTTCCTTCGTCTCGGCAAAAGGACCGTCTGTTACCGATGTCTCGTCGGCCCGCACACGGACCGTCACCGCCGATGTCGGCGGCTGCAGTGCCTGGGCAATGATCATATGCCCGCTTTCGACGAGATCCCGGTCATAGTTCAGGGAATTCGCGTCGAGGTCGGCCTTCTCCTCATTCGTCATGGCGTCGAGTATCGCGCCATCGAACCAGACCTGGCAGAGATATTTCATTGCGGGCAGCCTCCTTCAATACCTCTGGACGAATGGGGTGCGGGCATTTCGACAGCGTCAGGAAAAATCTTTTGTGCCGGTCACCTGTCGAAATGACAAGTGAGCACTCGACAAGGCTTCGTCGAAACCTGTCGAGGAGAATGGCAATGAGTATTCTTGAAATCGCGCTGGCAAGCCAGATCTGGGCGCGCCGCCATGAGAAGCGCGGGCTGGCATTCGACGAAAGCGCTGGGCTGAAGGCCCTTCTGCGCGTCGCTTTCGTCTTCGTCGCCTTCACTCTGTTGATTGCAGGGCTGAACATCGCTGCCGGCAGGCCGCAGATGCTTGCGCAGAGTTCGGCGCCTGTTGCGACCGGCCGATAAAGAAACGGCTTATTGGAATGCCGTCTCGAAGAAGCTGCGCAGTTTGCGCGAATGCAGCGCTTCCTTCGGCATGGCCGCAAGCTTCTGGACCGCACGGATGCCGATCTGCAAATGCTGGTTCACTTGCGTGCGGTAGAAGGCGGTCGCCATACCCGGCAGCTTCAACTCGCCATGCAGCGGCTTGTCGGAGACGCAGAGGAGCGTCCCGTAGGGCACACGGAAGCGGAAGCCATTGGCGGCGATCGTTGCCGATTCCATGTCGAGCGCGATGGCGCGCGCCTGGGACAGCCGCTTCACCGGCCCCCGCTGGTCGCGCAGTTCCCAGTTGCGGTTGTCGATCGTGCCGACGGTGCCGGTGCGCATGATGCGCTTCAGCTCGAAACCTTCGTAACCGGTGATTTCGGCGACGGCCGCTTCCAGCGCCACCTGCACTTCGGCCAGCGCCGGAATCGGCACCCAGACCGGCAGGTCGTCGTCGAGAACATGGTCCTCGCGCATATAGGCATGGGCGAGAACGTAATCGCCCAGCCGCTGGCTATTGCGAAGCCCGGCGCAGTGGCCGAGCATCAGCCAGGCATGGGGGCGCAGCACGGCGACGTGGTCGGTGATCGTCTTGGCGTTGGAAGGGCCGACGCCGATATTGATCATGGTGATCCCGGCATGGCCCTTCTTCTTCAGATGATAGGCCGGCATTTGCGGCAGACGGGAAAGTGTCGCATCCGTTTCCGGCACGCTTGAGCCGGGCAGGGTGACGATGTTGCCGGGCTCGACGAAGGCGGTGTAGCCGTCGCCGCCCTCCGCCATCAGCTTGCGCGCCCAGCTGCAGAATTCATCGATATAGAACTGGTAGTTCGTAAACAGCACGAAGTTCTGGAAATGCTCGGCATGCGTCGCCGTATAATGCGACAGCCGGGCGAGCGAATAGTCGATGCGCTGGGCGGTGAACGGCGCAAGCGGCGAGGGCTCTCCTGGCGGCGGGATATATTCGCCGTTGGCGATTTCGTCGTCGGTGGTATTGAGGTCGGGCGTGTCGAAGATATCGCGCATTGGAACGTCGACAAAAGCTGAGGCCGATGCTTCGACATGGGCGCCCTCGCCGAAGGCGAAATGCAGCGGGATCGGCGTTGATGATTCCGAGACGACGATCGGAACATTATGGCTCTTGATCAGCAGCGACAACTGCTCCTTCAGGTAATGCCTGAAGAGCTTCGGCCGGGTGACCGTCGTCGTGTAGATGCCGGGCGCCGTGACATGGCCGTAGGAGAGGCGCGAATCGACATGGCCGAAGCTCGTCGTCTCGATGCTGACCTGCGGATAGAAGGCGCGGTAGCGCGAGGCGATCGGAGCACCCTGGGCAAGGTCGGTGAAGCTCTGGATCAGGAACGCCGTATTGCGTTCATAAAGCGCTGTCAGCGTCTCGACGGCCTTGGCCGGATCATCGAAGCTCTCGGGCTGGAAAGGGGGCGGAGAGGAAATGTCGAGGGGCGACAGAGGGGAGATTCGTTTGTTCATGACGCATTATAGAGAGTTGTTTTTGACAAGCAAACGACGCGCGCCGGCCGAATCCGACTTTTTATCCTCTTGCGAGCCTGTTGCCGTCACCGCACCGTGGGCGCGCAGAAGGTTCCGCTTCTCTCCAGGCAGGTATAGTTCGCACCGAAATGCGACTGCGTACCGCCCCCGCCATTGTGCACGACGACCGCCGAAAATGTGACGGCGAAGACCGCCGCAAACAGCGTGATGATGGTGAAACGTCTTGCCAGAATATAGAAGTTCATCCCAGGCCCCCGATACGCAACCTAACGGTGACATGAGTTTTGCCACACCTCGGCTGAACGAGTGCTGAGATGTCGGTTCATCCACCGTTCAGCTTGCGGGGCAGGGTCTGGCGATTGCAGTGACGATTGGCAACTCGGGAAGACTTTGAGGACATGCCGGCTTTTCGACCGGCATGATTATACGTTTCGGATGCTTGTTGCGTCGGTTTTATCGCGTCAGAGCCGCGTCCAGGTCTGCGTCTTGCAAAGGATCTTCATCACGCAGCCCTGCATCTTCAGTGAATTGCCGGAAATCTTTCCTGAGCCGCTATAGGTCTTGTCGGCGGCGGGGTCGGTGATTTCGCCGGCGTAGCTGCCGCCGGTCCCGGCAAGTGTGCCGATCTTGCGGCCGGTATATTTACCGGTTTTCAGCGTCACGCAATAACTCCCGCCGCAGGCGGCAATCACCGCGGTTTCGCCGGAGGCGGTCTTCCAATTGCCGACGATAGGTTCCTCGGCATTCGCTGTGCCCGCCATCACGGCGATAGCGCCGGCAAGAATGAGGCTGCGGATCATCTTTTTTCCTCCCTGATGTCCTCTGACCGGCCGCGAAAATAACTGACGCGAACGTAAAGATAAATAGAGCCAGCTGCCGGTCGCTGAAAGCAGCCGAAAAGCCGACCGTAGAGCTTTTAAACCCGTCGCCTGCTGTTTTCATGATGAACGATCCGTTTATTTCCAAATCTGAATCTTTTGTAAAATTCGAACGAAAGTCCTTAAATCGCAGGCAATCCGATGTTTAACAAAAACCCAATTTTACCAAGCGTTTGCAGTTTGTTTGTCTCAAATTAATCATGCATTTTAGGCGTTTTTTGAAAGCAGTTTGGCATAGTCAAGCCATCAGATGAGCGGGGTAAACCCGCCGGACCGGAAGGGCCGCAAAGCCGCGTAGACGGCAGGGTCCGAAGGTAAAACAGGGTAAGTCGTAAACAGGCTAACAGGGATAAAACCGATGGCACGCTTTGAAATGCACAATGCTGAAACGGCCACCATGGGTGGCGACAACAACAGCGCCGATGTCTTCTGCGAAATGGGTCTGATGTATGCGACCGGCCGCGGCTGCGCCGTCGACCTCGTTGCCGCCCACAAGTGGCTGAACATCGCCGCGATCAAGGGCAACGACCGCGCCGCCGAGCTCCGCGCCGACGTGGCCGCCGCCATGAACAAGATGCAGCTCGTGGAAGCACTGCGCGCTGCCCGCGAATGGATGACGGTTCACTAACGCACCGACCGAGAATCCGAAACGATTCCGGACAGAACGATACCTCAACTGTTGGAGCGCCGCGTGTCCAAAAGGACCCACGGCGCTCCAACAGACGTTTTCTGAGGTTGTCGGTGTTGGGACGCCTCAGACGTCCTTCGTTAGACGAGGCAAGACCTCGTCGATTGTAATGACACCTTGGGGATCAAAACATGGCGCTCAAGCGAATGGACAATGTCGGAATCGTCGTCGAAGACCTCGGAGAGGCGATTGATTTCTTTCGCGAGCTCGGCCTTGAATTGGAAGGGCGGGCGACGGTCGAAGGCGAATGGGCCGGACGTATCACCGGACTGGGAGATCAGCGTGTCGAGATCGCCATGATGCGCACACCGGACGGCCACAGCCGGCTTGAGCTCTCCCGCTTTCTGGCGCCGCCTGTCGTCGCAGATCACCGGAACGCCCCGGTCAACGCCCTCGGCTACCTCCGCGTCATGTTCGCAGTCGATGACATTGACGAGACGCTTGAGAGACTGCGCGAGCGCGGCGCGCAGCTCGTAGGGGAAGTCGTTCAGTATAAGGATGCGTATCGGCTCTGCTACATTCGCGGACCTGAAGGGATTCTGATCGGCCTCGCCGAGGAACTCCGCTGAACGCAATACGCGGACAAAAGGGGAAGACCGACCAATGTCGGCGGACAGGGATAAAAACCTCAGGCGAGCGTCTTCAGGACCTGCGGCAGCGCTTCCTCGAACAGCGCCATCTCAGCCTCCGGTCCGACGCTGACGCGGATGCAGCGATTGAGCGGCGCAACACCAGGCATGCGGATAAACACGCCATGCTCCATCAGGCCATCGACGATCGCCCGCGCATGGGCGCCGTCGCGACCGGTATCGATCGCCACGAAATTCGTCGCCGAGGGCAGCGGCTCAAGACCATTTGCCCGGGCGATGCGGCCGATCCGCTCGCGTGCCGCATGGATCTTCCCGACCACCTCGGCCAAATAGGCCTGGTCCTTGAGCGCCGCCAGCGCTGCAACCGTCGCCAGCCGGTTCATGCCAAAATGATTTCGGATCTTGTCGAAGGCCTGTGCTGTGCCCGAGGTCGAGATCGCGTAGCCGGTGCGTGAACCGGCGAGCCCGTAGGCCTTGGAAAAGGTGCGGGTGCGGACCATGTTCGGCAGATCGATGAGCGAGAGGATCGACGGCAATGAATTTGCCGGCCCCGTTTCGCTGTAGGCCTCGTCCAGCACCATCATCGTGGTCTCGGGTAGCGCCCGGGCGAATGCGACGATGCTGTCGGCGTCCCACCAGCTTCCCATCGGATTGTCAGGATTGGCGAAATAGACAAGCGGCGCATTCTCGCGCCTGACGGCATCGAGCAGCCCGTCCAGATCCTCGCGGTCGTTGACATAAGGGACGGTCACCAGCCGGCCGCCGAAACCGGCGACATGGAAGTTGAAGGTCGGATAGGCGCCGAGCGAGGTAACGACGGGCGCCCCCGGCTCGATCACCAACCGGACGATGTGACCGAGCAGTTCGTCAATGCCGCCGCCGATGGCGATATTGGCGGGCGCCACACCGAGATGCGCGCCAAGTGCTTGCCGCAGCGCGAAATTCTCCGGGTCGTTGTATTTCCAGATATCGTGCGTCTCTTCGCGGATCGCGGCAAGCACGGAAGGGGCTGGGCCAAAGCCGTTCTCATTGGCGCCGATTCGCGCCAGGACGGCGCGACCGCGCTCGCGTTCGATGGCCTCGGGGCCAACGAAGGGAACTGTGGAGGGCAGGGCGCTGATGAGGGGTGTAAAGCGCGAGAAGGCGGACATGCGAAAGCGGTTTCCGGACATGTTGAGATCAGGCGCAACAATAGGCCCGGGCCCAGCCATGGCAAGCAAGATTATTCCGCAGCCACGGCGCTGCTGATGCGTCCCTTTCAATCGGCAAGGCGACGAGTGATTTGAATTGCTGGACGATTTTTCCTCGGATCAGTTTCCCATCCGGGGACTTATGCCGGGCTGGCGGCAAGCCTCGTCTCGCGGAACATCGGTGCACGCCTGGCGTCGATCGCTTCCATATTGCCGACAAGGAAATCGGCGCGGACGACGCGTCGCAGAACCTCTGGATCCAGGAGGTTGATGAACCTTACCCCGATGCGTTCCTTATGGCGGTAGACCTCGGCGCAACCGATGCGATAAGCCAGGCCGAGGATGTTCAGATAATAATGTTTCGGCAGACCGGCGGTTGTCGAGACGATGAACGTCGCACCGCCCTGCGATATGTCGATGATCTCGGCGCTTCGCATCGACACGCCGGTGAGGCACGGCCGCACGGCGACGATGCGGGCCGGGCGCTTGACGTGGAACTCTTCCCAGCGCAGGTCGTAAACGGCGGATTTGACCGTCGCAAGGTGTGTGGCGCGGAGCATAGTCATCTTACATTCTCCGTCAGACAGGGCACAGTTGGGGTTCTTGCTCTGAGCAAGCTGATCTTGCTCCAGTCACGGTCCCATGAATGTTTTGCACATTCGTCAAACATATGATGACAATTTTAACGAGTTTAAGTTTTGTTCCCAAGCGGGACTCCTGATGTTCACAATCGGCACGCAGGCTGTCATGCAAAGCTCGATGGCGGATTGCGCCGCTATCATTTCCGGCGCTGTTTTCTCGAACTCTTTCAATGGCCGGGCGTTCTGTCTAGATCGACGAGCAAGGGGCGCGTCGATGACGACAGCGAGGAGTTGAAGATGACCGACGTCAGAATCCCCGGAAAATCATGGATCGTAGTCTGCAATGGAGCCAAGGCCCTGATCATGCAGAACGCCGGCGATGCCCAGCTGATGAACCTGAAGGTGTTGGAAACCCTGACGCAGCCGAACGAGCCCGATCGCGAACTCGGCGCCGACAAGCCCGGCCGCAGCCATGCCGCAGACGGATTGAGCCGCAGCGCTGTCGAAGAGACCAGCTGGCAGGAGCAGGCCGAAGCGCAATTTCTGAGACATGTGGCGGAGCGAATGGACGAGCTGACGCAGGCAAAGGATGCGCGCCGTATCGTCCTCATCGCACCGCCGAAGGCGCTCGGCACCTTGCGGCCGGCGCTGAGCGCCGAGACGCAGGCAGCGATATCGGCGGAATTGGCGAAAGACTATACCAATCTGCCGATCGACGAGATCGAGCGGCATCTCGCAGCGTGATGAAACCAATCGATGAACTGACGCGGGCCTGCTGGCCCGCATTTCTTGTTCGCTTCAGACCAACGGTCTCTCCCCGGCAAACAGATCCTCATGATCGGCAAACAGTGTGGCCAGGCGATCGATGACCGTCCTGACTTCCGGCCTTTGCCGCTCGTCGTCATGCGCGACGATCCACATCTCGTAGGTCAATTCATCGATGACAGGCCCGGCGCGGACGAGTTTGCGCTCCTGGTCGCCGATGAAACAGGGCAGCACGCCGCGGCCGGCGCCGCCTCGGATCAGGTAAAAGAGCATATGCGGCGTGTTCGTCCAGCTGGTGATCCAATAATCCGGCTGTTCGAAAGTCCACTTGTCCGCCGGTGTGATGGCGATGTCCGTTCCGAGTGAGATCCAGTTGCAATTGGTCTCGTCATAATCGGCCGCCTGATAAACCGCATGCGCCACCTTGACTGAACGG
Organism: Rhizobium sp. L9; assembly: GCF_002531885.1. Lineage (NCBI taxonomy): Bacteria > Pseudomonadati > Pseudomonadota > Alphaproteobacteria > Hyphomicrobiales > Rhizobiaceae > Rhizobium > Rhizobium sp. L9. The sequence continues at coordinate 15,430 of NZ_NWSZ01000017.1, read as the reverse complement.
CGGATCGCGACGTTGCCGGCGTCCGGCCGGCTGTGGCGAATGGCGATATGCGCCTCGCGATAGGTGAAATCGACACTCGCGTCACAAGTCTTGTAACACATGCGAAAACAGTCTTTCGGCGTCCAGACGCTGGCCAGGTGGTCGGCTATAAAGCGCGACGTCCAGCTGTCGACGACCGTCGACACAATCGGCAGCGTCAGCACTTCACCGCGCCAGTCGGAAATCGCCCGGGCCGCATCCTGCATCAGCCGGACGCGATCGAGCAGCTCCTGGCCGTCCTTGGCAAGCAGGTAGCCTGTGGGACCGCGGTTGAACAGCGACCGGCCGGTCACACGTTCGAGCGCCAGCATACGCCGGCCGATCGTCGGCGCACTGAGCCCCGTCCGCGCCGCCGCCGCCGATAGACCGCCGCCGGTCGCGACATGGAAGAAAAGCTGCAGGTCGTCCCAGCTCGCCTCTTTCATGGATGAAAACCCCCTTTCCTCCATGCCTCTACATAACGGGGGCGTGAAGGCTTAGCTCAACTACTCCAGCAATAGATGGAGGATAGGCAATGCTTCTCAACTGGGTAGTTCTCTTCAACGAGGTCGCGTCCCGCAATTGCCGGATGCGCCGCGATCCCATGGCCGATCCGCTCGATGGCCCGGAATGGCGCGGACTTCTCTGGATCATAGCGATCATCGCGCATCTCTCGGCAACAAGAGGCGAGACGAGGAGGCCGCGCCGGGACCGGGCGGTGATTGGAAGACGCCTCAGTTTTCGAAGCTCAGCCGCAGCACGTGGTGCAGGAATTCCGGATTGAGCAGCATGTTGAAGCTGATCGTCACCAGTTCGTTTTCGCGCTTGACCAAGGTGGCGCCGATTTCGTCATGGATGCCGAGTATTTCGAGAAAGAAATGACTCGGCATCTCCAGGCTCGGACTGACTTCGAGCACGGCGCCGGCAAGTGTGATCGTGCGGATCAAGCAGCGTACCTGCGTCCCGGTGCTGAGATGGTGGCCGACGAAGATGATATTGCCCGGCCTGTCGAGATTGAATTCCCGGTAAGCACGTTCCGGCTTGGGGTGTTCTGTGTCGAGGTGCATCTGAAAGGCCCTTTTAGCCTCCGCTCATCGTAAGCAGAGAATAACGCAAGAGTGCTGACGATTGCTGAAGATTATCGTTAAGTTTGAAGGTTTCTGCCGAGATCGGCTGAAAATCGCGCCGATTCCGTCCAGATCTGCTCCAAATTCGCGCAATTCGGCGGGCAGCCGCGCCATTCTTGACATGCCGACAGCGATCGCGCATACAAAGCCCCGGTTCGAGGCACCGGCCGCTCGCGGATGAAAATCCATGGTGAAGCCCTCGCGATCATGGTCACGGCCCCTTGTGCATGCTGACTGACGGCAATGCGAGCTCCCATTGACAGTCGAAGAGCATGCCTTGCGAAGGCTCACTCCATGACGACCTATCCCGGCATTGAAGAACTGAAGGCCCAGGCCAAGCGCCTGCGCCAGGCGATGAACGATCGCGGCAGCGCGCTGACCCACAGTGCGGCCTTGGAAATGATCGCCCGCCAGCACGGCGCGCGTGACTGGAACACGCTGGCGGCTCTGGCGGCAAAACCCAATGCGGCTGCGAAGACGCCGCTCTTCGTCGGCGCCCATATTCGCGGCCGCTATCTCAATCAGCCGTTCACTGGCGAAATCCTCTCGCTTTCGGCTCTGCCGGGTGGCCTCTACCGGATCACCATCCATTTCGACGAAGCGGTTGACGTGGTCACCTTCGAGAGTTTTTCAGCCTTTCGGCGGCGCGTGAGTGCACAGATCGATGCCGACGGCGTCTCCCCCAGGAAGACCTCGAACGGCGTGCCTCATCTGGCGCTCGATCTCTGATTTGCTCCTCATCCTTTCCTGGCTGCCCGCATGCGCTTGTTCAAGCGCAGCGGATGTCGCCCGATATCAAACGGATTTCTCCATGACCGATCCTTCCAAAGGCAATGACTTCCTCACCGGCTGGCTGCCGGGCGTATTCATCAGGACTGCGGCGCCGATCGTCGCGATCACTACCGTCAACGGCCTCTTTGCTGTCGTCGACGCCTATTTCCTGGGCGCCTATGTCGGCCCCGACGCGCTCTCAGCCGTCAGCCTGATCTTCCCGGGGTTGATGCTGCTGGTCGCCCTGCAATCGCTCGTCTCAAACGGCATGGGAAGCATCCTCGCCCGCCGGCTCGGTGCCGGCGATCGCCAGGGCGCGCGCCGGGTATTTTCCGGCGCCCATACGCTGGCGCTCGCCGTCGTCGTGATCCTCATCGTGATCTACTGGACCCTCGGCGAGCGGATCATCGATGCCGGCGCCGCCGAGAACACGGCCGTGGCCGACGGCGCCATGCTTTTCATGGGCGCGATGATCGCCGCGACGCCGGTGAGTTTTTTCCTGTCGCTGCATCTCGACGGGCTGCGCTGTGAAGGCAGGATCGGTTTCATGACGGCGGTCACGCTCTCGGCCTCGCTGCTCAACATCCTCGCCAACTGGCTGTTCATGGCGGTGATGCATTGGGGCGTGCTCGGTTCGGCCGCAGGCTCCATCGCTTCGCAATTCGTCTGTCTCGCCGCCGTGCTCGTCTATCGCTGGCGCCGGCCGGCGACGCTCAGGCCTTCTCCCGCATTCGCCCTTGTCGAATGGCGCGGCATTGTCGCCTTGGGCGCTCCCATGAGCCTCGGTTTCATCGGCATATCGCTTGCCTCGGCCGCGATTCTGGTCAACGTCTCGCTCTGGAGCACGCGTGATCATACCGCCACCATTGCCGCCTACGGCATCATCACCCGTATCCTGACCTTCGCCTATCTGCCGCTGCTTGGTCTCAGCATCGCCCTACAGACGATCGCCGGCAACAATCACGGAGCCGGCCTTGGGTTGCGCGTCGGCCGCAGCCTGCAGATCGCCATGCTCTCGGCGCTCGTCTATTGCAGCTTGGTGGAGATCACGGTGGAATTGCTGGCTGGCCGCATCGGCGCCGTCTTTGTTGGCGATCCCGCCATTATCGCCGAGGTCAGACGAATTCTGCCTTGGACGATCGGCGCCTATTTTCTCTTCGGGCAGATGCTGATCCTGTCGTCCTATTTCCAGTCGATCGGCGATGCGCCGCGTGCGGCGATCTTCGGTCTGTCGCGACCCTATCTTCTCACCCTGCCTCTCACCTTCCTGCTGCCTTTCGTCTTCGGCGAGCAGGGAATCTGGATGGTGCCTGTTTTTGCCGAGGCAGGCATGGTGGTGCTTGCCTTGCTGGTGCTGTCTGAGAATGCCAGGCGCCGCGGCTGGCGATACGGGCTTCTGCCCGCCTGAGAGACGGAAGCCGCGCCTTCCTGTGCGGCTTCCGTCGATTGGCTTCTATTCCTTGCCGCTCTGCGCGGCCGATGTCGAAGCCTCCGCCTCGTTCAGTGCCTCGGCGCATTCCCGGCAGCAGACTTCGACGGTCTTGCCGCCGAGCTTGACGGTGATGGTCTCGGCGCCGAGTTCGCAGTCGCAGGCAGCGCATGTGGTCTTCTTCATCGGGTAATCCTCCATTGATCGTCCCCGGATCGGGACAGCATAATAAGAGCATCGAAGACCGCGTCATCGCTGTCGAAAACTTTAGCGATTATCAACTCGGAAAGGCTCTAAGGTCGGCGTCGCAGTTGCACCGAGCGTTGGAATTCGGCCGGAGTCTGACCGAAGGCCTGTTTGAAGGAAGCGCTGAAATGACTGTGGCTGGAAAAGCCGAGATCGAGCCCGAGCGCGGTCAGATCCTCATACTGGCCGAGCAAATCGAGCGCCCGGGCAAGCCGCAGCCTCAGCTGATAGCGATAGAGCGGCGTGGCCTCGACCTGCTGGAAGACCTGGGTGAGGTAAACAGGGGAAACGCCGACTTCCGAGGCGATTTCCGCAAGCGTCCAGCGTCGCGCGAGATCGGAGGAAAGCACCAGCTTTGCCCGGTCGACGAGTTTCTGCCGGCCGAGGCTGGCGCCGGCCGCATGCGAGGTGCGCTCGCCGAGCGAGCGGCGAACCAGCGTCAGGGCCAGCGTTTCCGCCTCGAGCGTTTCGGCGACGTTGCGCCTGAGACCGTGGCGCAGCAGGGCGACCAGCGCCTGCGCGCGAGGGTCGATCCGCCGGCGCTGGCGGCGGAAGGAAAAGGCCGGGCCGGGCTGGGCCTGCTCCTTCGGCGCCAGCTCTTCCAGCATGGATTCGTCGATCGACAGGTCGATGCAGCCGTCGCCGCCCGCGATCGGATGGCTGATCCGATAGCCCTGACCGGCATTGAAGAACAGCACCTGATTGGCTTCAGCCACCGTATCCGTGCGGCCGACATGGCGCATAAAGACGCCGCGATAGGGATAGACGAGGCTTGTTTTGTGAGCACATTCCTCGTCGCTCTTGTGGCGGCACTCGCCATTGCAGACGACGTCACGAATGGTGACGGTCTTGGTTTTCAGGAGCAGCGCTGTTGAAAACTGCGACATTGTATCGTCCGGTTCAGGCAGGGCAGCCCGACAAGGCTGCGCTGGGGCACAGTACCACAGTGAGTCTGATGTTTCAGTAGCGGCTGTAAACGTGCACGTCGCTTTCTGTCTGCCCCCGGGAGAGGCCGACATCCTTCAACTGATCGTCGGAAAGTTCCATCAGCGCATTGTAGTTGCGCCGTTCGCTGATCTTGCGCCCCAGCCAGCGGACTGCTGTGGCGGCTGCAGAAAGAAGGCCGGGCCGCCGCGAAGAGCGGATATTGCTGGCCGGTATGGTGAAATGCGAGCTGTGCATGATGATCCTCCATCCTCATTGGATGGAGGCAGTGAACCATCACCGATAGTTTGGCGCTGTCAGATTATTTAGCGATCGAGCGCGGGCTTCATGCCTTCAGCAGCCATTCGTGCTCGGCGGCATTGTGGAATTTCCAGATCCGCTTCGGCCCGGCCATGACGTTGAGATAATAAAGATCATAGCCATGCGTTGCCGCGCAGGGATGATAGCCCTTCGGCACCAGCGTCACGTCGCCGTCCTCGATTGCCATCGCCTCGTCGAGCGAGCGGTCGTCGGTGTAGACGCGCTGGAAACCGAAACCCTGTGGCGGGTTGAGGCGGTGGTAGTAAGTCTCCTCCAGGAAGCTCTCGTTCGGGAGGTCGTCCTGATCGTGCTTGTGCGGCGGATAGGAGGAGGTATGGCCACCCGGCGTGATCACCTCGACGACGAGCAGCGAATGCGCCGAATTATCGTCCTCAGGCATGATGTTGTTGACGTAGCGCACATTCGTGCCCTTGCCGCGCGTCACCTGCGGATGCGTGCCGGGCGGGATCGCCTTTGCCTCATAGCCGCCGCCGCCGGGCGCCGAGCAGACAGCCAGTTCCAGATCGGTCTCCGCCGTGACCGACCACGTCGAGCCCATCGGGATATAAAGCGCATGCGGCGCCCCGTCGAAGGGATTCATCCGCTCGCCGAGCGTCCCGAAATCCTTCGCGCCGGCCGACGCCTTGCCTTTGCCTGTCACCCAGACCAGGCAGACTTCCCGATCGCCGGTCTCGCCCGAAACCGTCTCGCCCGGCTTGATGCGGTGCAGATCAAAGCCGACATAGGTCCAGCCGGCATTTTCCGGGGTGACATGCGTGACGCGGCCATGTGTGCCGGATGGTTTCACCTTGAGGTTTGGCATTGGTGTTTCTCCTCGTATGTTGGTGGGCGCAGCCCCCTCATCCGGCTACCGCCACCTTCTCCCCGAGGGGAGAAGGGATATGCCGCGCCGTCGCTTTTCGCTTCTCCCCTTACGGAGAAGGTGCCCGAAGGGCGGATGAGGGGGCCGCTTGCTCCAGCGGTCCGGTCAATTCGTCCCTCTTGTGAGAGGAGTCTTTCGGCCCGTTACCCCTTCGGAAAGCCTTCCGTTTCCACAGTATAACCAGCCGCGGTCATGACGCGCATCAGTTCGGCATGGCCGATCTCGGCCATTTTCTGCGGCGGCGCCTTGCGCGGATCCTGTTCGGCCTCGACGACGAACCAGCCTTCATAGCCATGGTCGGCGAAGCGTTGGACGATGGCGCCGAAATCGAGCGAGCCGTCGCCCGGCACTGTGAAGGCGCCAAGCGCCACGGCGTCGAGGAAAGACTGCCGGCTGCGGTCGAGCCCATCCACGACGGATTGACGAATGTCCTTGACGTGGACGTGGTTGATGCGGGCGTGGTGATTGTCGATGGCGCGCAGCACATCGCCGCCGGCAAAGGCCAGATGCCCGGCGTCGAGCAACAGCGGAATACCTTCGCCCGAAGAGCGCATGAAGGCGTCGAGTTCCGGTTCGGTTTCGACGACGGCGGCCATGTGGTGGTGATAGGAGAGCGGCATGCCCTTCTCAGCGCACCATTCGCCGAATTCCGTGACGCGGCGCGCATAGGCCTTCATCTCGTCGTCGGAGAGGCGCGGCTTGGTCGCGAGCGGCTTTGAGCGGTCGCCCTGGATGGAGCGGCCGACTTCGCCGTAAACGATGCAGGGCGCATTGACTGCCTTGAATAGCTCGATCATCGGCGCGATGCGGTCCTTGTTGGCCGCAAGCTCCTCATTGACAAGCGTCCCGGAGAACCAGCCGCCGCACAGCGTCACGTCGGCGGCGCGCAGGATGGGCAGCATCTCTTCCGGATTGCTGGGGAAACGGCGGCCTTGCTCCATGCCGGTGAAACCGGCACTGCGCGATTGCCGCAGGCATTCTTCGAGCGACACATCGTCGCTAAGCTCAGGAAGGTCGTCGTTCCACCATGCGATGGGCGACATGCCGAGTTTGGCCTTCATCAATATTCTCCTTAAAGACATTGCGGAGGAGCGGGTCGGCTCCTGCGGAAAAACGGGTTAACCTGTTCAGCCAATGCGCTGGGAGCCGCGGGCTTCGACATAACCCTTGCGCGCCTGGTTGACTTCTTCGCGCGGGCTGACTTCCGGCACCGCGACATCCCACCAATGGCCGCCGGCCTCAGTGGTGATCAAGGGATCGGTGTCGATGACGAAGACGGATGTACGATCGTTCTTCTTAGAAGAGACGATCGCCTGCTCGAGTTCGGCGATTGAACTAACCTTGACAGCGATGGCGCCCATGCTTTCGGCATGCGCGCGAAAATCGATCTCAGGCATCACCTCGTGATAGGAGTCCTTGAGCAGATTGTTGAAGTTGGCGCCGCCCGTTCCCATCTGCAACCGGTTGATGCAGCCGTAGCCGCGATTGTCGAGCACGACGATGTTGAGTTTCACCCCAACCATGACCGAGGTCGCAATCTCGGAGTTCATCATCATGTAGGAACCGTCGCCGACCATGACGACGACATCCCGTTCAGGGCGCGCCATCTTGGCGCCGAGCCCGCCGGCGATCTCGTAACCCATGCAGGAGAAGCCGTATTCCATGTGATAGCTGCCCGGCGCCGTCGCCGGCCAGAGCTTGTGCAATTCGCCGGGCAGACCACCGGCGGCGCAAAGCACGGTCGTGTTCTCGCCGCCGAGCGTGCGGGCCACCGCGCCGATCACCTGCGCATCGGAAGGCAGGGCGGTGTTGGTCGCCGCCGTAGCTTTGGTGGCAGCCTCCATCCAGACCTTCTTTTCCGCCGTTGCCTTCTCGGTAAGTGCCGCCGGCGCCTTCCAGCCGGAAAGGCCTGCCGAAAGCGCCTTCAGCCCTTCGCGCGCATCGGCCACCACAGGGTGGCTGTCGTGCTTCACCGCGTCATAGGCGGCGATGTTGAGGCCGACCATCTTCAGGCTGTCATTTTTGAACAGCGCCCAGGAGCCGGTCGTGAAATCCTGGCAGCGCGTGCCGACGGCGATGACGAGATCCGTCTCTTCGGCGATTGCGTTCGCCGCCGAGGTGCCGGTGACGCCGACCGAGCCGAGCGCCAGCGGATGGGTCTCGTTGATCGACGACTTGCCGGCCTGAGTGACAACGACGGGGATGGCGTGAGTTTCGGCAAAGGCGGCGAGTTCCTTCGTCGCCTGCGAATAGAGCACGCCGCCGCCGGCAACGATCACCGGCTTCTCAGATGCCTTGATCAGCGCGATGGCATTTGCCAGTTCGTCCGCATCCGGCTGCGGCCTGCGGGTCGCCCAGACCTTTTCCTGAAACAGGCTTTCCGGATAGTCGAAGGCCTCGGCCTGAACGTCCTGGCAGAGCGACAATGTCACCGGCCCGCAATCGAGCGGATCGGTCAGCACCTGCATGGCGCGCTTCAGCGCCGTGATGATCTGCTCCGGCCGGGTAATCCGATCGAAGTAACGCGAAACCGGGCGGAATGCATCATTGGCTGATACGGTGCCGTCGCCGAAATCCTCGATCTGCTGCAGCACCGGATCCGGCGCGCGGTTGGCGAAGACGTCGCCGGGCAGGAAGAGAACCGGAATGCGGTTGACATGCGCGACGCCCGCGGCCGTCACCATGTTCAGTGCGCCGGGACCGATCGAGGTCGTGCAGGCCATGAAGCGCGTGCGGAAGTTTGCCTTGGCATAGGCGATCGCGGCATGCGCCATGCCCTGCTCGTTGTGGGCGCGGTAGGTCGTCAATTCCCCGCGCACCTGATAAAGCGCCTCGCCGATGCCGGCGACGTTGCCGTGGCCGAAGATCGCCCAGACGCCGCCGAAGATCGGCACTTTTTTGCCGTCGACAACAGTCATCTGTACTTTCAGGAAATGCGCGACGGCCTGCGCCATCGTCAACCGTATCGTCTTGCCCATCGGGGCCTCCCGCAATCTTCGTTCTAGTTGGTTTCCCCTCCCCAACCTCTCCCCACAAAGGGGAGGGGCCACTCGTTGGGCTCGCCGCATTTCACCGCAACCTTGCGTCCGCACCAGAGCTCGTTTGTGGTGTGAAGCGATGCCTCAACTTAAGTCCCTCCCCCTTGTGGGGAGGGGTTGGGGAGGGGTCTAATTCTCAGTGAAGCCCACGCGTCTTAAGCCAAGCCTCTGTCAATTGCCGGAAGCGGCCGGCCATGTCGGCGATTGCCGCCTCGTCGCTTATCTCGCCGGAGAGCCAGGCGCGCGCCGGATCGGCAAAGATTGTCCGGCCGACGGCGAAGCCCTTCACCGAGGGAGCCGCCAGCGTCGCCTCGAAACAGGAGATCAGTTCCTCTGCGGGCGCTTCGAGCCCGAGAAGGACGATACCACGGCACCATGGATCATTTTTGGCAATCACCGCATCGATCTTCTTCCAGGCTTCGCCGGAAGCCTGTGGCTCCAGCTTCCACCAGTCAGGCTTGATGCCGAGCGCGTAGAGTTCCTCCAGCGCGGTGGCGATCGTATCGTCGGTGAGCGGCCCGTTCTTGCCGGCGATGATTTCCACCAGAAGTTCGCGGCCGACCTTGCGTGCGGCCTCGAATAGCGTGCGCAGCTTCTCCTGCTGCTCCGTCTTCAATTCGGCTGGATCGTCGGGATGATAGAAGCACAGGCACTTGATGCAATGGCTGAGCGGCCATTCGACAAGCTGCGAGCCGATATCCTGGCTGAATTCGAAGCGCAGCGGCTTCGAGCCCGGCAGTTCGACAGGCCGGCCGATCCAGGAGAAATTCTTCGTCGCCGCATCGAAGAAGGCGTCGCGGCCGAATCGCTCGTCGATCAGCATGCCGTAGCCGTCGCGGCCGTTCGAAACGCGTGCTGCCGCCTCGACCGCCAGTCGCTTGAAGGCGACGATCTTCTTGTGGTCGACGCCGAGCTCGTCGGCGACGCTGACGAGCTGCGAGCGGTGGTCGATCGCAAGCGCCATCAGAATCGGGATTTCGCCGCGGCGGGTGGATGCCCAGTGAATATGGTTGATCGACTCGTCCTTGCGCAGCGCCCGATGTTTGCTGCCGGTCTTCAGGAAGAAGTCGAGTTCGGCCCAGGTCGGATATTCCGGCGAGCATAGCAGGCGAGAGACCGCGAAGGCGCCGCAGGCATTGGCCCAGGTGGCGCAGGTCTGCAGCGGCTCGTCGCGCAGGAAGCCGCGCAGGAAGCCGGACATGAAGGCGTCGCCGGCGCCGAGAACGTTGAACACTTCGATGGGGAAGCCCTGGCCGACGATGCCGGCTTCGAGATCGTCGGCAATCGGCCCGTCATAGACGATGCAGCCCATGGCGCCGCGCTTGAGCACGATCGTCGCCGGCGTCAGCCGCCGGATCTCCTTCAGCGCGCCGAGCACGTCATCGGCGCCGGATGCGATGAGGATTTCCTCTTCAGTGCCGACAATGAGATCGCAATCGGGCAGCGTTTCCTTCATCTTCGAGGAGACTCGGTCGGATTTCACATAGCGTTCGAAGCCTTCCGCATGGCCGGCAAGGCCCCAGAGGTTCGGCCGGTAGTCGATGTCGAAGATAACCTTGCGGCCGTTCTCCTTAGCGATGCGGATTGCCTTGCGTTGCGCGGCTTCGGTGTTGGGCCGCGAAAAATGCGTGCCGGAAACGAGAACGGCGCGCGACGATTTGATGAAGTTCTCGTCGATATCGCCTTCCTCGAGCGCCATATCGGCGCAGTCGGAGCGATAAAAGATCATCGGCGACACGCCCTCGGCCTCGACCGCCAGCAGCACCAGCGCCGTCAGCCGTTCCTTGTCGGTGACGATGCCATCGGTCGCCACGCCCTCGCGTGCCGCCTGCTCGCGGATGAAGCGTCCCATCTGCTCGTCGCCGACGCGGGTGATGAGGCCGGACTTGAGGCCGAGCCGCGCCGTGCCGATGGCGATATTGGACGGGCAGCCGCCGACGGATTTGGCGAAGGAGGCGATGTCCTCCAGTCGCGAACCGATCTGCTGGCCGTAAAGATCGACCGAGGAGCGGCCGATGGTGATTACATCAAGCGCCGGCTCCGGCTGTGAACCCGGATTCGATTGTACCATGATGTCCTCCCGCTAGATTTTGCGCGGCTTCCAGTGCCTGCGAATGTCAATAATGAAACATTGGTTCCGATATTTTGTCAATTCGGAATGTTTATTCCATTTTCTCTTTTCCAGCTTTGTGATGCTGACGCTTGCGACGCCGCTCGGCGATCGCAACCGGCAGCGCCATGGTGAGCGCCATCGACGCTGAAAGCGAGCGGAACCCGGCGAAATCCGCTTCCGCCACCTCGAACCAATGCGTGGCGCAGGCGGCGAGCGGCGAAAAGGCCGAATCGGTAATCGCAATAACGGGGACGCCGCGATCGGCAAGCTCCTGGCTTTGGCTGAGGCTGTCGGCTGCATAGGGCGAGAAACTCGCAGCGATCGCCGCATCCCTCGGCGATGCGAACTGCACCATTTCAGGATCGACTCCGTTCGGCGAGGCGACGATCTGATGGCGGATGTTGAGCTTGGAAAATGCGTAGCTCATGTGCGCCGTCAGCGGATAGGAGCGGCGCTTGGCGATCAGGTAGATCGTTTCGGCGGTGGCGAGGATATCCACCGCCTTCGTGAACGTCTCGCTTTGAACCGTCGCAGCCAGCCGGTTGACCGACTGGTTCGCCGCGGCAATGAATCCGGAAAGCAGGTTGGCGTCTTCGTCGTCGCCGCTCGTTTGCTCCAGCGTGACGAGCCGCTCTTCATAGCTCAGCGTCCGGTCGCGCAGTCTTTCGCGGAAGATGCTCTGCAGATCGGAAAAGCCTTCATAACCGAGATGATGCGCGAGGCGTACCAGGGTCGAAGGCTGGACGTCGGAGGCGGCCGCGATGCTCGCCGTCGTGCCAAAGGCGATTTCGTCGGGATTGCCGAGCGCGAAGGCGGCGACCTGCGCCAGCCGCTTCGGCATGTTCGCCTTACGCTCGATGATGGTGCTGCGCAGGCTTTCGAAATCGCGCGGCACGCGCGCGTGCCTTTGGGGATCATTATCCATGCTTGCGGCTCACGGGATGAAACAAATATTCCATATCGCCGAGCATAGACGATTTCGAACGGCGCGCCTAATTGTTTTTAATCACCTGAAATTGAATGGGTTTTATACAATCGCACCGAGGAATGAAGGCCATATGCCTGCCAACGGTCTCTTGTCAAAATGATCCAAATATTCCAAAAATCCGCGCACACTTCTGGAGGAGACGGAAATGAAGCCACTTGGCATCGGTTTGATCGGCACGGGTTATATGGGCAAGTGCCACGCGCTGGCCTGGAATGCGGTGAAGACCGTGTTCGGCGATGTCGAGCGTCCGCGGCTCGTGCACCTGGCTGAAGCCAATGCCGGGCTTGCCGAGGCCCGTGCCGGCGAGTTCGGCTTCGAGAAGGCAACGGCCGACTGGCGGGCGCTGATCGCCGACCCCGAGGTCGACGTCGTTTCCGTCACCACGCCCAACCAGTTCCATGCCGAGATGGCGATTGCAGCCCTGGAAGCCGGCAAGCATGTCTGGTGTGAGAAGCCGATGGCGCCCGCCTATGCCGATGCCGAGCGCATGCTGGCTACGGCCGAGCGTTCCGGCAAGGTTGCCGTTCTCGGCTATAATTACATTCAGAATCCCGTCATGCGGCACATCAGGAAGCTTGTCGGCGACGGTGCCATCGGTACGGTCAATCATGTCCGAGTCGAAATGGACGAGGATTTCATGGCCGATGCCGACGTCTTCTTTTATTGGAAGAGCGAGCTTTCCGCCGGCTATGGTGCGCTTGACGATTTCGCCGTGCACCCGCTGTCGTTGCTCTGGTATCTTTTCGGCCACGTCGAGGCCGTCATAACAGACATGGTGAAGCCCTATGCCGACCGTCCGCTCAACCAGGGTGGCCGCCGTGCGGTCGAAAATCACGATGCCGCCAATGTGCTGATGCGGCTCGGCGGCGGCATCTCCGCGGTGTTGATGGCGAATCGCGCCGCCTGGGGTCGCAAGGGGCGGATCGCCCTGCAGATTTACGGCTCGAAAGGCTCGATCCTCTATGACCAGGAGCGCATGAACGAGTTCGAACTCTATCGGGCAGAAGGCCCCGGTTCGGAGCAGGGCTTCCGCAAGATACTGGCGGCGCCTGCCCATCGGCCCTATGATCGCTTCATCCCGGCTCCTGGCCATGGCCTCGGCTTCAACGATCTGAAGATCATCGAGTGCCGCGAGCTGATCCGGGCAATATCGGGCGAGCCGTCGTCGATCGTAACATTTAAAGACGGTCTCAGGATAGAAAAGTCGGTGCATGCCATGGCACAGTCCTTCCACGAGCGTCGCTGGATCGAAATCGGCTGAATGTAAGAAGCCGCTTTCCGTTGACGGCGCATGGGGCAGGGGATAGGCCTTGGCGTAAGTGTCGAGCCTAGTTTCAGGAGTGAGATCGTGACGGATAAAGTGGTGATCATCGGCGCGGGACAGGCGGGTTTCGCCTTGGCGGCCAAACTGCGTGCTTTGAAGGATACGCGCCCGATCACCCTCATCGGCGCCGAGGATGTAGCCCCCTATCAGCGCCCGCCACTTTCGAAGAAATATCTGCTCGGCGAAATGAGCTTCGACCGCCTGCTGTTCCGCCCGGAACACTGGTATGCCGACAACGACGTCGATCTTCGCCTTTCGACCTGGGCCGAGCAGATCGAGCGGGACAGCAAGCAAGTTCTGCTGCAGGACGGCTCCGTTCTCGACTACGGCACGCTGGTGCTCGCCACCGGCTCGACGCCGCGCCGGCTGCCGGCGGCGATCGGCGGCGATCTCGAAGGCGTCTATGTCGCCCGCGACAAGCGCGATGCCGATCTGCTGGCCGATGAAATGCGCCCCGGCCGGCGCGTCCTCATCATTGGCGGCGGTTACATCGGCCTCGAGGCTGCGGCAGTCGCCCGCCATCGCGGCCTTGAGGTCACGGTCATCGAAATGGCCGATCGCATCCTGCAGCGTGTCGCGGCGAAGGAAACGGCCGACCTCATGCGCGCCATTCACGAGAGCCACGACGTAATGATCCGCGAGAAGACCGGCCTGAAACATTTGATCGGCAAGGATGGTCGGGTTTCCGGCGCCGCCCTTTCCGACGGATCGGTCATCGACGTCGATTTCGTCGTCGTCGGCATCGGCGTCGTGCCGAACGACCAGCTTGCCAAGGAAGCCGGCCTCGAAGTCGCCAACGGCATCATCGTCGATGAATTCGCCCGCACCTCCGATCCGGCGATTTTTGCGGCCGGCGATTGCGCCGCACTTCCATGGCAGGGTGGGCGCATCAGACTCGAATCGGTGCAGAACGCCGTCGACCAGGCTGAAGCTGCGGCAGCCGTTATCGCCGGCGGCGGCGAGCCCTATGAGCCGAAGCCGTGGTTCTGGTCCGACCAGTACGACGTCAAGCTGCAGATTGCCGGCTTCAATCTCGGCTATGACGACACGCTGCTGCGTCCCGGCGCCCGCGAAGGGGCTCATTCGGTATGGTACTTCAGGGAAGGCCGGCTGATCGCGGTCGATGCAATCAATGACGCAAAGGCTTATGTGACCGGCAAGAAGCTGCTGGAATCTGGCGCTAATCCCGATCGAGCGATCCTCGCCGACCCCTCGGCCGATCTCAAGAGCCTATTGAGCTGAGTCCGCGAGCGCGCGCCGCCAGGCGCGTGCGCTTGAAGGACGATCGGCCGAGCTTTCGGGGGCGGGCGCAGACGAGCGATTGTTCTCGCTGTCCGTCAAAAGCCGAAACGCCGGCCCCTGCATTTCTTCTGGTGAAAACTGAAAAAACCCTTGCATTCAAAGACCGCTCACCCTAGTTAGGCCGCACCGGAGAGGTGGCCGAGTGGTCGAAGGCGCTCCCCTGCTAAGGGAGTATACGTCAAAAGCGTATCGTGGGTTCGAATCCCATCTTCTCCGCCACTTTGATTTCCACCGCGTGTCTCTGGTCTCAACTTCCGTCGGCGAAACACGGCCGCTTAATCGGCTATCCCTGCCAGTCGCGGCAAGGGAGAATCGCTTCGAAGAGAGAGAATCGCTGGCGGGAATCACGTCCCGCGCTTCAGCCCTCAGGCTGTAGCGAGAGCGGATCGGTGAACGTCCGGTTACCCTTTCGGAACTGCCATCTCTCCCGCAATAGCCCGAACTTGTCAAAAACGTGTCGCAAATGCGTCGGAAGACGCATGTCCAGCTCTTTGTCGACTTCGGCTAAGCAGCGGCAAAATCAGGCTTTTCTTAACAAAGCATAAAGGAAATCGGGGCCGGTTGCCCGACTTGTGTCCTTTCGGCAACAGAATGTCGGGAAGGCTCCCGCAAACCACCCATTCGAGTAAGTTGGTGATTGCGTGACGGCCGCCGTCTTGTATTTTCACCCTCGGAAGCAAGGGCGACGGATCGTCCACTTCTTAAAACACGGGGATGGGGCAGGGAACGCTGCTCAGCGAAAGATCCCAAACCCGATCGAAACTTTGAATTGGAGGTCATTTATGAACATCAAGAGCCTTCTTCTCGGCTCCGCTGCTGCTCTCGCAGTAGTTTCCGGTGCTCAGGCTGCTGACGCTATTGTTGCTGCCGAGCCGGAACCGGTTGAATATGTTCGCGTCTGCGACGCTTACGGCACCGGCTACTTCTACATCCCGGGCACCGAAAC
>NZ_NWSZ01000016.1:0-91445 GCF_002531885.1 Rhizobium sp. L9 | reverse complement strand
GCGGCCCGCGCGACCCTGGCAGAACTTGTTTCCGGCTATTCCTCAACGGGTGAAGTTTCCGATCTTGCGTTCACCGGCGGCGAAACCAATCCGGCGCATGAAGATATCAACGCGCTAGCCTCGGGCGCAGGAAATCAGCTTCGAACGACAGGTGCATAACGCGTGCTGCCCCGGTCCGCGCAAATAAGAGCGACCATATAGGCGAAGATCGGATCCAGCGCTTTTTGGTTGAACATGATACCGAAGCTGCCGGTTATAATGTAGCTGCTGGTCAGCAGGAGAGCGAGCGCTATGGCTAGATCCCGGCCAGGGCCAGGTTCCTTTTTCCACGCACCGATCACGGGTGTGAGGAGCAGCAATGAAAGCGCTGCGATGCCGACAAGGCCGGCGTCGATTCCCGCTGTGAGAAAGCCGTTATGGACATGTGAATAGGGCAGTTGCGGCCTCAGGCCCTCAGGGACTTCTGCCAGGACAGCAGCCATCCGGTTTTGCGGGCCATAGCCGGTGAACGGATCCTTGGTGATTGCCGATAGGGCGCCCTTGTAGAGAGCAACCCGCGCGCTCAGCGAGGTGATATCGCCATTGGTGCTTTCGAGCGATGACAGATTGTCCTGGAGCTCACGGACGCGATAGACAACCTGGTCGCTGCCCAAGGCGAGAAGTCCCAGCAACAGTACCGAGCCAGTGATGGCGAGGCTGCGCAGACTGACATGAAATCGGTTTTTGGGAAAATACCAGAGGAAGATGACCAGCTGGACGGGGATGACCAGCCAGGCCGAGCGCGTTCCGGAAAGCAGCGCGCAGCCCAGACCCGCGGCATATCCCAATATCGCGATCTTTTGCTCCATGCTTTTGGGAGATTGAAGATTGAGTAGCGCGACGCCGCCGAAAAGCACGCCGATAACGCCCAGCAGCGCCGCGTTCGAGGTTCCCGCCTCCGCCCTGGGCATCAGGAATAGGACCTGAAGCAGACTGAAGAGAAAAGTAACGATCATGCCGAGACCCGCGCCGAGGATAAAGAGCGGCACAAGGCGGCCATCGGGAGATTGACGCATGCGCGGCAAGATCAGCCAGATCGAAAAGAACGGCAGGAGCCGGAAAATCCAATCCAGTTCTTCCGAGAAAGGCGGATTGACGAATATGCTGACGATCATCACCACAGGGTAAATCGTCATGCAAATGGCAACCACTCGGTCGGACTTCGACAGGTTCAAAGGAAAGCGGGCTCTTGCCAGGCAATAGAGGCCGGATAGCATCGACCCGAGTAGGATGAAGGAGTTGAAGTTAGGTGAAAGTCCGGGCAGGATTGCAAAGAGAAAGACCGCAATGCCATTGGTTCGATCAAGCGCGCTTCCAGACCCGTTCCCGGGATGTAGCACCGCAATCACGAGTTGCCTGAAATAATTCACTTGGTAGCCCTGACGTGTCGCTTTCCAGCCTCGCTAAGGACCGTTGTCACCGCTGTCAAGCCGTGAAGGCAGGAGTAACCTGCGCTTTTTTCACTGTCGTATTCCGGCAACAGCAGATTCGGATGCTCGTTGCTCCTGCTCGACGACGGTCGCAACAGGCTGCAACAGCAAAGCTGTTCCGAACAGAAAACACGTTTGAGGTGCGAGCCTATTGAGAAGCTTTGTCATCTGGCGGCGCATTCCCGCTATCAGGGAACGCCTGCAGGTACAGGACCTGAATCTCTCGCCATTCCAACCGAACTGGCCGGCGGTTATAGGACAGCGACGCGCCAGTCGCGAAGCCACTTTTGGTACCTGGAGCTATCGCCAATATGGACGCGGCGCGCTTTCCAACGATGACCGGCCGAGGAAATAGCCGAATCCGAATGCGAGAATACCAATAGTGAGCAATGCGCTTGCGGTGTGCGGGTGGTTTCTAGCCCCCGCCGTGACTGCATAGACCTCACGTTTCACCCCGCTGGCCGCCGATTGGGCAACTTTGGCCAGTCCTTCCGCGGGCTCGACGGGTGTGCCGGTAAATCCGGCGTCCAAGTCCTTTTTATCGACCATATCGGGAGACCTTTCCTGCATTGAAGACAGCAACTTATTCCTGCTCGCGTGTGCCGGGTGAGGCTTCGCGTTGGTCCGCGTCTTCGAGATCCGTCTTGACCAGGAAGGCATCGC
The DNA here is from genome assembly GCF_002531885.1 of Rhizobium sp. L9. Classification (NCBI taxonomy): domain Bacteria; kingdom Pseudomonadati; phylum Pseudomonadota; class Alphaproteobacteria; order Hyphomicrobiales; family Rhizobiaceae; genus Rhizobium; species Rhizobium sp. L9. The sequence continues at coordinate 89,313 of NZ_NWSZ01000016.1, read as the reverse complement.
TATGTTCGCGTGCGGCCTCTCGCAGCGCTTCGAGCTTGGGAGGATTGTCGGCCCCGCCATATTGCGCATCGAGCTCATGCTCGGCGCGAATCCAGTGATCCCGATGCCTGCCCTCCGGCCTGCCTTCCTTCTCCCACAGCGCATGTGCTCTTTTCCGGATCTCCTCCTCGCGGAGCACCGCCGGGCCGGTTTCGTGTGTGGCTTGCCGCGCCATCTTCCCTTTCCGCGCACCGGCGAGGGAAGATTTCTTCAGCCGCGTGTCGTCGGTCGTGTCTTCATTTTTTGTGCGTCGTACCGGGTTCTTCATCGGCGCCTCCTTGATTGGTTCTCAACCAATTCGGCTGATCTAAGTTCCAACCAACAGTCTCGACCAGCATCGAAACGCATGGTCAAACGACCCCAACCTCCAAATGTAATCCATTCCTTCGCAGGCCTTGGCAGGGTGTCGCAGCTGATATACTAGTATGCCAGAACACGATCACTGGTCTCGACTATGCGGCAGTCCTCGGAAGCCCAAGCGCTTGCAGTTTCGATTTCCCAGGAAGTCGGCCCGAAGTTGCGCCGCGTCACCACGGCCGGTGCCATATACGAACGTCTCTATGCCGACATCGTCTCGCTCAGGATGCCGCCTGGCCTGTTGCTGCAGGAAAAGCGGATCGCCGAGGATTTCGGGGTGAGCCGCACACCGGTGCGCGAGGCACTGCTCAGGCTCTCCGAAGGCGGGCTGGTCGACATCTATCCGCAGTCAGGCACGGTCGTGTCGCGTGTGCCTGTCGCGTCGATCCCCGAGGCAGTGGTGGTGCGCAAAGCGCTCGAAGGTACGACCGTCGAGACTGCGGCCGAAACCGCCAGCGCTGCCGATATTGCCCATCTGGATGCGATCATCTCCCGGCAGCGGTCGCATGCCGCGGCCGACAACGCCTCGAACTTTCATGAGGAGGACGAGGCCTTTCATGAGGCGATCGCTGAGATAGCAGGTTATCCCGGCATCTGGGCGATTCTGAAGACGGTCAAGGTGCAGATCGACCGGGCGCGACGGCTGGCGCTGCCGGCGCTTGGGCGCATGGACAATGTGGTCCGCGAACATATCGTCATTCGTGACGCGCTCGCCGCCCATGATGCTGCGGCTGCGCGCGGCGCGATGATCCATCACTTGAGCGCCGTCATTCCCGATGTCGATGAACTGCGTTCGCGTTACCCCGATTATTTCTGCTGACGGCAGAATCACCACGAAAACGAAGAGGCGAGGGAAGGAAGAAGGATGCGACAGGGTTGGAGATGGTTCGGACCGGAAGCGCCGGTGACGCTGGATGATGTCCGTCAGACGGGCGCGACCAATATCGTCTCGTCCCTCCATCAAGTGCCGATCGGCAGGGCCTGGACGGAAAGGGAAGTGCGCGAACGCCAGTCTCTGATCGAGACGACGCCGGCGGACCGCTCGCCACTCGTCTGGTCGGTCGTCGAAAGCATTCCGATCCCTGATGCAGTCAAGCGCAGAGGCGGGGAGGCGAAGGCTGAAATCGAGGCGTGGATCGCCAGCCTCGAAGCGGTCGCCGCCTGCGGCATTCCGATCGTCTGCTATAATTTTATGCCTGTCGTGGACTGGACTCGCACCGACCTCGATTTCGTGACGCCGACAGGGGCCACCGCCATGCGCTTCGATCATGAGCGTTTTGCAGCCTTCGACCTCTTTATTCTGGAACGGCCGGGTGCGGCCCAGCAATATTCCGATGAGGATCGCGAACGGGCGCGTGTCGTCTATGAGGCCATGTCGGAGGAGGAGGTCGCCGACCTCACCCGCATTATCGCCTCGGCCCTTCCCGGCTCGACGACCGAGCCCCTTACCATTCCGGCCTTCCGGGAAAAGCTTGTCGCCTATAGCGGCATCGATGCCGCAAAGCTGCGCCGGCACCTGATCGAATTTCTGGAGGCGGTGACGCCGGCGGCCGAAGCACGCGGCGTCAAGCTGACGCTGCATCCCGACGATCCGCCGCGCTCGCTCTTCGGCCTGCCGCGCATCGCCTCGACGGCCGATGATTATGCCGCTCTCTTCGATGCAGTGCCGTCGGCGGCGAACGGTATGTGTTATTGCACCGGCAGCCTCGGCGTGCGCGCCGACAACGACCTGCCGGCGATTGCCCGGCGGTTCGCTTCGCGCATCCACTTCGCGCATCTGCGTTCAACGACGCGTGAAGGCGACGGTCGGACGTTCCACGAAAGCGCGCATCTGGAAGGTGATGTCGACATGGTCGCGGTTCTCCGCGAATTGGTTGCAGAAGACCGCCGCCGCGCTCCCGAAGACACGATCGTCTTCCGCTCGGACCATGGCCACCGCATGCTTGACGATCTCGACAAAACGGTCACGCCCGGCTACCCCGCCATTGGCCGCATGCGCGGCCTTGCCGAGCTTCGCGGCATCCTGCATGCGCTGGACGCCCCGCCGACCTGAGGGCATTGGCGTCGCCTGGCACAGAAATCATTGCGCTCTGGAGCCCAAGCGACACTTCAGAGCGCGCAACCCTTCAGGAACAGATCCGTGCACATCTTCGCCCTCGCGGCGATCTCCTCGATCCCCGGCGGCTGTTGCTGGCGCAGCATCGCGGCGCGCTGCGGCTCCATGATCATCATCCCACGGAGCATCCCGCAGGCAGCATGTGGATCGTCGAGTGCGATCAGCCCGCGATCGATCTGTCTACGCAGCCAGTCTTCCATCAGCGCGTTGGTCCTGACGATCGCTTTCTCATAGAAGGTCGTGGCGATCTCGGGAAAGCGGTCGGACTCGCTGATGACGAGCCGAGTCACGGTGATCGTGTCCAGCGAGAGCGTCAGCATGCCATAGGCCGTCAGCATGCGCTCTAATCCTTGCCTGAGGTCCAATACCGCAAGCGTTCCGGGATCGAGCGACATGAGGAAGCGCCCCGTCCGCTCGATAATCATCTCGGAAAACAGATCCGCCTTGGTCGGAAACAGCCGGTAGAGCGTCTTGGTCGAGACACCAGCCCCTTGCGCGATCGCGGCGATGCTTGCCGCGGCATAACCATTCTCGTGGAACTGCCGGTTAGCCGCCTCGATGATCACGCTTCTCGTATCGTCGTCGCAGCGGACTTGCGGTCGTCCTCGCGGTCTCTTCTCGATTTCGTGATTTTGGACCATGACTATTTTCCAAATTCTTGTTGACACCGATTTTATAGAGCATATTTTGGAAAACAACAAGTTTCCAAAAGTGGAACTGACGTGAATTTAGAGGCCGCAGCCGGTAGCGACAGCGACCAGTAATAGGAGAAAGGCAATGTCCACTAGTACGCTGCAGGCCCTGAACAACAACGCGCCTGTCACCGAAACCACGGCGGAGGCCGCGCCGGCAACCCTTGATGCCGGCAACACGCCACGCATCGTCGAAGCTGCCCCCGTTTTGGAGCCTCCCGCCCGCAAGCGCCGTGGGCGCGGACTGTTGCTGAGCGCGACGGCCATCGCCCTGATCGCCGCCGCCAGCTATTACGGCCATAGTTACTGGACCGTCGGCCGCTTCGAGATTTCCACCGACGACGCCTATGTGAAGGCCGACAATACGACTGTCGCGCCAAAGATTTCGGGCTACATTGCGGAAGTGCTCGTCGGCGACAACCAGGTGGTCAGGGCGGGTCAGCCGCTCGCACGCATCGATGATCGCGATTTCCGTGCCGCTCTCGATCAGGCCAAGGCCGATGTCGCCGCTGCCGAGGCGACGCTCAATGCCAAGCAGGCGTCGCTGGATATTCAGCAGTCGACGATTGCCGCGGCCCGCGCCACGGTCGAGGTCGACAAGGCGAACGAAACCTTCGCGGAACAGAACAACAAGCGTTACGCCAATCTCGCCACCAGCGGTTATGCGCCGGTTCAGACGGCGCAGCAGGCCGCTTCCGCCATCGCCGCCGCCCAGGCGACCATTGGACGCGATAATGCTGCGCTGGATGCCGCCGTCAAGCAGGTCGACCTTCTCAATGCCGAACTCGCCCAGGCGAAGGCGACGCTCGCCCATGACCAGGCCGTCCAGCATCAGGCTGAACTGAACCTCTCCTATGCAACGATTACCGCCCCTGTCGACGGCACCGTGGGCAACAGGACGCTGCGGGTCGGCCAGTATGTGCAGGCGGGCACCCAGCTGATGTCGGTTGTACCCACGAGCGCGGTCTATGTGATCGCCAACTACAAGGAAACGCAGCTGACCGATGTTCGCGCCGGCCAGCCGGTGGATATCGAGGTCGATACTTTCCCAGGCCGCATCTATCGGGGCCATGTCGATAGCCTTGCTCCGGCAAGCGGCCAGGAATTCGCGCTTCTGCCTCCCGACAACGCGACCGGCAACTTCACCAAGGTCGTTCAGCGCATTCCGGTCAAGATCGTGCTGGACGGCGAAGCCGCCAATGGCGACCTGCGACCCGGCATGTCCGTTCAACCGAGCATCGACACCAAGGCCGATGCCGACCGCAGTTAGGCGAGGGGATTAGGAGATCGTGTCATGTCCACTATCGCAGCAACAGCCGCCCCCATATCGCAGCCGGGCGCCGGCACCAAGGAATGGATCGCCGTTCTCGCCGGCATGATCGGCGCCTTCATGGCGATCCTCAACATCCAGATCACCAACGCCTCCCTCCTCGACATCGAGGGCGGCATCGGAACGGGCGTCGACAACGGCGCCTGGATATCGACATCCTACCTCATCGGGGAGATCGTCGTCATTCCGCTGACGGCCTATTTCAGCAATGTCTTCTCGTTCCGCCGCTATATCCTCGTCAATTCCATTCTCTTTCCGCTGTTTTCAATGGCTTGTGCCTTCGCGCATGATCTCGGCACGATGATCCTGCTGCGCGGCCTGCAGGGCTTTGCCGGTGGCGTACTGATCCCCATGGCCTTCACCATGGTGCTAACCAAACTGCCGAAGACCCAGCAGCCGCTGGGGCTCGCGATCTTCGCGCTGTCGGTCACTTTCGCCCCGGCCATTGGCCCGACGATCGGCGGCTACCTGACGGAGAATTATGGCTGGCAGACGATCTTCTTCATCAACACGATCCCGAGCCTCATTATGGCGGCCGCTCTCGCCCTGACGCTGGAAAAGCAGCCGATGCAGCTCCACCTTCTGAGGGAAGGCGACTGGGCCGGCATCTTTACCATGGCGGTCGGCCTCTCTGCGCTGCAGACCGTGCTGGAGGAAGGCAACAAGGAAGACTGGTTCTCCTCGCCCTTCATCGTCAAGCTCAGCCTTGTCGCCTTCGTCTTTCTCGCCGCCTTCATCTGGATCGAGCTGACGGTCAAGAAGCCGCTGGTCAAGCTGCGGCTGCTCACTCAGCGCAATTTCGGCATCGGCGTGCTGGTCAACGTCCTGGTCGGCGTCGCGCTCTTTGGCACAGTCTATATCCTGCCGCAATATCTCGGCCAGGTGCAGCGTTATAATGCCGAGCAGATCGGCAACGTGCTCGCCTGGACCGGCCTGCCGCAGCTGTTGCTTATTCCGCTGGTGCCTGTTCTCATGAAGCGTTTCGACGCCCGCTATATCGGCTTCCTCGGTATCTCGATCTTCGCGATCAGCTGCTTCATGAACATCATGCTTTCGGCCGACAATGCCGGCGACCAGTTCTGGATCCCGAATATTGTCCGTGCCGTTGGCCAGGCCCTGGTGCTGACCCCGATCACAGCAATTACGACGGCCGGCATTGCTCCATCAGATGCCGCCGCCGCCTCTGGCCTGACCAACATGCTGCGCAATCTTGGCGGCGCGGTCGGCACCGCCTCTCTCGGCACCATCCTGACGAAGCGCGAACAGTTCCATTCCAATATCATCGGTCAGTCGATTACGCTGAGCCGTGACGAAGTTCGCGATCGCCTGGGCAAGCTTTCCGGCTACTTCATCCAGCATGGCGTCACCGATCCGGCTGTCGCATCGCAAAAGGCGGTCGTTGCGATTGGCCAGATCGTCAAGCGCCAGGCATTGATCTTGGGCTTCAGCGATACTTTCGCTGTCATCGGTGTGGTGCTTGCAGTGGCGGCATTTGCCCTGCTTCTCACCAAAAAGCCTCAGGCCGGCGGCGGTGCGGGCGCCCATTGAAACCCGGACACCGCAGGAAGATCCTCAGTAGGGAAAGCCCTCCTTGCCGTCATGCGAAGGGGGGCTTCACACGTGAACGCTAATGGCCGATTTCGACCGTGAAGGCGAAACGCGCAACAGCGCCCGGTGCGAGTAGCGTCGTCGAGGGCCGTTCCGAGAGTTCGCTTGAAGCTCCGGCCTGCGCAGCCGTCCCGTGCCATGGCTCGACGCAGAGGAAGGGCGCGCCCGGCTTGGTCCAGAGAGCGAGGTTGGGCAGGTTTTCGAAACCGAAGCGCACGCTCGGCCCGTCCTCGGCACCGTAGCGCAGCCCTTCTCCCGCCCCTACAGGGAAGATCATCGCATCCTGCTCGAACATCGCATGATCCAGCACCAGCCGGCCTTTGTCGAAGGGTGAGGGCAATGGCGTTGGATTTATAAGGCCGCCCGCCAGCCGCACGAGTTCAGGCTCGCCCTGATTGTCGAGCGTGATGATGTGGGCGCGTCCGGTAGCGCCGGGCAGCGGCCAGGCGAAGGCGGAGTGGAATCCAAGCCCGAAGGGCATCGTCTTCCGGTCGCGGTTGGTCACCTCGGCGCTGACGGTCAGTGCCCGGCCTTCTACCGCATGCTCCACGGCCAGCAGGAATTCGAACGGATAGACCGCCCGGGTACTCTCCGAGGCGGCAAGCTCGTACCGGCACATCGTTGCCGCGGATGCCGCGAGGGTAAACTCGCTGCGGCGGGCAAAACCATGCTGGGCCATCGGATAGACCGTGCCGTCGATTGCGATCTTGTCGTCCGGAGCCTTGCCGACGATCGGAAACAGGATCGGCGAACGCCCGGCCCAGAAGGCGGCGTCGCCCGTCCATAGCCAGGAGCGTCCGTCGCTTGATTTAAGCGCCTGCATCTCGGCGCCGAGGGAGGAGACATCGACGGTGAGGTCCTGATTGCCGATCCGGATTGAGGCTGGCATCGCAATTCCCTTTCGTAGTTGGTACCAAGGCATCTCATTTCCGCACCGTGAGTTTCTACTCAATCGGTGAGGTTGGTAATCACACGCCAGCTGGTGCTCATTCGTTACTTCCGTATCGCGCCCAACCTTGCGATCACTTCGTTCGGAATTCCATAGCGCTGAATGGCGTCGCGGTTGTTTCTCATTCCGCAGATTTCACGCTGGATGAAGAATGCCCAGACCGCATCGGAGGCGTCATTGAGAAGCTTCTCGCGTTCCTGCGCGCTTTGGCGTTCGCCGGTCCAGGCTTTCAGGGCGGCGAGGGCCGCCTCCACCTTCAGCCCGTGACGCCCGAGTGAATCGGCGCGCTCCGACATCAGCTCGTATTCGAGGACGTTGAGGCCGTTCCTATCCTCCTGGGAGTGTCTGAAAGATTGCGGCGGCCGAACGCTCATGGGCACGGATTCCTTATCAGCGCAGGCGACAACCTTATCCAATCCGGTCTTCGAGATCGAGAGGGCAGGGCAACGGACCTTTCCTGCCATTTCCCCGCATGGTAAGGGCGCCGTAACTTTCTTTCAGGCCCATAGCAGACCATGATTCGTATCGAGAATATCAGCAAGCAGCTCAGCCACCGGATCCTCTTTATCGAGGCGTCGGCCGCTCTCAACAAAGGCGAGAAGATCGGCCTCGTCGGCCCGAACGGCGCCGGCAAGACGACGATCTTCCGGATGATCAACGGCGAAGAGCAGCCCGACGAGGGCCAGGTCTCCTGCGAGAAGGGCGTCACGATCGGCTATTTCAACCAGGACGTCGGCGAAATGGCGGGCCACAGTGCCGTCGCCGAGGTGATGAACGGCGCCGGGCCGGTCAGCGTCGTTGCCGCCGAACTGCGGGAGTTGGAGGCGGCCATGGTCGACCCCGAGAGAGCCGGCGACATGGAGGAGATCATCGAGCGCTACGGCGAGGTGCAGGCGCGTTACGAGGAGTTGGACGGTTATGCGCTCGACGGCCGAGCCCGCGAAGTGCTTGCGGGCCTGAGCTTCACCCAGGAGATGATGGACGGCGATGTCGGTGCGCTGTCGGGCGGCTGGAAGATGCGTGTGGCGCTTGCCCGCATCCTGCTGATGCGCCCTGATGTCATGCTGCTCGACGAACCGAGCAACCATCTCGATCTCGAAAGCCTGATATGGCTTGAAGAGTTCCTCAAGGGCTATGAGGGTGCGCTGCTGATGACTTCGCACGACCGCGAGTTCATGAACCGCATCGTCAACAAGATCCTCGAGATCGATGCCGGCTCGCTGACCTCTTATTCCGGCGACTATGAATTTTACGAGCAGCAGCGGGCGCAGAACGAAAAGCAGCAGCAGGCCCAGTTCGAGCGCCAGCAGGCGATGCTCGCCAAGGAAATCAAGTTCATCGAGCGGTTCAAGGCGCGCGCTTCGCATGCTTCGCAGGTGCAGAGCCGGGTGAAGAAGCTGGAGAAGATCGACCGGGTGGAGCCGCCCAAGCGCCGCCAGTCGGTCGCGTTCGAATTCCAGCCAGCGCCGCGCTCCGGCGAGGACGTGATCAGCTTGAAGAACGTCCATAAGAAATATGGCAGCCGAAGCATCTATGAGGGGCTGGATTTCATGGTGCGGCGGCGGGAACGCTGGTGCATCATGGGCATCAACGGCGCCGGCAAATCGACATTGCTGAAGCTGGTGACGGGCACCACAACGCCCGACGAAGGCAGTGTCGCTCTCGGCGCCAGCGTCAAGTTGGGTTATTTCGCCCAGCATGCGATGGATATTCTCGATGGCGAGCGCACGATCTTCCAATCGCTGGAAGATCGGTTTCCCCAGGCCGGGCAGGGGCCTTTGCGGGCGCTCGCCGGATGTTTCGGCTTTTCCGGCGACGATGTCGAGAAAAGGTGCCGGGTGCTGTCTGGCGGCGAGAAGGCCCGATTGGTCATGGCGATGATGCTGTTCGACCCGCCGAACCTGCTCGTGCTCGACGAACCGACCAACCATCTCGACCTCGACACCAAGGAAATGCTGATCAAGGCGCTGTCGCAATATGAAGGCACCATGCTGTTCGTATCCCACGACCGGCATTTCCTGGCAGCGCTCTCTAACCGGGTGCTGGAGCTGACGCCGGAGGGCATCCACCAATATGGCGGCGGCTATACGGAATATGTGGCGCGTACCGGCCACGCGGCGCCCGGACTTCGGAGCTGAACGGCTATTTTTCCGCCGGCTGTGAGGGCCGTTCATGTGAGCGAAGAATAGCGCCGGCCGATATTGCCGGCTCTCTGCCACGATGATGACCAATTTCCGTGGTGTTCGGGCCTTCTTAAAACAATCGGGGCGGGCACATCAGCATGGACTGGATCAATCGTCATATCGATCAGCCGTTATTGAACGGCGCGGCGGGCTTGCTGCGGCAGTGGCACATCCGTACGCGGCAGTCGCCGGAGCTGCTGGAGCCGACCTGGAATCTCGTCGTGCTATCCTTTCTCCTGATTGCCAGCGGACAGGTTATGACAGGCAAGCCTTTCGCGCTCAGCATCGCCGCGCTGATCATGCTGGCCCTGCCTTCAGCCAAAAAATTGCTTTCGGCGGTCAAGGCAGGCGGAAGCGCTTATGGCGCCCGGGAATACAAGTCCTCGAGGGCGCGGGCCGTCGCCAAACGGGAGGCGGAATGGTCGGTGCGGATCATCGTGCTGTTTTCATCCGCCTGCCTTCCCTTCATCGCCCGCATCGATGATCCGGTGGGCGCCTGTTTCATGCTGGGGGCAAGTGTCTGGTTCGTGCTGACCGGGCCGCTCAAGACGTATCTCGATGCGGCCGAACCTCCCGAACCGACTGAAGGCGACCGGATGTACAGCGGCGTCTTTCATTTCGGCTGAACGACGCCGATGCGACGTTCCATCTGCCAGCCATGAGGGTGAGGGAACCAAACCGGGCGGTCGCCGTTATCTCCGCAGCAACGTAAAAGGAGATTGCGATGCTTTACTACGCTCTGGTGTTTCTCGTTGTGGCCTTGATTGCCGGTGTCCTCGGATTTGGCGGCATCGCAGGGGCTTCAGCTTCCATTGCCCAGGTTCTGTTCTTCATTTTCCTGGTGTTGTTCGTCGTCTCGCTTGTCATGCGCTTCATGCGCAGAGTATAGTGAAGATTGATCAAGTATAAAGCCCGGTGATAATTATCACCGGGTTTTGCTTTTGTTGACGGCCCTCACCGGCCGGCGGAAACTCGCTTCGAGCGAATGTGCTTTTTGTGCAACCATCCCTAACAAGATCGTGAAAGGCCGCATGCAAGTCGCATATGCCTTCGAAATGTCCCAATGGGGCTGAACCGTGGGGCTGTCGCTTGCGCCCTCCCACGCGCTTTGACACGCGATGCGAAAACGGCGCCGTCCGGGATTGCTCTGCGGTCCCCTGCGATATCCGGTGCCGCCAGCCGGGTGTTCCCGTCACGATTTGAGAAGGAGAGACTTATGAAAAAAACTCTTGCGACGGCGTTTGCCGCGGTATCGTTGACGTTTGTCGGCGCGGGGGCGGCCAATGCCGCCGACCCCGTCACCAGAACCTATGAAGAGCCGGACCTGCGCAATGGCGTGAAGATCGGTTATCTCACTTGCGATATCGGCGGCGGCACGGGATATGTGCTCGGTTCGTCCAAGGAAGCCGATTGTGTCTTTCAGTCAATTGTCGGCAATGAGCTTTTCGATCACTACACCGGCGAAATTCGAAAGCTTGGCATCGATCTCGGCTTCACCACGCGCAGTCGTCTGATCTGGGCAGTGTTTGCGCCAACGGCTGGTTATCATCGAGGGTCGCTCGCCGGACTTTATGTCGGTGCCAGCGCAGAGGCGACGGTTGGTGCCGGCGTCGGCGCCAACCTCCTGGTCGGTGGCACCTCCGGTTCAATCCATCTGCAGACGGTTAGCCTGACCGGCCAGCTGGGCCTGAATGTTGCGGCCGGCAGCGCGTCGATGACACTGACCCCGGCGGATTGACGGGTTTTGTCGCCCCTGCCGCGACGCAGCGGGGGCGTCACGCGATTATTGGATTGGGCTTGCTGGCGACGAAACGATGGATATCCGAGTTGCTACGCCCGACGAGGATGAGATCCTGGTCGGGCACTATCTGAAAATCTGGGACAGCTATGGCACGCCGCCCGAACATTACAGGTCGGATGCGGTGGCGCGGATATTGTCGTTCTTGAGAAGCGGTCGCGAGGAGCGGCGCCTTGCTTCGTTCCTGGCCATTGTGGACGATGAAATCGCTGGTTCCGTATCTTGCCAGCTGCACCAATCGCCGTTTCCGGAAGTCATTCGGCCGGAACAGCGGTTGCACGGTTACATCTGGTCCGTCTATGTCGCCGAAGCCTTCCGTCGGCGCGGCATCGCTTTGGCGCTGACGAACAAGGCCGTCGAATATCTGAAATCCATCGGCTGCACGACTGCCGTCATTCATGCCTCGGATGTGGGGGAGCCGGTCTATCGGAATGCTGGCTTCGAACTGGCGAAGGAAATGCGGCTGAAGTTCCCCATGGAGTGAGCCTGCGTAGCCAAGCGCCTGCAGACGGCTGATGTGCACGGCTCGTTTTCTATTCACGCCTTCGGCTTGCCAGGTGCGATAAAGGCGTTGATCGTCGCCTCGTCATGGCCGGCTTCGCGCAGGATGCGGCTGGCGAATTCGATGGCAGGACTTCTCAATGCATCGTCCGGCCGGATCAGGTGAAATGCGACGTGGGAATCGAGGGTGCGCTGTGACACAGCGACGACCCGCCCTTCGGCAAGCGCGGCATCCGACAGCGGCGGCCGTGCGAGCGCAATGCCGAGCCCTTGGGCGCAGGCATCAATCACCAGATTGTAATCTTCGAAGCGCCGGTCCTGGCCGCGTGGCGTATAGTCGACGCCCTCACGCGCGAGCCAGCGGCGCCAGCCCTCGATATTGGAGTCGTGAAGGATCGGCAGATCGAGCAGCGAAACCGCATCCGAGCGTTGCCCGAGTCGTGCTGCCATTGCCGGTGAGGCGATCGGAAAAGATTTCTCCTGCCAGAGCGGCAGGGCGCGCACACCGGCCCATGGTCCCTTGCCGCAGCGGATGGCAAGGTCCGTGCCTTCGCCGAAGTCTGCCAGGCGGTGTTCGAGCGTCAATTCGACGTGCAGCTCATTTCCTTCGAGCTTTGCCAGGCGCGGAAACAACCATAGAGAGGCGACGGACGGAGTAACTGAAAGGCGCACTACCGCCTTGTTCGGCCGTGGCAGCCAGCGCTCGCCGGTGTTACCGAGCAGGGAAAGGGCTTCCTCGGCACGGACGAAGAAGCGCATTCCCTCCGGGGTGAGGCGCACACCGCGAGCTTCACGCGCGAAGAGCCGCACACCCATCCAGCGCTCGAGCCGCGAGACCTGCCGCGATACGGCGCCATGGGTGATTCCGCTTTCCTCGGCCGCGGCCGAAAACGATCCGAGCCGAGCGGCGCGGGCAAAGGTCTCGAGCGTATCGAGCGGGGGGAGCACTGGCGAGCTGTGAACCATGCTCACATTTGATCATCGATTGCGGTGCTTTTCAAGCATGCATCGAAAGCCTTATTCATTGTCGCAAGCACATATGGAGGTGAACATGAGCATGGCGGCAAGCGCACCAGTTTCGGCAAAACAGCAAAGCGGCTTCGATCTGATCGCCTTTGCCGCGATTGTCGTCACCATTCTCTTCTGGGCCTCTTCCTTCGTGGTGATCCGTATCTGTCTCGGGCCGCTGACGCCGATCGAACTGGCAACGGCGCGTTATGTGGCGGCAGGCGTCCTCGCCCTTTTCTATCTCGCCACCTACCGGCCGATGCCGGAAAAGCGTGACTTCCTCCGCCTCTCGGTGGCTGCCGTCCTCTTCATCGCTGCCTATGCGGTTCTCCTGAACACCGGCGAGCAGACTGTGGCGGCGGGGCCGGCGAGCTTCATCATCAATACCATGCCCGTCTTCACAGCCCTGATTGCCACATTCGTGCTCAGCGAGCGCTTCGGCCGCTGGGGGTGGGTTGGCACCGCGGTTTCCTTCGGCGGCGTGGCGCTGATTGCGCTTTCCTCCGACGGCGGCTTCAAGCTCGATCCGAACGCCGTGCTGATCCTCGGCGCAGCGCTCTGCTCGGCGATCGCCAGCGTGCTGCAGAAGCCGCTGCTCGCCCGCCTGCCGGCGCTTGCCGTCACCGCCTGGATCCTGTTGATCGGCTCCGTGCCGCTGTTTCCGGCCGTCCCGTCAACGATCCGCGCGCTGGCCGCGGCGCCGGCAGAGGTCAATTGGGGCGTTGCCTATCTCGTCATCTTCCCGACTGCGATCGGCTATCTCACTTGGGCCATCGCATTGAAGCGGCTGACGGCCGCTCGCGCCTCGAATTTTCTCTACGGCGTCCCGCCGGTCGCAACGCTGATCGGGTTCGTCTGGCTGGGCGAGACGCCGACGGCGCTGGGTGCTGCCGGCGGCGTGATGGCGATCCTTGGTGTGCTCGTCGTCAATGTGATGCGGAAAAGATAGGTGCATCGGACCGCCGCCACATCAAGGTGACGAAGTCTCGCTGACAAATAGGCATTGCGCCGCCGTTCGCTTTATTTAAAAACGAAAGCAGAGCGAAAGGGGCACCGATGTTCTTGACCGACCGACAAACTGAAATCGTGGCGATTGCGAAATCGAGCGGCAGGGTTCTGGTCGAGGAGCTTGCCTCCCGCTTTTCGGTGACGCCGCAAACGATCCGCAAGGATCTGAACGATCTCTGCGATGCCCAGGTGCTGACACGCATCCATGGCGGCGCCACGTTTCCAAGCGGAACGGAGAACGTCAAATACGAGGCGCGGCGGCAGATTGCCGCTTCCGAGAAGCAGGCAATCGGTATGGCGGCAGTCGAGCTGATCCCGAGCGGAGCCTCGCTCTTCATCAACATCGGAACGACGACGGAAGCGGTGGGCGAGGCGCTCGCCAATCATCACGAGCTGATGGTGATCACCAATAACATCAACGTTGCCAACAGGTTGCGTCTCTTTCCGGCAATCGAGGTGGTGATCGCCGGCGGCGTCGTACGCGGCTCGGACGGCGGCATCGTCGGCGAAGCGGCGGTCGATTTCATCCGCCAGTTCAAGGTCGATTATGCCGTCATCGGCGCATCAGCGATCGATATCGACGGGGCCCTTCTCGATTATGATTTTCGCGAAGTGAAGGTCGCCCAGGCGATTATTGCCAATGCCCGGCATGTCATCCTCGTTGCCGATTCGACGAAGTTCGAACGCACCGCGCCGGTCCGGATCGGCCAGCTTTCCCAGGTCCATACCTTCATCACCGACCACTGTCCGGTACCGTCGATTCGTAATCTCTGCCTCGAAAACAATGTGAAGCTGATCGAAACGAGCACCAGATCGCGTTAGTCATGCGAATGGAGCAAACATTCGTTTGACATTCGCATTCCTTTCGTTTTAACTGTTCTCACTTTCGCAATCCGCAGAATTTGTGCGATGCGAAATTGGCAGCGGGCTCGGAGGGGGCAATTGGGCCGGGAGATACACGACATATTCGTCATCGGCGGCGGCATCAACGGCTGTGGCATTGCGCGCGACGCCGTCGGGCGCGGCTATTCCGTCGCGCTGGCGGAGATGAACGATTTCGCCTCCGGCACCTCGTCCGGCGCCACCAAGCTGATTCATGGCGGCCTGCGTTATCTCGAGCATTATGAATTCCGCCTGGTGCGTGAATCGCTGATGGAGCGCGAGATCCTCTGGGCGATGGCGCCGCACATCATCTGGCCGCTGCGCTTCGTACTGCCGTATCACAAGGGCGGCATTCGCCCGGCCTGGCTGATCCGGCTCGGCCTCTTCCTTTACGATCACCTCGGCGGCCGCAAGCTGCTGCCGGCGACGTCGGTGCTCGACATGCGCAGGGATCCGGCCGGCAAGCCGCTGAAGGCGCTGTTCACCAGGGCGTTCGAATATTCCGACGGCTGGGTCGATGATGCCCGCATGGTTGTGTTGAACGCCCGCGACGCTGCCGACAAAGGGGCGACGATCATGCCGCGCACCAAAGTGGTGTCGGCGCGACGCGAGAATGGACTCTGGCACATTGAAACGACCGATACGGTCACTGGCCGCAATGACAGCCATCAGGCCCGCATGCTGATCAATGCCGCCGGTCCCTGGGTCGATCATGTCATTCGTTCCGCCTTCGGACAGAACGAGGCCCACCACGTTCGTCTCGTTCAGGGTAGCCATATCGTCGTCAGGAAGAAGTTCGACGACCCTCGTGCCTATTTCTTCCAGAATCCCGACAACCGCATCATCTTCGCCATCCCCTATGAGGGCGATTTCACCCTGATCGGCACCACCGACCGCGACTACACCGCCGATCCCAAAGATGTCCGGATCTCCGAGGAGGAGACGGTCTATCTCTGCAATGCCGCGTCGGAATATTTCAAGGACCCGGTCAGGCCGGAGGACATCGTCTGGACCTACTCGGCAGTCAGGCCGCTTTTTGACGACGGCGCCTCAAAGGCGCAGGAAGCGACGCGCGATTATGTACTGAAGCTGGAGGGCGAAGCCGGGGCCGCGCCGCTGCTCAACGTCTTCGGCGGCAAGCTCACCACCTATCGCCGGCTTTCCGAACATGCGCTGGAGAAGATCGGCGCCGCGATCGGTGTCAAGGGTGCTCCTTGGACAGCCAAAAGCCATCTGCCCGGCGGCGACTTCCCGGTCCGTGGCTACGAAGCGGAGGTCGCCGGTCTGAAGCGGCGCTATCCGTTCCTTGCCGATGCACACGCCCGCCGGCTGGTGCGCCGCTACGGCACCCGGGCTGTGACATTGCTCGGCGCTGCCCGCGGCCATGACGACCTCGGACGGCTGTTCGGCGGCGATCTCTACGAGGCTGAGGTCAAATATCTCGTCGAGCATGAATGGGCCCGGCACGCCGAAGACGTGCTGTGGAGGAGAACAAAGGATGGTCTGCGCCTATCGAAGGAGCAGGCCCAGTCACTGGAGGAGTACATGGCTGCCATACCGGCGATGGCCGGATAGGCGGCATGTGGTCCCCGCTGCGTGGAGGCAGGGGAATCGGAATGCTGGAACTGCGAAACGCCGCCAAGATGGTGGGCGCGGACTATCATATCTATCCGACCGATCTGGTCCTTGAGCGGGGCACGTTGAATGTCCTGCTCGGGCCGACGCTGTCGGGCAAGACGTCGCTGATGCGGCTGATGGCCGGGCTTGATCGTCCGACCGCCGGCTCGGTCCATTTCGACGGCGCCGATGTCACCGGCATGCCGGTGCAGAAGCGCAATGTCGCCATGGTCTACCAGCAGTTCATCAATTATCCCGCACTGACCGTATACGAGAACATTGCTTCGCCGATGCGCATCTCGGGCAAGGATGCCGCTACCATCGACCGCGAAGTGCGCAAGGCGGCCGAACTTTTGAAGCTGACGCCCTATCTCGATCGCACGCCGCTGAACCTGTCCGGCGGTCAGCAGCAGCGCACCGCGCTGGCGCGTGCGCTCGTTAAGAATGCCAGCCTCGTTCTGATGGACGAGCCGCTTGCCAACCTCGATTACAAGCTGCGCGAGGAACTGCGTGAGGAACTGCCGAAGATCTTTGCCCAATCCGGCGCGATCTTCGTCTATGCGACGACCGAACCGTCAGAGGCGCTCCTGCTCGGAGGCAACACGGCTACACTGAACGAAGGCCGGGTAACACAGTTCGGGCCGACGATCGATGTTTACCGCCGCCCCGCCGATCTCACCACAGCCGGCATTTTTGCCGATCCGCCGCTGAATATCCTCGACGTGACCAAATCGGACAACGTCTTTACGCGTCCGGGCGGAGCGGCACTTCCGGTTCCCCCGCATCTGGCTGCCGTGCCGGACGGGCCGGTGACCGTCGCATTTCACCCGCATCACCTCGGCTTCAAACCGCAGACCGGTGAGGCTGCCCGCCTGCAGGCGCGCACGCTGGTTTCGGAGATCACCGGCTCGGAGAGCTTTGTTCACCTGGACTATGACGGCGTGCGCTGGGTGATGCTCGCCCATGGCATTCACGACATCGACCCGGACATGGAGATAGAGGCCTTTCTCGACACGCGCCACCTCTTGGCCTTCGGCGCCGATGGCGGCGCCATTGCCACGATTGGCCGCGCTACCGCTGAAGCCGGAAAGGCATAGGAGAGCACAATGGCACGCATTACGCTCGACCATATCCGCCACGCCTACGGAGCTAATCCGCAGACAGAGAAGGATTATTCGCTGAAGGAAGTCGACCACGAGTGGAACGACGGCGGCGCCTATGCGCTGCTCGGCCCCTCCGGTTGCGGCAAGACCACGCTGCTAAACATCATCTCGGGTCTGCTACAGCCCTCGCACGGTCGCATCCTCTTCGACGGCAAGGATGTGACGAACCTGTCGACGCAGAGCCGCAACATCGCCCAGGTCTTCCAGTTTCCGGTCATCTACGACACCATGACCGTTTACGATAATCTCGCCTTTCCGCTGCGCAACCGCGGCGTGGCGGAGGCCGATGTCGACCGCCGCGTCCGCGACATTCTCGAGATGATCGACCTTGCCGGCTGGGCCAAGCGCAAGGCGCAAGGGCTGACGGCCGACCAGAAGCAGAAGATCTCTCTCGGCCGCGGCCTGGTGCGCAACGACGTCAACGCCATCCTGTTCGACGAGCCGCTGACCGTCATCGACCCGCATATGAAATGGGTGCTGCGCTCGCAACTAAAGCGGCTTCACAAGCAGTTCGGCTTCACCATGGTCTACGTCACCCACGACCAGACCGAGGCGCTGACTTTCGCCGAGAAGGTCGTCGTCATGTATGACGGCCAGATCGTTCAGATCGGCACGCCGGCCGAGCTTTTCGAGCGGCCGAGCCACACCTTCGTCGGCTATTTCATCGGTTCGCCCGGTATGAACGTCATGCCCGCCAGGGTCGAAGGCAGCGCCGTCAAGGTCGGAGACGAGGTTTTGACGCTGGATTACGCGCCGAAGACCGCTGGCAGTTCCAAGACCGAGCTCGGCATCCGCCCCGAATTCATCCGCCTCGGGCGGGAAGGCATGCCGGTCAACATCACCAAGGTCGAGGATATCGGCCGGCAGAAGATCGTCCGCGCCCGCTTCGCCGGCCAGCCAATTGCGATCGTCGTGCATGAGGATGCCGATATCCCCGCAGATGCCCGCGTCACCTTCGATCCGTCCGCCATCAGCATTTACGCCGACAGCTGGCGCGTCGGCAGGGAGGCCTGAGCCATGCAGAAGACGTGGAACAACAAAGCTTGGTTTCTGGTCCTGCCGGTGCTGCTGCTCGTCGCCTTTTCGGCCGTCATCCCGCTGATGACTGTTGTCAACTATTCGGTTCAGGATACGTTCGGGAATAACGAGTTCTTTTGGGCAGGCACCGACTGGTTCGTTCAGACGCTGCATTCCGACCGCTTCTGGGAAGCGCTCGAGCGCAACCTGCTCTTCTCCTTCATCATCCTGGCGCTGGAGATTCCGCTCGGCATCTTCATTGCTCTCAACATGCCGAAGAAGGGCATCGGCGTTCCGGTCTGCCTCGTTCTGATGGCGCTGCCACTGCTCATCCCGTGGAATGTCGTCGGCACTATCTGGCAGGTCTTCGGACGCGTCGATATCGGCCTGCTCGGCCATACGCTCGAGGGGCTCGGCCTCGATTACAACTACGTCCGCGATCCGGTCGACGCCTGGGTCACGGTCATCGTCATGGATGTCTGGCACTGGACGAGCCTCGTCGTGCTGCTCTGCTATGCCGGCCTCGTCTCGATCCCGGACGCCTATTATCAGGCCGCCAAGATCGACGGCGCCTCGCGCTGGTCCGTATTCCGTTACATCCAGCTTCCGAAGATGAAGCGGGTGCTGCTGATCGCCGTGCTCCTACGCTTCATGGACAGTTTCATGATCTATACCGAGCCCTTCGTCGTCACCGGCGGCGGTCCCGGCAACTCGACGACCTTCCTGTCGATCGATCTCGTGAAGATGGCCGTCGGGCAATTCGATCTCGGCCCCGCCGCGGCGATGTCGATCATCTACTTCCTGATCATCCTGTTGCTGTCATGGATCTTCTACACGGTCATGACCAGCAGCGACGCCAACGCCTGAGAAAGGAGAGATCCATGGGTTCGACAAAGAAATACAAGCCCGCCGGAAACCTCTCCTGGGTGGTTACGACGCTCTACATCCTCTTTCTGCTCCTGCCGATCTACTGGCTGATCAACATGAGCTTCAAGGAGAATGCCGAGATCACCGGCGCCTTCTCGCTGTGGCCGCAAAACCCGACGCTCCGGAACTACGCAGTCATCTTCACCGATCCGTCCTGGTATAACGGTTACATCAACTCGATCATTTACGTGGTGATGAACACTGTTATATCAGTGCTTGCGGCGCTGCCGGCGGCCTACGCTTTTTCGCGCTACCGCTTCCTCGGCGACAAGCACCTGTTCTTCTGGCTGCTCACTAACCGGATGGCGCCACCGGCGGTTTTTGCGCTGCCCTTCTTCCAACTCTATTCCGCGTTCGGCCTGATCGATACCCATATCGCCGTGGCGCTCGCCCACTGCCTGTTCAACGTGCCGCTTGCGGTCTGGATCCTCGAAGGCTTCATGTCTGGCGTGCCGAAGGAGATCGACGAAACCGCCTATATTGACGGCTACTCCTTCCCGCGCTTCTTCGTGAAGATCTTCATGCCGCTCATTGCAAGCGGGATCGGTGTCGCCGCTTTCTTCTGCTTCATGTTCTCGTGGGTCGAACTGCTGCTGGCCCGCACGCTGACGACGACCGCGGCAAAGCCGATCTCGGCGATCATGACGCGCACGGTTTCGGCGGCCGGCATGGACTGGGGCGTACTGGCGGCAGCCGGCGTGCTCACCATCATTCCCGGCGCGCTCGTCATCTATTTCGTTCGCAACTATATCGCCAAGGGCTTTGCCCTGGGCCGCGTCTGAGGAGGAGACGGTCATGAATTTTACCTGGATGGCCTGGACGCTGCCGACGGCGCTCTTCTTCCTGACGATCCTTACGCTGCTCATCGCCATGAGCGTCTGGGAATATTTTTCGCCGGGCGGCACGCCGCGCACGGGCGTGCTGCGTTTCGAGACGACGCGCGGCGACCGGCTCTTCATTTCGCTGCTTGGCGCAGCGTTCATTCATCTTGCATGGCTTGGGCTCGCTGGGCCCAACCTGTGGTGGGCTCTTGCCATTTCCGTAGTGTATGCCATCGGCGTGTTCCGCTACGTGTAACGGCAAGGAGAAGACAGATGGCCGGGGGTACTGGCCGCCTGAGACGTAACTGCAATCGCAAACCCTGGGAGGATATTATGCGACGGCACTTATTGACGACGACAGCAGGCTTGCTGCTGGCGATGACAGCATCGGCCTATGCCGGAATGGACGAGGCCAAGACGTTCCTCGACAAGGAAGTCGGCGACCTCTCGACGCTTTCCCGCGCCGACCAGGAAAAGGAAATGCAGTGGTTCGTCGATGCCGCGAAGCCCTTCGCCGGCATGGACATCAAAGTCGTTTCCGAAACGATCACCACGCATGATTATGAATCGAAGGTGCTGGCTCCGGCCTTTACCGCGATCACCGGCATCAAGGTCACCCACGATCTGATCGGCGAAGGCGATGTTGTCGAAAAGCTGCAGACGCAGATGCAGTCGGGCGAAAACATCTATGACGCCTATATCAACGACTCGGACCTGATCGGCACCCATTGGCGCTACCAGCAGGCCCGCTCGCTGACCGACTGGATGGCCAATGAAGGCAAGGATGTCACCAATCCCGGCCTCGACGTCGACGACTTCATCGGCAAATCGTTCACGACAGCGCCTGATGGCAAGCTCTACCAGCTGCCGGACCAGCAGTTCGCGAACCTCTATTGGTTCCGTTACGACTGGTTCAACGACGAGAAGAACAAGGCGGACTTCAAGGCGAAGTACGGCTACGATCTCGGCGTGCCGGTCAACTGGTCGGCCTATGAGGATATCGCCGAGTTCTTCACCGGCCGCGAGATCGATGGCAAGAAGGTCTACGGCCACATGGACTACGGCAAGAAGGACCCATCGCTAGGCTGGCGCTTCACCGATGCCTGGCTGTCGATGGCCGGCAACGGCGACAAGGGCATTCCGAACGGCAAGCCGGTCGACGAATGGGGTATCAAGGTCGACGAGAACTCCCGTCCGGTCGGTTCGTGCGTTGCGCGCGGCGGCGATACCAACGGCCCGGCAGCGGTCTATTCGATCCAGAAGTATCTGGACTGGATGAAGGCTTATGCACCGGCTGCCGCTCAGGGCATGACCTTCTCCGAATCCGGACCGGTCCCGTCGCAAGGTGAAATTGCCCAGCAGATGTTCACCTACACGGCCTTCACGGCCGACTTCGTCAAGGAAGGCCTGCCGGTCGTCAATGCCGACGGCACACCGAAATGGCGTTTTGCCCCGAGCCCGCATGGCGTCTACTGGAAAGACGGCATGAAGCTCGGCTATCAGGATGCCGGCTCCTGGACGCTGATGAAGTCCACGCCTGTCGATCGCGCCAAGGCGGCCTGGCTCTATGCCCAGTTCGTCACTTCCAAGACTGTCGACGTGAAGAAGAGCCACATGGGCCTCACCTTCATCCGCCAGTCGACGCTGGATCATAAGTCCTTCACCGATCGCGCGCCGAAGCTCGGCGGCCTGATCGAATTCTACCGTTCGCCGGCCCGCCTGCAGTGGTCGCCGACCGGTACGAACGTTCCTGACTATCCGAAGCTCGCGCAGCTGTGGTGGCAGGCGATCGGTGACGCCTCCTCCGGCGCCAAGACGGCACAGGAAGCGATGGACTCGCTTTGCTCCGAACAGGAAAAGGTGCTGCAGCGCCTGGAACGCGCCAAGGTACAGGGCGATATCGGCCCCAAACTCGCCGAAGAGCATGATCTCGCATATTGGAATGCCGATGCGGTGAAGAAGGGCAACCTGGCACCGCAGCTGAAGATCGAGAACGAGAAGGAAAAGCCGCTTACCGTCAACTACGACGAACTCGTCAAGAGCTGGCAGAAGAAGTAAGGCGGACCCGGCCGGAGGCGACAAGGTCTCCGGCCATCACTTCCTGCCACCGGCTTCAAGCCGGTGGCACCACACAATCTTTCTCTCATTAAACCTGGCGTCCTGCCGCCGAGCGGCGGGCTGAGCGGTTTCGTGCGAGCTGGAGATGGATGTATGAGCGGCTATATTCTTTCGATCGACCAGGGCACGACGTCTTCACGCGCCATCATCTTCGATGGCGACATGAAAATGGCCGGCTCGGCGCAGGCGGAGATCACCCAATATTATCCGCAGCCCGGATGGGTGGAGCATGACGCCGCCGAAATCTGGCAGTCTGTCATCGACACGGTGCGGAGCGCGATCGCCGATGCCGGTCTTGGTGCCGCCGACGTCACCGCGATCGGCATCACCAACCAGCGTGAGACCGCGGTCGTCTGGGATCGCAGGTCCGGCACGCCGCTTCACCGCGCGATCGTCTGGCAGGACAGGCGCACGGCCGAAATGTGCGAGAGCCTGAAGGCGGACGGGTATGAGAAGCTGTTCAGCGCCAAGACCGGCCTGCTGCTCGACCCCTATTTCTCCGGAACGAAGCTGCGCTGGCTGCTCGACAATGTCGATGGCCTGCGCGAAAGGGCGGAGGCGGGCGAGGTCTGCTTCGGCACGATCGACAGCTGGCTGATCTACAAGCTGACCGGCGGCCGTGTGCATGCCACCGATGCGACCAATGCCTCGCGAACGCTGCTCTATAATATCGATGACGGCGCCTGGGACGAGGAGCTTCTCGGCATTCTCGGCATTCCCTCAGCCATGCTTCCCGAGGTCAAGGAATGCGCCGATGATTTCGGCCGGGTCGACGAGGCTCTGTTCGGGGCCGCGCTACCGATCCTCGGTGTCGCCGGCGACCAGCAGGCGGCGGCCGTGGGCAATGCCTGCTTTGACCCCGGCATGATGAAATCCACCTATGGCACCGGCTGCTTCGCCCTGCTCAACACCGGCCGGGACCGCGTTTCCTCCTCCAACCGGATGCTGACGACCATTGCCTGCCGGCTTGATGGCGAGACGACCTATGCACTCGAAGGCTCGATTTTCATTGCGGGTGCGGCCGTGCAATGGCTGCGCGACGGCCTCGGCATCATCAGCCAGGCTTCCGAGGCTGGGGTTCTGGCCACCAAAGCAGACCCCGGACAGCAGGTCTATATCGTTCCGGCTTTCACCGGCCTCGGCGCGCCCTATTGGGATCCGGCCGCGCGCGGCGCGATCTTCGGCCTGACGCGCAACAGCGGCCCGGCGGAATTTGCCCGCGCGGTGCTTGAATCCGTCGCCTATCAGACGCTCGACCTGCTGGTGGCGATGAAGAAGGACTGGGGCGCCAACCAGTTGGAAACCGTGCTGCGCGTCGATGGTGGCATGGCGGCTTCGGATTGGACGATGCAGTGCCTGGCAGACATCACGGGAAATCCCGTCGACCGCTCGGCCATCCGCGAGACGACGGCGCTCGGAGCCGCCTGGCTCGCCGGTTCGAAGGCCGGCATCTGGCCCGGCAAGCGCGATTTTGCGAAGGCCTGGGCCTGCGACCGCCGCTTCAGCCCGTTGATGGAAGAGACCGAGCGGCAGGGCAAGATCATCGGCTGGAAAAACGCCGTATCGCGAATGATTTCGGAAAGCTCGGCGGGCTGACATATCCGCGGATACGGCAGCTCCTATGCGCGGCCGGCGGCTTTCCTGTTGATGAAGCTCAGGGCGAGCACGGCAAAGATCAGCGTGCCCGTGCCGACCTGCTGCCAGTAGAAATTAAGATCGGTCAACAGCAGCCCGTTGGCGACGATGCTGAGCAGCAGCACGCCGAGGACAGTGCCGCCGACGTTCGGCCGCCCAAGCGGGCTGAGAGTCGTGCCGATGAAGGTCGCGCCGATGGCATTCAGCAGGAAGGCATTGCCGGAGGAGGGGATATAGACGGCAACGGTCGCCGTCAGGATCAAGCCGGCGACAGCCGCGATCAAGCCGACGATGACGAAGGTAGCGGCAATATGGGCCGATGCCGCGATGCCGGAATAGCGAACGACGGCCGGCTGGATGCCGATCGACAGGATGACGCGGCCGAAACGCGTTCGGGCAAAGACAACCGCGGCAGCAGCTATGATGAGGATCGCGACCGCGAGCGGCACCGGAAAGCCGCCGATCGTGCCGTGGCCGAGAACGCGGAAAGCTTCCGGCACACCGCTCGGCGACAGGTAGACCGGGTTGCCGCCATTGGTCAGCAATTGCTGGACGCTGCGGCCGATGAACAGCGTGCCGAGCGTTGCAAGGAAGGGGGAGACACCGATCCCTGAGATTAGCAGCGCGTTGAAGGCACCGACGAGTGCTCCTGCCGCTAGTCCGGCAAGGGCGGCAATCGCCACCGGCTGACCTGCCAGCACGAGGGAGACGAAGGCGAAGCTCGCAAAATCCATCGCCGTTCCCACAGAGAGATCGATGCCGCCCGAGGAGACGGCGAAGGTCATGGCGATGGAAACGATGGCAAGCAGCGTGAAATTGTTGACCAGGACGCTCTGGAGGTTGGCAAGCGTCAGAAATGTCGGCGTTGCCGCGGAGAAGATGGCGGACACCGCGACGAGCGCGAGGACGAGCCCGTAGCGCGCCGCGCCGGCAGCGATGAGGCGCGGCAGGTCGGTGACGGCAGGTGTCGACGTCTGGAGCGACATGATCAGGCCTCCCGCCGGCGCAACAGGGTGGTCGCGGAGACCACGATGAGAATGAGCAAGCCCTGGATGCCGCTGACCAGCGTGCTCGAAATGTTGAGCAGCTGGAAGCCGTTGGTGAGGAAGCCGACCAACAGAGCCGAGAGGAAAGTGCCGGCCATCGTGGGAACCAGCCGGCGCGAAAAGACCGAACCGAGCAAAGCGGTGACGACGACGGGCAGCAGCATCTCGCCGGAGCCGGTCGTGCTGCCGCTCAGATAGGAAACCGACAGGATACCGGCAATGCCGCCGGACACGCCGCTGGCGATGAACGCGCCTGATAGTAGCCGGCGAAGCGGCAGGCCGGCGGCGCGCGCCGCCTCCGGGAACTCGCCGACGGCATAAAGACGCAGGCCAAGCGGCGTATACTGGACGATGGCCGTTGCAAGTGCCGTGAAGCCGAGAAGCACATAGGCAAGAACCGGCAGGCCCAGGGGATCAGACGCCGAAAGAGCGGAGAGAAAGGGAGTGGAGGCGGGCAGGACGGTATTCTGGGTCAGCACCAGTTCCAGGCCGGCAACGACGTTCATCACGGCAAGCGTGGCCAGCAACGGAACGATGCCGGCATAGACGACGGCAACGGCATTGACAGTGCCGATCAGCGCCCCGGTCCCGATTGCCGCCGAGGCCGCCGCCGCGTCGCCGTAGCCGAGTTGGGTCAAGGTGGCGTAGACGGCGGCGCTGAGGCCCATATTGGCCCCGAGCGAGAGATCGATGCCGCCGGTGACGACGTTGGAGCCGCCGGCAATCAGAACAACCGTCAGCCCGATGGCGAGTACGCCTGATATGGCGGATTGGCCGAGCACGTTGCCGATATTGCCGACACTGAGGAAGTAAGGTGCGGTGAGCGAGAAGACGATCAGAATGGCTGCAAAAGCGATCAGTGATCCGAAACGCAGCGCCGCAGCCGCGATGTTGCCGGCCGGCCGGGGAGGCGGTTCTATTGCCGAAAAGCCGGCAGGCGCGAATTCCACTTCAGCCGACACGGCGCTGTCCCTCCGACGACCCGGTCGATTCCGCCAGCACGGCATCCGCGGTGGTCTCCGACGAGATGAATTCTCGCACCACACGACCGCGGAAAAGCACGAGGATACGATCGGTGATGCCGATGAGTTCGGGCAGATCCGAAGACAGCACGATGACGCCGGCGCCCCGCGCCGCAAGTTCGCCGATCAGTGTGTAGATCTCGACCTTAGAGCCGATATCAACGCCGACCGTCGGCTCGTCGAGGAGATAGACTTCGGAGTGCCGGCTCAGCCACTTGGCGATCGCCACCTTCTGCTGGTTGCCGCCCGAGAGCGTGCGCAGAAGCGCATTGCGCCCGCTGGCTTTCACCTGCAGCCGCGTGATCAGGGCATCGATCTCGCGCTGCTCGCGCTTGCGATGGAGAAAGCCGAAGCGCGTGAAGCGGGCGAGGCTGGAAAGGCTGGTATTCTCGGCAACACTGAGATCGAGCGCAATGCCATGGCGGCGCCGATCTTCCGGCACCAGCGCGATCTCGTGGCCGGCAGCCTGCGTCGGATTGGCAAGACGAGCCGGTTTGCCGTTGATTTCGATGCGGCCGGAAGATGGTGACTCCAGACCGAAGAGAGCACGAACCAGTTCCTTTGCGCCGGAGCCGAGCAGGCCGGTGAGGCCGAGCACCTCGCCGCGGCGAAGCGAGAAGCTGATGTCGCTGTATTTTCCCGGCGCCGACAGCTGCTCGACGTTGAGGATCTCGTCACCGGGCGCGACCTCAGGCTTCGGAAACATCTCCTTGATATCCCGCTCGACCATCAGCCGGGCGATCGCCGCGGCCGAAGTCTCGCCGATCGGCACGGAAGCGACATCAAGTCCGTTGCGCAGCACGGTGACGTGATCGCAGAGTTCCTCGATTTCGTTCAGGTAGTGCGAGATGTAGACGATGGTTACGCCTTCATCGCGCAGGCGGCGGATCAGCCGGAAGAGAATATCGGCCTCGCGGCGCACCAGTGCCGCCGTCGGCTCGTCGAACACGAGCACCTTCGGCTGATTGAGGAGCGCACGGGTGATCTGGACGATCTGCTTTTCGGCCGTCGACAATTCGCCGATCAGGGCAGTGTTTGGCAATCGGACGCCGAAATAGTCGTTGAGGATTTCGGAAGCGCGGCGCTGCATCAGCCGCCGGTCGAGGAAAGGCGTGCCCGATATACGCGGCTCCCGGCCGAGGAACAGCGCTTCACCGACGGTGAAGGTCGGCACCAGCAGCCGATCCTGGTGAATGAAGTGAATGCCGAGCGCTTCGGCAAGATGCGGCGTCAGCCTGTCGAACGTCTGTCCTTCGATCTCGATCCGCCCGTCATCCGGCTGATGGAGGCCGGCAAGCAGCTTGATCAGCGTCGACTTGCCGGCACCATTCTGCCCGACAAGACCGTGGATCGTTCCGCGCTTTACGATCAGCGACGCGCCTGCCAACGCCTGCGCGCCGCCGAAACGTTTGACGATGCCTTCGAAGCGGATGATGTCGTCTCGCGCCGTCACCGGCTGCTTGAAGGAAATGGCAGTCATGCAATCCATCCCGACGTGGTGGCCAATCTTGAGCGGTCCGGCATGGCCGGACCGTCCATCAGGCTGCGTCAGCCAATGCCGAGTTTCTTGGTGACTTCGCCGACATTGAGCTTGTTGGCCAGAAGTGCGGGAACATAGGTCTCGCGCGGCAGCGTCTGGCCGGCGAGCAGCTTTGCGACGTTGCGGATGGCGGTGCGGCCGATTTCTGCCGGCTGCTGCGCGACATCGGCGCCAGCAGGCGAATTCGGATCGGCGATGAGCTGCAGCACTTCGGGGCTGCCATCGACGCCATAGGTGCGGATTTCGGTCCGACCTGCTGCCGTCAGCGCCTGGGTCGCGCCGAGCTGGGGAATGTCCCAGGCCGACCAGATCGCCTTGATCGAGCCCTTTTCCGGGTACTTGTTGAGGATCGCCGTGATCTGGGTGAAGGCGTCCTGTACGGTGTTCGGGATGACGTCGCGCAGTTCCGGCTGGAGGATCTTCACCTTCGGGAAATATTTGACGACATTGACCAGCTGGTCGTAGCGGATCGCGCAGGGGGTCACGCCATAGAAGCCGTTGAAGACGACGATATTGCCTTCGCCGCCGATATCGGAGACGAGCTGCAGCGCCAGATCCTTGCCGATGCCCCAGTTGTCTGACGTGGTATTGTTGATCGAATTGGTCGAGCCGACGTCGACGGTCAGAACCGGGATGCCGGCATCACGCGCCTTCTTCAGCCAGGGATCGATAACGCTCAGTGTGCCGAGGATCTGAACGATCGCATCCGGCTTCTGTGCGATCAAGGTTTGCAGCTGCGAGACCAGCTTGCCGTCATTGCGCCCGGCATCGACGGCGATCGGCTCGCCGCCGAGACGCTTCACCTCTTCGATCTGAGCATTGTAAGCCTGCAGGTCGAAGAAATGATCGGTGCCGGTGGCGCTGATGGCGATGCGCTTGCCTTTCAGCGAGAGCTCTTCGGCCGCAAAAACCGGCTTCTGCCCGATGAGCGAAGCACCGGCGACGGCAACCCCGGCCGCGGCGGACAGTTTCAACAGGTCTCGTCTTGCGAGACCGCTTCCGGATTTTTCGATGGTCATTTCCCACTCTCCAAATTGATGATGTCTATAAATTAAGTGTACTAATAGGAATGGGGAGAAACGAATTTCCAAAAAGACCATTTCCGGGGAAAAGAGTGGACGGAGCAAAAGCGCATTCCTGGCTGCGGTTTGCCGTGACCGGGAATGATTTCGGATGCCGCGCGCTGTTGAGAGCGATCCGATGATCTGCAGCCGCCGATCAGGAAGTAACATGCATTGCATAATTCTTGCGCATGCGACCAAATTTGCCGTGGATGAACGCCTGCCAGGCCGTGGTGCCGTGTGGGCTGACAGCGGTCTTAAAACCACGATTTAAGTGGGCACCGTCGGGTTTTATCCCACGACGTCGATATCCAGCGCGAAGCTTGGCTTCCATTTGGCGCGCAACTTGCCTCTTCTCTGCCAGGGAGAATGAAACAATGCCCGAGATCGACCCGCAGATTTTCTCAATAAGCCGGCCATCCCTTGGAGGCTACAAGGCCTTCGTCCAACGCGACATGATCGTTGAGACCTATCGCAGCGCTGCGGGACAGATGGTTTCGAAGGGCTCGCTTCATAGAATTTCAATCAACCGCACGGCGCACGGCAGATATGCCTATCGGCTTGGAAGCGGGGCCTTCCGCAAAGTTGAAAGGCCGCCGTTCACCTTGGGATTTCAACCGGCTGCCACGGTCCTTGAAGTCGAGGGCGATGCGGCGGATTATATCTCGATCTTCCAGTCACCTGCGCTCTACAGCAGCCTCGGGGGCTCTCGCTTCGATCCGGAGCATTGGGATAGTGATGCACTGAGCGCAACGACTGATCCGACAACGCTGCAGGTTGCCCTTTCTCTTGCCTTTGCCGTCGAGAAGACCGGGCGCGACGACCTGCTTTTGATGCAGCATCTGGGAATGGCGCTCGCCTGTTGCGTTGTAAAACTGCTGGGCGCCAGACCTGAGGCCGGCGATCGTCCGCTGACATCGGAGAATCTCCGGCGCGTGATCGATTACATCGAGAACCTGCTTGGCAAATCCGATCTGAGTGTGGAGGAGCTGGCCGGTGTGGCCCATATGAGCCCCTTTCACTTCAGCCGGGAATTCAAACGGGCGGCGGGCGTGGCGCCGCATCGCTTCGTCCTCGAACGCAGGATCGAGCGGGCGCGACTTTATCTCGCCGATGGCAAGGAGACGCTCGCAAGCATCGCTTACGCCACAGGCTTTTCCAGCCAGGCGCATTTCTCCAGCGTCTTTCGCCGCCTGATGGGGGCGACACCGAAGGAATACCAGCGTTCGGTCCGTCTTTGAGCCGGCGCCCGCCGGTGGCGAATCAGCAATTTTGCGAAAGATAACCGCACGAATTTGAAATCTCTTGAGGCTGTTGTCTGCGAGGCTTTTCACATCAGGAGGCCTGTATGACCGCTTTTGCCCAAACCAATCCGATCACCGACATCTGTTTTTTGGTCGAGGACATCGAAAGAGCGTCTGCCTTCTATGTCGAGCGGCTTGGCTTCAGGCCGCGCCGCCGCGCTCCCGGCTTTGCCGATTTCAAAGGCGCGGGCGTCACGCTGGCGCTCTGGGAGATCGCGCATATCGCCGAGAATACCGGTGTCTCAAGCCGCCGGGCTCCTCCGGGCGTACACAAGGCCTGCGCGGCCATCGAGCTTGCCTCGCCAGAGCAGGTCGATGCTGCCTATGCGGAGCTGAAGGCTGCCGGCGTGCTCTTCCACGCGCCGCCGCAGAATTACGTCTGGAATGCGCGATGCTGCTATTTCGCCGACCCCGACGACAATCTCTGGGAGATCTATGCGTGGTCTGAAGGCGGCCCGATCGGCGACATCGAACCGCGATAACTGGCATAAGCGGCCCAGCCAGCCGTCCGGCAAACCAACTAGGGGAAGGCAAGCAAATGAACGGGTATGACAAACAAATCATGGTCGGCAGACGTAGCGTCCTGAAGGGTGGAGCCTTTGCTCTTGCCGCGGCAACGGCGGGGATCAGCGTGTTCGTACCGCGTCATTCGAGCGCCGCCGCATCCAAAGTCGTCATCAAATACGATTGGTTGATGAGCAATGGACAGATCGGCGATATCGTTGCCGCCAAGCAAGGCCTGTTTGAGGCCGAGGGTCTCGACGTCGAGTTCTCCCCTGGGGGTCCGAATTCGGCAACGGTGCCGCCTGTGATCACGGGTGATGCGCAACTCGGTCAGTTCTCGGATTCGGCACAGCTTCTTCTTGCCCGGTCATCCGGCGTGCCGATCAAGATCTTCGCCTGCGGTTTCCGCATGGCGCCTTTCGCCTTCTATTCGCTGCCCAAGGCGCCGATCCGCACCGTCAAGGATATGGTCGGCAAGCGTATCGGCATCCAGCCGACGGCCCGTTACGTGCTCGATGCCATCCTGCTGAAGAACAATATCGATCCCTCGAGCCTGGCCATTACAAATATCGGTTTCGACATGACGCCGCTAATGACCGGTCAGGTCGATGCGGTCACCGGATGGATCACCAACACGCAGGCCCTTTCCGTCATCGGCCCCGACCGCATCGATCTGATGATGAAGGACACGGGCCTGCCATCCTATGCCAATGTCTATTTCGCCACCGACGATGCCGTGACCGGCCATGCCGAGACGCTGGCAAAGGTGCTGCGTGCCGTCGCCAAGGGCTGGGCCTGGACGCATGAACATCCCGAAGAGGCGGTGAAATTGACGGTGGAGGCCTATCCGCAGCTCGATCTTGCCGTGGAACTGAAGACGGTGCCGCGCATATTGTCGCTGAGCTTCGACACAGAGACCGGCAGAAACGGCTGGGGCAGCTTCGATCCAGCCGCTCTCGCCGAGCAGATTTCCGTCTACGACAAGATCGGCCAGTTCAAGAGCGGCGCGCCGAAGCTGGAGGATTGCTATACGACTGAGATATTGGCTATGACGGCGGGTGACCGCCCAAAGATTGCGTGAGAGCGGATTTGCCTGAAGCAGTGGCCATCGAAACCAAGAATCTGGCTATCGGCTATGCCGGCGCTGTCGAGACGACCCGCGTTCTGTCGGGCGTCGACCTCCGCGTCGGCAGGGGCGAGTTTCTGACCATTCTCGGGCCTTCCGGTTGCGGCAAGTCAACCTTCTTGCGTGCGGTGGCAGATCTTCTTCCGACCCTTGACGGGCGGTTGTCGGTGCTCGGCAGGACTGCCTCTGAGGCGCGCCGGCGGCGCGAGGTCGCCTTCGTCTTTCAGGAAGCAACGCTGTTGCCCTGGCGGACCGTGAGGGAGAATGTCGCGCTGCCGCTGCAGGTGGGGAAGAAGAGCATCTCGCGATCGGTCGATCCGCGGCCCGATCATTGGATCGAGCTGGTCGGCCTGTCGCATCTGGCCGACCGCTATCCGCATCAATTGTCCGGCGGACAACGCCAGCGCGTCGCCATAGCGCGCGCTCTTCAATGCGAGCCGGACATCCTGCTCATGGACGAGCCCTTCGGTGCGCTCGACGAAATTACCCGCGAACGACTGAACGATGAGCTTCTGGACGTCTGGCGACGGACCGGCACGACTATCCTGTTCGTAACCCACAGCGTCGTCGAGGCGATCTATCTCGGCGGACGCGTGCTGGTCCTGGCCGCCAATCCGGGCCGCGTCCAGGCGCTGATCGACCTAAAACCGCTGAAAGACGAGCGCGGCCTCTGTCGGCGCGAGAGCCTCGATGTCCAGGAGACCGCCGCCCATCTGCGGGGATTGCTGCAGGAGGGGAGTGCGGCTGCATGACGCACCGTCCGTTGTCCCTCACAGAGGCGATCGGCCTTCCCGTTATCGGCGCCCTTTCGCTGCTCCTCGCCTGGCAGTGCCTGGTGCCGGCGCTCGGTGTCCCGAGTTATATCGTTCCCACGCCGCTGGCGATCATGCGTACGCTTGGCATCGAATGGCGCCTCCTGCTGTCGAACGCCGTCCCGACGTGGGGCGAGGCGGGCCTCGGCTTCCTCCTGGGCAATGGTCTCGCCGTGATACTGGCGGTTGCCTTTGTCTATAATCCGCGGTTCCAGGCCGCCTACTTTCCCGTTGTCCTGCTCTTCAACACGATTCCGGTGCTGGCGCTCGCGCCGATCATCATTCTCATCTTCGGCCTCGGCATGCTCCCGAAGGTCATCATCGCCGCTCTCATCTGCTTCTTCCCAACCCTGGTGAATACCGCCCGGGGCCTCAATCTGGCTACTGTAAGCGAGCTTGAGCTGATGCATGTGCTTTCGGCGAGTGGGTGGGAAACGTTCTGGCGCCTGCGCGCGCCACGGTCCGCCCCCTTGCTGTTTGCGTCGCTGCGCATTTCGGCAACCACCTGTGTGATCGGCGCGATCGTCGGGGAGTGGATCGGCTCGAACCAGGGGCTGGGCGCTGTCATCATTCAGTCGACGTTCAACTATCAGGCGGAAAGGCTCTTTGCCGCCGTCGTGCTCGCTTCTCTCTCCGGCATCGTCTTTTTTGCCGTTGTTGCCCAGATCGAGCGGAT
The DNA here is from genome assembly GCF_002531885.1 of Rhizobium sp. L9. Taxonomy (NCBI): domain Bacteria; kingdom Pseudomonadati; phylum Pseudomonadota; class Alphaproteobacteria; order Hyphomicrobiales; family Rhizobiaceae; genus Rhizobium; species Rhizobium sp. L9. The sequence continues at coordinate 56,453 of NZ_NWSZ01000016.1, read as the reverse complement.
TTTCCGTCGGCTGCATCAGGGGCAAAGCTGAGCCCCGGCACGAGCGAACGCCGCCCCGCGCTGCCCGGTTGGGACAGCATGCCGGCCGCCGTAGCAAGTCTTTCGGCGAAAAATGCCGCAAGAAGAACGCTGCGCCACGTTGCGGTGCCAAGCGTCGTCGCCCGCGTCGACCGTAACATCTTGATCAACCCGGCCCACCCGGAATTCCCCTCGATCACCGCCCCCGTGTTCTGGGACCGCCGGGCATGTGACGGGGTTGGGGTTCAATCGACCTTTCCGCAGAGTAGACCAAAACGCCGGACGGATGAGACTTGGTCAGCAGATTATGATGTTGGCACTGTTCGACATCTTGCCGCAATCACACCTGCCGCCGCGGCGAGCGGGCCATCAGCCGGGCATAGGCGATGGCGGACAGCATGTTGACGTGGTTGGCCCTGCCGGTGCCGGCAATGTCGAAGGCGGTGCCGTGGTCGACCGAGACGCGGTCGATCGGCAGGCCGAGCGAGACATTGACCGCGGTTTCGAAGGCGACGAGCTTGATCGGAATATGGCCCTGGTCGTGATACTGGGCGATGACGAGATCGAAGGCGCCGTTATAGGCACGGGCAAACACCGTATCGGCGGAGATCGGGCCGACGACATCGATACCCCGAGCCTGTGCCTGCTCGACGGCCGGCGCCAGAAACTCCATGTCCTCGGTGCCGAACAGGCCGTTTTCGCCGCAATGGGGGTTGAGGCCGGCAACAGCAATGCGCGCGGTCTTGCCGAGGCGCAGGAAATGCCTGTGGCCGGCTTCGATGGTCGCCAGCACCCGCTCGGTCTTGGCGCGCTCGATCGCGCCCTTCAGCGAGATATGGGTCGAGACGTGGATGGTGTTCAGCCGCTCGGAGGCCAGCAGCATGAAGGAACTTTTCGAGCCCGTGAGATGCGCGAGAAGCCCGGTATGGCCGTCATGGTGATGACCGGCAAGGTTCATCGCCTCCTTGTTGATCGGCGCGGTGACGATGACATCGGCTTTGGCGGACATGGCGAGATCGACGGCGCGGGTGATATAGCGCACGGACGCATCGCCCGCGACCGGGCTGACCTTGCCGATCTCCGGCAGCGGTGCGCCGAGCGGGACTTCATCTACGGCAATCCTGTCGTCATCGGATCCATCGGCAGGCACGAACTTCAACCCGGTGCCGCTAACGCGGTCAGCCCGCTCCAGCGCTTCCACATTGCCGACGATGACGAAATCGCGGCGCTCTTCACTCGGAAGCGCCGCCAAGGCCTTGACGATCACCTCGGGGCCGACTCCAGCCGGATCGCCCAACGTCACGGCGACTTTCGCATTCCTGTCCATCACCAAAGTCCCTTCTGAAACAGTATTAAAAGGCGGCCGCGTAAATCGAGCGGATGTCGGCTCGGCTGAGATCACGCGGATTGTTATCAAGCAGACGGCGAATGGCAAAGGCGTCGTCAGCCATGGCGTCGAGATCGCTTTCCGGCACGCCAAGGCCGGAGAGCTTCATCTCAATGCCGAGTTCGGCGCAAAAAGCATAAGCCGCATCGAAGACCGATGCCGTATTTTCCGAGGCTTCATAGCCGAGCGCTGCCATCACCGCTTTCGTCTTCTCCGCGGCCGCCGGCGTGTTGAAGGCGAGAACATGCGGGAAGATCAGGGCATTCGCCGCTCCATGCGCCACGTGCCAGCGCGTGCCGAGAGGGTAGGCGAGAGCATGGCCGCCGGCGGTATTGACCGGGCCGAGGCAGAAGCCGCCGTAAAGCGAAGCGAGCGATAGGCCGGCGCGCGCCTCTGCGTCGTTGCCATCCTTGACGGCGCGGGCGAGATATCTGCCGACGAGCCGCGTTCCCTCGATCGCATAGATGTCGACCATCGGATGGGCTTTGCGGTTGGTGAAGGCCTCGACGCAATGGGCCATGGCGTCGACGCCGGTTGCGGCGGTGGTGCGCGCCGGCACGCTGAAGGTCAGGGCTGGATCGACGACTGCGATGTCGGCCAGCATATGCAGGCTCTCCACAGCAAGCTTCGCCATCGTCGCAGGGTCGGTGACGAGCGCGCGGATGCCGGCCTCGCTGCCGGTGCCCGAGGTTGTCGGTACCTGGGCGAGTCCCACCTTGCGCGGCCCGCGCACCCTGTTCGGGCCGACGACCTCATGCAGCGTCTGCCCGGAACCGGCGAGAACGGCGGCGAGCTTTGCCAGATCCATGGCGCTGCCGCCGCCGAAGCCGACGACCAGCTCGGCATCGGCGGCGTTGGCCGCAGTCAGCACTTTGTCGAGATTGGCCGTATCAGGCTCAGGCGTTACTTCGGAGAAAACCGCAACCTCGCCCTTCAGTTCCAGCACGTCGACGCGCGAAGCGTTGAAAGCGTCCGAGATGACAAGCGTGCGCCGATAACCTTTCTCGGCAGCCCATTTGCCGAGCTTTCCTGCCGTGCCGATGCCGAATTCGATCTGATGCGGCCGAATTATCGTGATTGGCGAACCCAAGCTGGCCATGACCAGTCCTCCCTGCAGGATCTTGCGGCAATAGTGTCGCCCTCTTTAATGTAAAGTTGTCATATCGAAGTCAAGCGGGCATTTCTGAGAGCGCGAAATTTTATCGTCTGATATGCGCTGGATTCAGGTTTCAGCAGCCATCTGCATTGATGTTTGATAATTATAATCAGATATATAGCTGACAGTCGTCGATAGTAGACGGTGCGAGCCGGCCTTCACTGCGCTGGCGACGAGGCTGCCAACTCTGTTGTCAATTTCTCCACGTTCAGTCGGTCGAACCGATCATGCCAGCGACCTTTTCGCGCTAGATGGGACGCAAATTTACAACAAGCCAGCGGCCGCCTCGCTACGGCAGGAGTGGCGGGGCGAGGCGCACATATTTGATCGCCCGCCGATAGTAGGTGTAGGCGACATGAAGTGTACCGTCGCCGCCTTGGATGACCGAGGGATACGAGAATTCGCGGTTCAGCGAGTCCTTGGAATTGTTGCTGAGGCAGAACCCGTCACCCGTATCGAGATCCATGCGACGCGGAAAACTCTTGCCGCCATCCCTTGATATCGCAAGGCTCAGGGGCGCACGAGGAACACCCCAGACCGCCTTGCGACCTATATCGGCGAGGACGGCGGCCGTTTCTCCAGCCTCGTCGCCCTCGATTTCGTCATAGAGAGATTGGCGCCGCGCGTCCGACATGGCTGCATTCGAATGATTGTAAACCATTGCGATCGCTCCATCATTCAGGACTGTTGCCTGGATCGAGGAATTGTTGTTCGGCAGTTCCGTGGGCTCGGGCGCGCTCCACGTCCTGCCGCCGTCACTCGATCGGCTGGAAAGAATGTTTTCGGCGAAACGGTTGCGGTAGAAGGCGACCATCTCGTCGTCGCCGAGCGGCAGGATGTTCATGTGCACGGCGCCGATACTGTTCGGAATGTCGTGCATCTGCCAGCTCGCACCGCCGTCGCGCGAGATCAGAACCGCCGCCGTATCGGCGTCGCCGCTCCAGCGCCGTCCGTCAAGGCCGACGCAGCGGAAGACCGGAAGCAGCCATTCACCCCTGTCGTTCACGACGATCTGTTGGCGAACGAATGTGCCGGGGCTGTCGCAGAGGAGCCGGACCGGGCCGAACGTCCGGCCGCCATCCTCGGATATCCGGCATTTGACAACGGAACTGTCCTGGTTGCCCGCGGTCTGCGAGGTATAGAGCAGCCATGTCTTTCCGTCAGGAGCGTTGAAAATCAATGGGTTCTGCTCGGATTTCTCCGGATCGTCGCTCATCTTCTCCGGCTCGGACCAGCGATCGGAGCCCGGCGCCAGCCGCGACATGTAAATCGAGATATCGCCCATGCCCTCCATCGTGCCGCCGAACCAGACGCAGGTCAGCGTACCGTCGGGCAGAAAAGCAAGATTTGCCGCGTGGTTCTGAATGCAGGGCGAGGGCAGATAGGCATCCGCGCGGCCTTTGAAGGAGGGATGAGGAGCGATGATCCCGGTCATCAGGGCGGGAACGGCTTCGGGGCGCAGGCCGGTAAAGCTCATGGCGGGTCTCCTCAGGGCAGCTTGGCGTAGCTTTCGGCGAGTGCGGCATAATCCGCTTCGCTGAGTGGCATCAGCGGTGCGCGCGTGCGCTTCCAGGCGGGATTGCCTGTCTTCAGCCCGACCATTGCCTTGATCGTCGGGATCTGGACGTAGGAGTTGGAAAGCGTGCGATAGGCGTTGATGCGCGCCTGCGCCGCCTCGACGTCGCCGGCGCGGTCCTCGTAATGGACGTGGTCGTAGACGGTGCGCAGCGAATCCGCCACGAGATTGGAGGTCGCCGTGATGCAGCCCGCACCTCCGGCCTTCAACAGTGGCAGCAGCAGCGGATCGGCGCCCGCCAGCACCGAGAAGCCGGGATAGGCGGAGATGATCGCCTGCATGTTGTTGAAATCGCCAGCAGATTCCTTGATGCCGACGACGGTTTCCGGGAAGGCGGCGATCAGCCGGCCGATCAGCGGAATGGAGAGCGGTACGCCTGAGACCTGCGGGATATGGTAGAGGATGACCTGCAGGCGCGTGTCGGCGACCTTGTCCAGCACCTGCGAATAGGCGGCGAAGAGGCCGTCGTCGGAAACGCCCTTGTAGTAGAAGGGTGGCAGCATCACGACCTTGGTGACGCCGAGCGACAGCGCGTGCCGGGTCAGTTCGACGGTTTCGGGAATGGCGACGACGCCCGTACCCGGCAGCAGCTTACCGGCAGGAATGCCGGCTTCCAGCGCCGCTTCCAGAATGGCGCGGCGTTCGGCTCCGGAGAAGGAATTGGCCTCGCCGGTGGTGCCGAGCAGGGCCACGCCATGGCAGCCCTCGGTCAGCAGCCGACGGCAATGATCGGTGAAAAGAGCGAGATCCGGCGCGTTATCTGCGGTCAGCGGCGTAGCGGCCGCGCTGAAAACGCCTGTAATCCTGTGATGGCTCATTCCGCCCTCCCTTAGGCGCCCTTGCCGGGCCGGCTGCGCAGAAAAATTGTCGTCCGTCTGTGGCGATGAGTGCCAAGAACTTTTCCATCGTGACGCTTTTGTCAAGAAGACAAAATTGATTAATACGAGAGCGAAAATCTACATGATTGTAATTGTTGAATTATTTTAAACTCAAAATTTTCAACGGGTCAAAATTGCGATTTTTTGTTGACATATTTACAATAACGAGTGAACGATAGGCGACGGATTGTGCTGCGCCCGGCAGGCGCAGGGAGAACGCTGCCGAATTCACCGTGGGAGGGAATGCCATGTCTTTTGATCAATCGGATAAAACCAATATTTCACGCCGCAACGCGCTGAAGCTCGGCCTTGCGGCCGGCGTCGGCCTCACCGTGTTCGGTATGAATGCGCGCATCGTGCTGGCCGACGAAGGCCAGGTGCTGAAGGTCGCGCATCCGGCCTTCGATCAGGACTGGTCGCCGCTGCGCGGCGGCGGCAGAACCTTCCGCTGGAATTCCATCTGGTGGGCCGCGCCGATGTATTTCGACAGCGAAGGCAATATCAAGCCTTACGTCTTCACCAGCTGGGAATCGGCCGACAACACCGTCTGGACCTTCAAGATCGACCCCAAGGCCGTCTTCTCCGACGGCAGCAAGATCACCGCCGCCGACGTCAAGGGATCGTGGGAAGTCGCCTCGATGCCGAACACCAAGAGCCAGCGCGCCGACCAGGTGCTGAGCAAGGTCAAGGGCTACGCCGAAATCGCCGCCGGCTCCGGCAACGAGCTGACCGGTGTCGCGACGCCCGACGAGGGGACGGTGGTCGTGACGCTCGCCGCGGCTGATCCGATCTTCTTCATGCGCCTGGCAAACCACATCGCGCCGATCACAAAGGCATCGCAGTCGCGCGGCAGCGATGGCGAGGAAATCATCGACTGGTACAAGCCTGAGAATGAGCCGGTCTTCTCCGGCCCGTTCAAGCTGACGAGCATCGATATCGATGCCGGCAAGATCACGTTCGAGCCGAATGAGAACTTCTTTGGGCAGAAGCCGAAGCTTGCCCGCATCGACATCACCTCGATCGAGGACAATGTCACTGCGACGTCGCTGATCAAGTCGGGCGAGTTCAACGCCCATACCGAGCTCGTCACCTCGACCATCATCCAGGATCTCGGCCCGGAATTCTCGGCCGGCCCGCTGATCCCGACCAGCCAGCACTTCTGGTTCAACATCTCCCGCGCGCCGATGGACGACCCGAAGGTCCGCCAGGCACTGATCATGGCCGTCGATCGCGACGGTCTGTTCAAGGCCTCCTATCCGGATGGGCCTCACAAGAAGGCCGACCAGATCCTCAATTCGGTTCCCGGCGCCGACAATTCCGGCTTCGAGCCTTTCCCCTATGATCCGGCCGCCGCCAAGAAGCTGCTTGCCGAATCGAGCTATGGCGGGCCCGAGCGCCTGCCGAAGCTCCTGTTCGTCGGCATCTCGGCGCCGGCCATTCAGGCCGCCGCCCAGTTCATCGCCGAGCAGTGGCGCCAGAATCTCGGCATCACGGCCGTCGACATGAAACCGCAACAGGACGCCTATGCCGGTCCGGATCAGAACTCGGTCCAGATCTTCCGCGACGACGTCGGCACCCGTGTTCCAGACGCCGTTTCCTATCTCACGGGCAGCATCGCCTCGACTTCGTCGAACGCGCAGAACAAGCTCGGCGGATACAAGAACGAGAAGGTTGACAGCGCCCTTGCCGAAGCGGCGACCAAGGCTGCGGACGATCCGCAGCGCGTTACTCTCGCCCAGGAGGCCCAGAAGGCGTTCCGCGAGGATTGGGCCTTCATTCCGTGGTATTCTCAGGCGATGTCGCGCTGGGCCACCAAGGAGGTCAAGGGTATGGAGAAGAATCTCGACTGGCAGATCGCCGAGCCCTGGAACATCTCCATCGGCTGATCGGGACTTTCGTTTCTGACAATAAGCGCGCGAAGGCCGCAAGGCCTTCGCGCAAGTTTCAAGAAGAGATGCGATCCGCCGGGCTTCAGCAAAGAGCGGGAGCGCATCGTTCAACAGGTGGGAGGTGGCCCCTTGCTGCGCTACGTGCTAACCCGGTTCGCCATCTGGATTCCGTCCGTTCTCGTGGTGATGTTGGCCGTCTACGCGCTGGCTTTCTACGGCGCCGGCGATCCGATCAAGCTCATCTTCCTGCGCGCGCCGGGCGACGTCGCCTACAATCCGCAGCGCATCGAGGCCATTCGCGAAAGTGCGGGTCTCAACCGGCCCTTCATCGAACAGTTCGGCCTTTACATCTGGAACCTGCTGCACGGCCGGTTCGGCAATTCGCTGACATCGGGCCGCGCCGTCTGGGCGATGGTTTCGGCCGCTGCACCCGTCTCCTTCCAGCTTGCCCTCTGTTCCATCATCCTGACGGCCGTCGTTGCGATCCCGCTCGGCATGATCGCTGCGCTGAATCAGAATTCGCGCCTCGACTATGCCATTCTGGGCTCCGCGCTCTTTCTCTGGGCGATCCCGGCCTATGTCGCCGGGCCGCTGCTGATGGTCGGCCTCATCGTGCTGCTGCCAGGCACGAGCGTGCCTTACGGCTGGGGCGGCGTCTTCGATGTCCGCATCCTGCTGCCGCTGATCGTGCTTTCCTTCCAGCCGATCGCGCTGATCGTGCGCCAGACGCGGGCCGCCGTCATCGAGGTTCTGTCGGAGGATTTCGTCCGCACTGCGCGCGCCAAGGGCGTGCCGGAGATCGTCGTGGCGCTGCGCCATATCCTGCGGCCGGTGCTGACGCCTGTCGTGACCCAGCTCGGCCTGATCATGATCACCATCGTCAACGGTGCGATCTTCGTCGAACTCGTTTTCGGCCTGCCGGGTCTCGGCCGGTTGACTGTGCAGGCGCTGATCAATTCCGATTATCCCGTCATCCTGGCAATTACGCTGATCGGATCGTTCCTGGTCATGGTGTCGAACCTGCTGGTGGACGTGCTCTATCCGCTGCTCGACCCGCGCGCCAATGATTCAAGAAGGAGCCGCTGACCATGTCTGCAATCCCTCTTTCCACCACCGAAGCCGTGGATGAGCCGCCGGTCAGCCTGTGGCGCGACGCCTGGCATCGTCTGCGGCGCAACAAGCTTGCCGTCTTCGGTCTCATGGTTGTTCTAATTCTCGCTTTCACGGCGATCTTCGGGCCATATCTCACGCCCTATGATTATCTGAGCCAGGACCTCAACGCCCGCAACGCGCTGCCGTCGATGAGCCACCTCTTCGGAACCGACGATCTCGGCCGCGACGTCTTCAGCCGCGTCGTCTTCGGCACGCGGACAGCCTTCCTCGTCGCCGTGATCGTCACCTTTTTCGCGGTGCTGATCGGCCTCACGCTCGGCGCCGTCGCCGGTTTCTTCGGCAACCCTTTCGACAGCGCTATCATGTGGCTGACCGATGTGACGATGTCGGTTCCGAACCTGCTGCTCGTCGTCGTGATCAACGCGTCGCTGAAATCGCCGATCACCCGGTGGATGGAGGCGCGCTACCTCGAGACCCTCAACCCCTTCTACCGCCAGACCATCTGGGTGGATTTCATCCTCGTCTTCGGGTCGATGGCGCTGATCTCCTGGCCGCCTTATGCCCGACTCGTGCGCGCCCAGGTGCTGTCGATCCGCAGCCGGCCATATATCACTGCGGCCCAGGCGCTCGGCCTTTCAAACTGGATCATCATCAAGCGTTATGTCGTGCCGAATGCGCTCGGGCCTTTGATCGTCTCGGTCAGCGCCGGTCTCGGCACGGCGATGGTGCTGGAAAGCGCTTTCAGCTTCCTCGGTGTCGGCGTCAATCCGCCGACGCCGAGCTGGGGCAACATGATCTCGGACGGTCTTCGCGTCTGGCAGCATTATCCGCATCTTCTCGCCGCTCCGGCGGCCGTGCTCGGCCTTGCCTCGGTTGCCTTCAGCTTCCTCGGCGACGGCCTCAACGACGCGCTCAATCCGCGGGGCAGCAAATGATGGACACGAAAAGCACAGACCGCCTGCTCGACGTCAGGGGCCTTACCGTCGAGATCGATGGCCGCAGCGGCCCGGCCGTCGTCGTCGACGGCATCGATCTGCATGTCGACAAGGGCGAGACCCTCGGCGTCGTCGGCGAATCCGGCTGCGGCAAGAGCCTGACCATGCTGAGCCTGATGCGGCTGCTGCCGAACAAGATCAAGGTCACCAGGGGATCGGCCACCTTCGACGGCCGCGACCTGCAGACGATGTCGAACGCCGAGCTGCGCAAGGTGCGCGGCGGCGATATCGGCTTCGTCTTCCAGGATCCGATGACCTCGCTCAATCCCGTCATGCGTGTCGGTGACCAGATCTGCGAGCCGCTGATCTACCATCGCGGCATGAAGAAGGCGCAAGCCCGGGCTCGCGCCGCCGAGCTGCTGCGCCTCGTCGGCATACCCGGGCCGGAAGAGCGGATGCAGGCCTTTCCGCATGAACTATCAGGCGGTATGCGCCAGCGCGTGATGATCGCGATCGGCCTTGCCTGCAATCCCAAGCTCCTGATCGCCGACGAGCCGACGACGGCGCTCGACGTCACGATCCAGGCCCAGATCGTCGATCTGGTGAAGGATCTCAGAGCCAAGCTCGGTATGTCCGTCGTCTGGATCACCCACGATCTGGCGCTGATCGCCGGCCTCGTCGATCGCGTCGCCGTTCTCTATGCCGGCACGGTCGTGGAGGACGCGCCGGTCGACGAGCTCTACGCCCGGCCGAGCCATCCCTATACGCGCGGCCTGCTCTCCTCGATCCCGAAACTTTCAGATCCGCCGGCAAGCCGGCTGAGCTCGATCGGCGGCACGCCGCCGGAGCCCGGCCGTCGGCCAAAGGGCTGCCCCTTTGCGCCGCGCTGCCCGCTCGCCGAAACAATCTGTCACGAGAAGGTGCCACGGCTCGAACTGCTCGCCGGCAGGAGCAATCATCGCGCCGCCTGTTTCGTCGTCCAGAGAATGCAGGAGGCCGCGTGATGTTTGCTCAACCGCTGCTCAAGGTCGAAAACCTGGTCAAGCATTTTCATGTCAAGCTTGGCGCATTCGGCGAACGCTCGGCAACCGTCTATGCGCTCGACAATGTCAATCTCGACATCATGGAAGGCGAGACGCTGAGCCTCGTCGGCGAATCCGGCTGCGGCAAGTCGACGACCGGTTTCACCATCCTCAACCTCTACAAGGCGACCAGCGGCAAGGTCGTCTATAAGGGCCAGGATCTCGCCACACTCGACGAAAAGCAGATGCGGCCCTTCCGCCGCGACCTGCAGATCGTTTTCCAGGACCCCTATTCGACGCTCAATCCGCGCATGACGGTAGGCGAAGCGATCGGCGAGCCGATCCTCTTTCATAAGCTCTGCGCCAAGGCCGAGCTGAAGGAGAGGGTGGCGACGCTGCTCACCGATGTCGGCTTGCCCACACGCTTTGCCCAGCGTTACCCGCACGAGCTTTCCGGCGGTCAGCGCCAGCGCGTCGTCATCGCCCGGGCGCTCGCCTGCCAGCCGAAATTCATTGTCTGCGATGAGGCAATATCGGCGCTCGACGTGTCGATCCAGGCGCAGATCATCAACCTGCTGCTCGATCTGCAGGAGAAATACGGGCTAACCTATCTTTTCATCGCCCATGATCTCGCCGTCGTGCGCCACATCAGCACCCGCGTCGGCGTCATGTATCTCGGGCGGCTGGCCGAACTGGCCACCCGCGAGGAACTCTTCGACAATCCGCTGCACCCCTATACCAAGGCGCTGCTGTCGGCCGTTCCGGAAACCGATCCGGAACTGGAGCGCACACGTCAGCGCCAGATCCTGCAGGGCGACGTGCCGAGCCCGCTGAGCCCGCCGTCCGGCTGCCGTTTCCACACGCGCTGCCCGATCGCCATGGATGTCTGCAGCAAGGTCATCCCCGCCTGGAAAGAAGCCAGGCCTGGCCACCTCGTCGCCTGCCACGCCGTCAATACGGAGCAAATCGCATGACGCTGAAGGTGGCGATCATTGCCGACGATCTGACCGGCGCTCTCGATACCGGCACGCCCTTTGTCGAAGCTGGCCTTTCGGTCGCCGTCGCCATCGATATAGAGGCGGCGCGGGAGGCGGTGGCTACCGCCTGCGATGTCGTCGTCATCAACACCGCGTCTCGCGCACTGGATGAGCGCGAAGCCGCCGAAAGAGTTCAATTGGCGGCGGATGTCTTTCGTGGCGAGAAGCCTGCGGTCGTCATGAAGAAGATCGATTCCCGGTTGAAGGGCAATGTCGCGGCGGAAGCCATGGCGCTGGCGAAGGCATTCGACCTGAAGGCCATCCTCGTTGCGCCCGCCATTCCCGATCAGGAGCGGTTGACCTACCGTGGCTGTGTCGTCGGCCGCGGCATCAACCGTCCGCTGCCGATCGCTGAGCTGTTCAAAAGGGGTGCGGACCGCGTTGTCGTTGCCGATGCCGGGGACGATGCCGATCTTGACCAGATCGCCGCGGGACATGACTGGCAGACGACCCTTGCCGTCGGCGCCCGGGGTCTCGGCGCCGCACTTGCCCGCCGCCTCGGCGAGGCAGGTCAGTCGACTAGGAGGGAATTTGCGGCAAGCCCGCGGACCCTGTTTGCCTTCGGCTCGCGCGATCCGATCACTGTCGCTCAGATGAGCCGGCTTGAAGGCACGGGCGCCCTACGCGTGGTGTTGGATGCGCCGATGGGCGAGATCGAATGTGGCGAGGGTCTGGCGCTGCCGGTGCTGTTGCGTTGCACAGGCGATATGGCGGTCGATGCGGGCCTCGTCGTTCGCAACTTTGCGTCAGGCGTCAAGGCTGTCATCGATGATACGAGGCCGGATATGCTGATGGTCGGGGGCGGCGATACGGCTCTTGCCGTTTTCCGCACATTGGGGGTGCGGGTATTGGCGCCCCAGGGCGAGATAGAAGCCGGCATTCCGTGGTTCGATGTGACGGCCGCCGATGGCCGGCGTTTTCGGTGCGCCGTCAAGTCGGGGGGCTTCGGCAAACCGGATAGTCTGCTAAAACTGGTTCTTCGGAATCAGGCGGCATAAGATACCGTCGGGGAGAATATGAGACGTGGTTGACGCGAATGGCGAATCTTTGAACGCGGAAGCCGGCCCGCCGGGCAAGCCCGAACGCGGCAAGGCCGTCAAGCTGGTCGACCGTGTCTTCGACCAGCTGCTCGAGCGGATCCGCGGCGGAAACTATCCGCCGGATTCACGCCTTCCAGGCGAACACGAACTGGCCTCGATGCTGGGTGTTTCCCGGCCTATCGTCCGCGATGCGCTGGCACGGCTGCGCGATCAGGGCATGGTCTATGCCCGGCAAGGCGCTGGCACCTTCGTCAGCGCGCATGGGTCGCCGACGACGCAACTCGCTTATTCGCCTGTTAAAACCATTGCCGATATTCAGCGCTGCTACGAATTCCGCCTGACCATCGAGCCGGCCGCCGCCTATTTCGCCGCCAAGCGACGCAATGAGCAGGCCATCCAGAAGATCGCCAGCGCCCTTGCGGATCTGCGCGAGGCGACCAGCCATCAGCTTCATCGGGCCGATGCCGATTTCACTTTCCATCGAGCGGTGACGGAGGCTGCCAACAATCATTATTACACGGCCTCGATCGATGCACTGAAAGCCCATATCGCGGTCGGCATGCATCTCCACGGCCTTTCCCTGCTCGGCCCGCGCCAAGGGTTAGAACAGGTCTATGAAGAGCATAACGCCATTTACAAGGCGATCGCCGATGGCAGGCCGGAGGATGCGCAAAGGTTGATGAAGGCGCATCTCGAAGGTTCTCGCGACCGTCTCTTCGAGGGCAGGGTGCTCGACCTGTCCTTCTGAGGCACCCCCGGTTGCAACCTGCGTAAAGGGGCGGCGTCCAAATGCTCGCCACGATGCGGTGAGCTACCGCCGTGACAGGATGCCAGCAAAGAGCTGGCGGAAGGTGCCGGCAATGACTCCTGCTTCATGCGGATCCCCCGTCATCAACGCAGAGGTGATGTTCCGCATCTGCTCGAAGCTGATGTGCGGCGGCAGCGGCGGCACTTCCGGATCGGTCTTTACTTCGAGGATGACGGGGCAACTGGCGCTCAGAGCTTCTTCCCACGCGGCGCCGAGCTGAGCCGGCTGGTCGACAAAAATGCCTCGCAATCCGATGAGGTCGGCGAACTTGTGATAGGCTATGTCGGGAATGGACTGCGACGCGTTGAACTTCGGATCGCCCTCCATCACCCGCTGCTCCCATGTCACCTGGTTCAGATCCTGATTGTTGAAGACGCAGATGACGAAAGTCGGATCGGCCCAGTCCTTCCAGTATTTGGCAACGGTGATCATCTCGGCGAGATTATTCATCTGCATGGCGCCGTCGCCGACCAGGCCGATGACGGGGCGATCGGAGTGAGCGAATTTAGCGGCGATCGCGTAGGGGACGGCAGCTCCCATCGATGCCAGGCCGCCGGAAAGCGAGCCCTTCATGCCGCGGCGCATCTTCAGGTCCCGTGCATACCAGTTCGCGCAGGAACCGGAATCACTGGTGACGACGGCATTTGCCGGCAGCACCGGCGAAAGTTCGCTGACGACGCGCTGCGGATTGACCGGATTGGCGTCGACGTGGGCGCGCTCGTCCAGGGTCTTCCACCAGGAGGCGACGTCTTTCTGGATCGTTTGCCGCCAGCTGGTATCAGGATTTTCCCGCAACAGAGGCAGCAGCGCCCTGAGCGTTTCGGCCGCATCACCCGTCAGGTTGAGCTCCATCGGATAGCGCAGCGACAGCATGTCGGGATTGATGTCGATCTGCACGCCGCGCGCCCGGCCTTCCTCCGGCAGGAATTCGGAATAGGGGAAACCGGAGCCGATCATCAGCAGGGTGTCGCAGTCGCGCATCAGGTTCCATGAAGGTTCCGTCCCGAGAAGGCCGATCGAGCCCGTCACCCATGGCAGGTCATCCGGCAGAGCGGCCTTGCCGAGAAGGGCCTTGGCAGCGCCCGCCTGGAGGCGGTCCGCAACGGCAATGACCTCGTCCGTGGCGTTGAGCGCGCCGGCGCCGACGAGGATCGCCACTTTCTTTCCCGCGTTCAGAATATCGGCCGCGGCCTGAAGATCGTCTCCGTGCGGAAAGACTCGCGGCGGGCGGTAACCCGGACCCGAATGCACGGTTCCATGCTTTCGCGCTGGCTCCTCATAGGGCATTTCCTGCAGGTCGTTGGGCAGAATGATCGCTGTCACCGTCCGGTTTGCAAGTGTGATGCGAACCGCGCGGTCGATCAGATGGCGCACCTGCGCCGGAGCGGAAGCCTGCTGCACGAAATCGCTGGCGACATCCTTGAAGAGGGCGGCAAGGTCGAGCTCCTGCTGGTAATGTCCGCCGAGCGCGCGGCGCGCCTGTTGGCCGACAATGGCGAGAACCGGCTGATGGTCCATGCGAGCGTCGTAAAGACCGGTGATCAGATGGGTGGCGCCGGGTCCCGAGGTTGCGATGCAGACGCCGAGTTCGCCTGAGAACTTCGCATAGGCGGCTGCCATGAAAGCCGCCATTTCCTCGTGCCGTGCCTGGATGAACTCCATCTTGTCGGATGCGCGATGGAGCGCCCCGAAGACGCCGTTGATGCCGTCGCCGGGATAGCCGAACATACGTCGCACACCCCATTCGCCAAGCCGTGCCACAAGAAAATCGCCGACAGTTTTCGCCATGGATGCTGTTCTCCCGGAATCGTGTGGAATGTGCTGGAAGCGGATCTACTCCGGATCAAGCCCGTTTCAGCCGTGGGTTTAATCGCGGAGGCGGCCCCAAGACGGATCCCATTCGACGTCCTCGACAAGTTCGACGAAGACGGGCTGGCTGCTGTTGCCTCTATGGGACTCTGCCAGTTTGAATGCCGCCTCGGGCTCCATTTCCTCGCCGGGATAGACCGTGTCATCCAGGTCGCCTTCCGCGACCTTCCGAACATATCCCCGGATCTGGTTGCTCGATCGATAGAGCTTGATGATCAGCGACCCTGCCGGCGCCGCGCCATGGGAATATCGGATGTATTCCCGACCATCTTGCGCCGGGTCAACCGGTTCGTCGCCCGCTCGATACCAATGTGCGAGGTCCTGACCTTCCGGGCGTCCCTCGCTTTCCCAAATCCGGTAGGCGCGGATCCTTCTTGTCTCCTCATCGATCATCCTTGCCTCCCGGCGGGCCTCATGATCGCCTTGACCATGCGATCTTGCCGCTTACTTGTTGAGTTCCTCGGCCATCTGGAGATGATGTTCCAGAGCGGGGCGCGTGCTTGCAGCCCATGCCTTCAGTTCTGGATTGTCCCCTTCGTCGCCATAGCGCTTGAAGAGATCGACCGCGTCCTCATGGGCAGATTCCTGGTCGGAGTGATATTGCTTGTTGAAATCGGCTCCTTGCAGGCTGTTCAGCTTGTCGAGCATGCTTTGCTGATCCGACGTCATGGCGCTCGGAAGCGCTGCCTTGACCTTGCCGCCGGAAACCAACGCCTTGAGTTCTTCGCTGGTCTTCTGATGGTCGGTGAGCATCTGCTGCGCGAAGGCCTTCGTCGCATCGTCGCCACGTTCGATCGCAAGCTTGCTGGAGGCGATTTCGAACATGTCGCTTGCGGCTGCTTCCTTGACGAAATCTTCCGTTTTCGGCGGCACGCCGATCAGGGAATTGACCCCGCTCTTTTCGGCAGCCGATTGCGCAAAGGCCGGAACAGCAAGCGAGAGGGCGAGCGAAGCGATAACAAAGTGTTTCATGAGGATCTCCTGGGTTGGTAATCGCCAAACTTGCGGGCAGGCGCAGAGTTCCCGCCTTATCGCGTTGTTGATGATCGCTTTTCGTCGGACAGAGGCCGGGCCTTAGAGCCCAAAGGGAAACGTTTCCGGATCCGATGTACCGGACTCCGGTGCCATAAGCGGTGAAAGCGCTCGAGTTTCATCGAACCAGAGAAATGCATCATATTGCCGCGACAGCGATGTCGACATGTAATGGCTCAGCCGTTCCGTTTCCGGCCGGTAGATGACGCCGATGAAGCGCTGAAGCCGCTGTTCGACGAGGCTTGCATGCAATTCTTCATCGGCCGCGAGGTCGAGAAGAAATCGCGGCTTTCCGGAATCGTGACAGAGACGCTCGTAGCTTTGCGGCAGGGACGGATTGACTTGCTTCTTCTCGGCCTGTCCATCCCAGTCGTTTGCCGCGATCACCTCACCGGAATGCGTTCCCAGTCCTATGAGGCTTGTCATTCCGTCGAAACGCTGCCGGCACAGCTGGCCAAGGTTCAGCTCGTCGCGGGCGGCTGCCATATCGGTATAGCGGGCATCGCCGATATGCGAGTTGTGCGCCCATATGATGATCTTTGCCGTCGGACCGTGGAAGTCGAGGAGATGCTCGACGGTATCGGCCATGTAGGTGTCGCGGAGATTCCAGGCCTGAGAACCGCCGTAATACATGATCCGGTAATACCGCTCGGCTGCGGCTAGCAACCGCGCCGACTGGGCGGCGTTCAGAAAGTCATGACCGTCTGAGGCAGCGTCGTCCAGGGAGCGCGCCAGCAGCTCCGTGCATTGCCTTAGCACCGCCTCCTCGCATGATCTATAGGCATCGGTAAGCACGGCCCGGCCGTAAGTCGCCGGATCGCTCTGCCAGGGGCTGAGGCAGCCATAGCGTTCCCTGGCAATTTGGGCGGTTTCCGGGCTGACATTTTCGAGATAGTCGAGGACGGAGCGGATCGATCCCGACATGTTGTAGAGATCCAGGCCGTAGAACCGAACCGGATCGGCGTGTAAACCCTTGCGACGCTCATTATCGCTCTTCAGCCAGCCGAGGAACCGTGAAAATTCCAGGTTCCGCCACATCCACTTGGGAAAACGGCTGAATGGCTGATCGCCTTTCGATGTCTGGCCGTTTATCCAGCGGTCAACTGCGGCGGCGTCCGGCCAATCCGCTTCGACCGCCACCATATTAAACCGGTGATGCTCGATCAGATGACGGCTGATGGCAGCGCGCGCCTCGTAGAAGTCGGCGGTTCCATGGGTGGATTCACCAAGCAGAACGATGCGGCTTTCGCCAAACCGATCGAAAAGGGCGGCAAAACTCCGGTCGTCGACAGAGGGAAATTCCTTCGCCATGGCCGTGATGAGTTTGCAGGGTGTTTCCTCCCAGCGCGATGACGAGGCTGCCGCCGTGTACATCGGATGTGCGGCAGTCCAGGCATCCTCACCGATCAGGGGCACGAAGACAACGCCGCCGAGATCCTCCTCCTCGAAGGTGGTTGCACCGGTGCGTGTGATGCGTTTCAGCCGCTGCTCTTCACCTCGGCCGACCGGGATGATGAGGCGCCCTCCGAGATCCAGCTGCTCCTTCAAGGAGGCCGGAACCTCCGGTGCGCCCGCCGACACGATGATCGCATCGAAGGGAGCGGCTTTGGCCCAGCCCTTGCTGCCGTCGCCGACCCGGACGTCGATGTTGCGGTATCCGAGCTTGTCGAATCGCTCCCGGGCCTGAACCGCCAATCTTTCATGCCGTTCGATGGAATAGACGTGTTTTGCGATCCGGCTGATGAGGGCGGAGGCGTAGCCGGAACCGGTTCCGACCTCCAGAACCTTGTCGCCGGCGTCCAGATCGGCTTTTTCGATCATCAGTGCGACGATGTAAGGCTGCGAAATTGTCTGCCCCTCGCCGATCGATAACGGGGCATCCTCATAGGCGAATTCCTCGAAGCCGGGATCGACGAATTTCTCGCGCGGCACCATCCGCATAGCTCGGGTGACGCTTCGATCGCGAATGCCGCGACCCACGACATGATGTTCGACCATGTGGTCTCGGCTGCGGGTCATATCCATGGATCACCTCCACTCTCAAGGAGAACAGCTGAAAGCAGGCGGTTGTTCCGGGGCAATGGCGCTATTGCGGCTTCGGCCCGCTTGCCGCCATGGCTTGCGCGGGCAACCGGATTGCCGCGCCCGTCAGCTCGGCATTGATTTCCTGCGCGCGTCGCAGGTGATCGAGCACGATTGGCAGCATCGACGCCGCCAGACGTTGCATTTCGGCGTCTTCACCAAGGGAGATTTCCCAAGCCAGCAGTTGCGCCGTCTTCTGATGGTCGACGATCTGTGCCTTGATATAGGCAATATCGAACGGCGTGCCGCTCAGCTTGTCCAACTGGTCGCGAACCACTTGATGATCCGGATCGAGCGTCTCGGGAAGCGGAATTTTGGCAGCCTCAGCCAACTCTTTCAGCTTGGCGTTAGCCTCCGTGTGATCGCGGACCATCATGTCCGCGAACTGTTTGGCGGCATCCGCTTTCGCTCTGCTGGACGCCATCCTGCCCAGTTCGACCTCCGCCAGCCCGCCGGCGGCTGTGAGCTGAGCAAACAGCCTGTCCTGGTTATTAGTCTGGTGCGGAGCGGGAACGCCGGGCTTCGACATCTTTGTGTCGGCGCCCATTCCGGCCGGATTGCCGATCTGAGCGAAAGCGGTGCTGCTGAGCAGCATGATCGTGGTGAGCACGGCGATAGGGTTGCGATACATGGGCCTCTCCTTCATGCCTCACAGCGTCAACAGGTAGGCGACAAGATCCTCCTTCTCCTGTCCGGTCAGTTTGACCCCGAGGACAAGATTGAAGAATTCGACGGTGTCGGCGAGCGTCATCAGCCGTCCGTCATGCAGATATGGCGGCGAATCCTTGATGCCCCGCAGCGTGAAGGTTTTGATGGGGCCGTCAGGCAGCGTGACGAGATCATTGTAAGCCTGGCCGATCCTGTAAAATCGTTCGAGCTTCAGGTCATGCATGTTGTTGTCCATGAACTCCGTCTGGGGAACGTGGCAATCGGCGCAGCGTCCCTTGCCCATGAAGATTTTTTCGCCGGCCAGTTCCTGGGAGGTGGCGAGCGCGGGATCCAGCCGACCGAACGGGTCGAGCTTCGGAGCGGGTGGGAAATCGATGATATTTTGCATCTGCGCCATCATCGCGACCTGGTTCGGGCGGTCGGGAAGATTGACGCCTTTGCGTGTCGCGCTGACATGGTCGCCGTTGAAGTAGGCCGTTCGCTGTTCGAATTCGGTGAAGTCTTCGACCGACCGCAGCGAGCGCTTAGATCCGTGAATCTGCTGGTTGAAAAGGCCGCGCAGGCTTGTCGTATCTAAGCGGAAACGGTCCGCCTGGGGGCGGACATCCGGGGTCAGGTGAAAGGCGGCATTGGTGTGGAAATTGGCATGACAGTCGAGACAGGCGACGCCCATGCTCTGGTCCGCGACCTTCCTGTCCTCGGTCTGGTTGAACTCTTCCTGCGGAAAGGGCGTCAGAAGCAGCCGCAGCCCTTCCATCTGAACCGGCGTGATGATGCCGTTCATGATTTCGTAGAAGTTCTTGATCGTCAGCAACTGGCCACGGGAAACGTCGCCGAGCTCCGGATGGGTAGTCAGAAAGACAGGTGGCGGGAATTCCGGGGTGAGGTTGTCGGGAAGGTCGAAATCGACGTCGAAGCGGCGGAGATCCCGCATTTCCCTCGCATTTATCTCATCGATCTGGCGATTGGGAAAAACTTGCCCGCCGGTCGCCTGCTTCACATGCGGCAGGGGCAGGAAGCCTTCCGGAAGCAGGTTCTTCTCCTTGATCTCTGCCGGTGTCATGTCCGCCAGCTGATCCCAGCTCGTGTCCGCCGGAAGCTTCACGCGGATGCCATCTTGCACCGGCTTCATGCCCCCCGACATCATGACACCCGGCATCGGCTTGTCCGCCAGATCGTAACGCCGCTCCAGAAGGGTGCGCTGCCGTTGAGCGACCTCGGGTTTCTGCGCCTCGTCGATTTTCCTTGCCTCGGAAAACGGCATGGTCGGCAAAGGCCGATAGGTAGTGTCGGGCGGTAAGGGGTCTGACAAGGCGCCGGCTGCAAGGACGCCGACACCGGCAAAAGAGGCCGCGTAAAGCAGTCCAACAGCATGAGATTTCCGCATGTCCCTCTCCTCTGCTCGCGGGGTGAGCTGGCGTCCGAACTGCACGCGGAACTAATTGTTCCGCACAATTCGCGTGCGGTCTGCAGTTTCTGGTTGATCGGTTCGGGGGCAGCGGACTGTCTCGTGCCGGGAATAGCCTATGCCGCGGCGCCGGGAACCCGAGCGAGCGCCGATTGTTGGTTATCGCCGTCAGCCCCGGGATAGGAATAGAAATGAACCTCGCGACTTTCCTGTTTGGTCGCCGTCTCGCCAATCGCGAGCACGAAGACAAGAAGATCGGTTGGATAGAGGCAGTGCCCGCAATGGGGCTCGATGGCTTGGGTTCGTCATCTTATGGCCCCGAGGCAGCGCTCACCATTCTCATCCCGCTGGGGGCGCTCGGTCTGACCTATATCGGGCCAGTGATGGGCTGCATTGTCGCTCTGCTGACGATCCTGTATTTCTCCTACCGGCAGACGCTTGCCGCCTACCCGACGAATGGCGGCGCCTATGTGGTGGCGAAGGAAAATCTTGGGGAATATCCGAGCCTGCTTGCTGCTGCGGCGTTGATGATCGATTACGTCTTGAATGTCGCTGTGGGCGTTTCGGCAGGAATCGGAGCGCTTGTCTCGGCGTTACCGGGCCTTCATCCGTACATTCTGCCTCTCTGCCTCGTCGTCGTCCTCATAGTCATGCTCGCCAATTTGCGCGGAACGGGAGAGGCCGGTTGGCTATTTGCACTGCCGACCTACCTCTTTATCATCTGCTTCCTGGGCGTCATCGGCTACGGCCTGATCGCGATGGCCCTGGTGGAGAAACCTGCACCCGTCGTCTCCCCGCCTCCGCTGAACCCGATAGCACAGGGCGCGACCATATGGCTGCTTATGCATGCATTCGCCAGCGGCTGCACGGCGATGACCGGAGTGGAAGCCGTCTCCAACGGGATGGGGTCGTTCAGGCAGCCCGTCATGCGGAACGCCTATATCACGCTCAGCGTCATCGTTGTCATTCTCGGTCTGCTTCTCGGCGGTATTGCCGCCATTGTCAGCGTCTTCGAAATCGGCGCAATGGATCAGACGAAAGAGGGCTATCAGAGCGTGCTGTCGCAGCTGATTGCCGCCGTCGCCGGCCATGGCGCGTTCTACTATATCGCGATGGCAAGCCTTCTCAGCGTTCTTTGCCTGTCGGCCAATACCAGCTTTGTCGGCTTCCCACGTCTTTGCCAGATGGTCGCCGCCGACGGCTATCTTCCCAAGGCCTTCGCCCAGCCGGGACGCCGGCTGGTATTTACTGTCGGCATCCTCTTCCTTTCCGGCTTCGCCGCGCTGCTTTTGACCGTCTTCGAAGGGATAACCGATCATCTGATCCCGCTCTTTGCAATCGGCGCATTTTTGACGTTCACGATTTCTCAAGCAGGGATGACCGTTCACTGGCGCCGTCAGCCCAAAAGTTGCACCGCAAAGCTGACGATGAACGCGGTCGGCGCGGTTTCGACAGGTGCGGCGCTCATCATCATCCTGATCGCCAAGTTTGCGGAGGGCGCGTGGATCACCCTCATCACGGTCCCGGTGACCATTGCCATTCTGAAATCGATCAAGAGCTACTACCGCTCGCTTCAACGCGAACTCAGGACGCCTGGTCCTATCACCGTCGAAGATATCGAGCCGCCAACCGTTCTCGTCGTAACCGAAACATGGAACAGGTTGAGCGAACGCGCCATCAAGTTCGCACTGACGATCTCGCCCGATGTTGTCGCCGTCCATTTCATCCGTCTCGGTGGGCCCGATCGGGAGGAAGGTGAAAAAGCGCTTCGCGAGGAATGGCGCATCGAGGTGGAAGAGCCGATCGCCGCCCACGGGCTGAAGCCGCCGCGGCTCATGCTCATCCCAGCGCCTTATCGGCAACTGCATGAGCCGCTTTTGCGGCTGATCGAAAAGCTCGATGCCGATAGTCCGGAGAGGCGGGTCGCGGTTCTGATCCCTGAAACGGTGAAAGACAAATGGTGGCAGAAGCTGCTGCACATGAACAGGGCAGGACGGCTAAGGGCAAAACTGGTCAAGCTTGGAGGTCCCCGCCTGACGGTGGCGATGGTTCCCTGGCGGCTATATCGGGAGGAGCAGTCGGCGGCGTGAGGGGCCTTTGCGCCGCCCCGTGGCGGAACTTAGTGTGCGGAGGGAAGTTGGACAGGCATCAGCAAAGAGGCGCCGATGTCCGCGAATCCACTTATGACAGAACCGGTCGAAGAGCTTGCCACCCGCCTCGAGGCGATGACTGACGACGAGCTGTTCTTGACGATGAGCGCGCTGGAAAATGCGAGCAATGCCGCCAAGAACGATGCGACGGCGGAGGTTCTCTTCCGGATTGCTTTGACCGAGGACGAGATCGAGCGGCGTTATCCTGGCCAAGTGCTCGCGCCCTATCGTGACTGGAAGCAAAGACAACCGCTGCTGTAACCGCGTGAGCCATGGCAGCACCATCGCTCAAAACCAAGAGGAATGGAGGCTTCAATGAGCAGTTCCGAGACAACGACGGATCACAAGAAAATCCGCAAATGGGCGGAGGAAAGGGACGGCAGGCCGGCAGCTATCCGGACGCGCGGCAAAGGCGGCGTTCTCCGGATCGATTTCGGAGAAAAGGAAGAGGAATTCGACGAGATCGACTGGGACGAATTCTTCAAGATCTTCGATGAAAACAAGCTCGCCTTTCTCTACCAGGACAAGACCAAGGACGGAAAGACGAGCCGCTTCAACAAATTCGTCGAGCGCGACTGAGCGCTCGATCTCATTGGCTTTGGTCGCTGCCGTGATGATGGCGGCGACCAGTCGTTTAGGCAAGCTGCCATCTATTTTGTGCCCGAACCGGGCTTTGCCACCTTCGAATGCTGATGGGCGAGCACGCTTGCCGGCGTGACATTGGCAACGGCAGCTTGGAGCTTGTTCTTCCAACCGCTCACAACATCGCCTTCGCCGTCCATCATCGCGTCATAGCCGATGCGCGCGACTTCGCCGGCGTCGTCCTTCTTCGACTGACCGATCGCCGTATCCAGAAGACCGGCGCGTTTGAAGAACTCGGTTTCCGTCGCCCCCGGCATGAGGCAGCTGACGGTGACGCCGGAATCCTTCAACTCCTCGCGCAAGGCGAAGGAGAAGCTGTTGATGAAGGCCTTGGTGGCGTTATAAACGGCCTGGTAGGAGCCCGGCATAAATCCGGCGATCGAGCCTGTCAGCAGGATGCGGCCCGCGCCGCGGCTGCGCATCTGGTTGCCGATCTGATGGATCAGGTAGATCGTTCCGGTGATGTTGGTTTCGATGACCTTGCGCGCTTCATTGAAATTCTGGTCGAGGAAACCTTCGCCGATGCCGCGCCCGGCATTGGCCATCAACAGATCGACCGATCGGCCGCTCGCGGTGATGCGCTCGGTCAGCCGGTCGACACCTTCAAGCGTTGAAAGGTCGGCCTCGACAGCATCGACTGAGGTGCCGAACGCCTTGAGATCGGCGGCTGCCTGGTTGATCCGTTCCTCGTCGGCGGCAACGATGAGATCATAACCGTCCCGGGCCGCGCACTTCGCCAGTTCGTAGCCGATGCCGGTGGAGGCGCCGGTGACGACCGCCAGGCCTTTGCCTGATTGACGATCAGCCATCATGTTTCTCCTTAAGGTTTCAGGACGACCTTGATGCAGCCGTCCTGCTTGTCGCGGAACGTCTTGTAGAGGGCCGGACCGTCTTCCAGGGTGCCGCGATGTGTGATGACGAAGGACGGATCAATGTCGCCCTTTTCAATACGCTCCATTAGGATCGGCAGATAATGCTGGACCGGCGTCTGGGCCATTTTGAAGGTCAGGCCCCGGTTGATTGCCGAACCCATCGGGATCTTGTCGAGAAAACCGCCATAGACGCCGACGATCGAGACCGTGCCGAAGTTGCGGCAGCAGTGGATGGCCTGACGCAGCACATGCGGGCGGTCCGTGCCCATGAACATGGCGACCTTGATGCGGTCGAGGCGCGAATCCCAGCTGGCGGCTGCTTCGGCTTCGGTTCCGACGGCATCGATGCAGGCGTCCGCACCTCGCCCGTCCGTCAATTCCATGATCTGCTCGTAGACGTCCTTGTCCATGAAATCGAGGGTGACGGCGCCGGCCGCTTGCGCGAGCGCCATCCGCTCGGGCACTGCATCGATGGCGATCACCCGTTCGGCTCCGAGCAGGAAGGCCGAGCGTATTGCCATCTGGCCGACCGGGCCGCAGCCCCAGATCGCGATCGTATCGCCGGGCTGGATGTTGCAGAAATCGGCCGCCATATAACCGGTTGGGAAAATATCCGAAAGAAAGAGCACCTGCTCGTCGGAAAGCCCTGCCGGCACCTTGATCGGCCCGACATCGGCATAGGGCACGCGCAGATATTCCGCCTGTCCGCCGGCATATCCGCCGAGCAGATGCGAGTAGCCGAACAGGCCCGCCGGCGAATTGCCCCAGAGTTTCGCGACCTTGGCTCGATCGGGATTTGAGCGCTCGCAACCGGAATAGAAGCCGCGCTTGCAGAAGAAACATTCGCCGCAGGAGATGGTAAAGGGCACGACGACGCGGTCGCCGACCTTGAGCTTGGTATTGTCCTTGCCGACTTCCACCACTTCGCCCATCGTCTCATGACCCATGATGTCGCCGCTGTGCATCTCCGGCATGACGCCGTCGTAGAGATGCAGATCCGATCCGCAGATCGCGCAAGCCGTAACCTTGATGATGGCATCGCGCCCGTCCTGGATATGAGGATCGGGGACGCTGTCACAGCGGATGTCATGCTTGCCGTGCCACGTCAGAGCTCTCACGATGTTTCCTCCTCGCCGGTCGCCAGCGCATCGGTCCGAAAATTGGAATCGATTTTCGGAAAGGCCGATGCGCAGATCCAAGGTGTTAGAGCGCTTTTGAGCGTCCGAAGGGACGCGCAGCGCTCTAATGGCGCTTCAACCTCAGCTTCGGAGAAATGTTCCCGACGATGCAGGGCTTTCATGGTCACGGGTTCTGGGCCGCCTCAGGGGAACCGGGGACCATCCAGTGAGTTCACTGCGGAAGGGTCGCAACGTTTCAAGGAGAAAATCATGACCTCCCCCAAACATGCCAAGACCACGAAGCCAAGCGATATCGACCTTACAGACGATCCGGGCATCAGCCGTTCGCGTGGCATCGTCTCGCCGCCGGACGACGAAGCGATGCAGGCCGAAAACACCGTGGAAGGCGATACGGCCAACGACACGACGCCTCAGGGCGGTGTGAATCCACGCCATCGTGGACGCACCAACAAATAATCGTGACAGTCGGGCCAGTCAGAGATCAAGCAACGCGTAAGTCTTGCCGGTGGGTTTCTCGATATGGGCCGCGACATTGTAGACGGGGGCGCCGCCCGGTGTGCGGCCCTCATAAGATCCCCGGTGGGCATGACCGTGTACGACCGCATTGACGCGGAATCGGTCGATCGTTTCGGCCAGCCGTGAAGAGCCGAGAAACGGATAGATTTCCAGGGGTTCGCCCGCCACTGTTTCGGCAATCGGCGCGTAGTGCAGGATGACGAGGGAACGATCGGAGCGGACTTGGCGCATCGCGTTTTCCAAGCGCATTGACTCCTCGACGCTTTCGGCAACCATCGCCTTGATCGCCGCCTCACCGAACGAGCCGAGCATGTGTCGCCCGAAGCCGCCGGCAAAGCCCTTGACGCCGACGAAACCGACGCCGGCGACTTCGGCCGCCTGGCCGTTGAGCAGTTTCACGCCGGCATCCGTCAGCACCCGGCAGACGTCGTCGACCTGGCCGCTCTCGTGATCATGGTTGCCAAGGACGGCGACTGTCGGCACGGTGCAATGGCGCAGATCGCTCGCAAGCAGTTCGGCTTCCTTGGGCTTGCCGAGATCGGTGAGGTCGCCGGCGATGACGAGAACGTCGGCCACGGAGGAGATCTCCGCGAACAGATCCTTGTAGGACTTGGCGCCGTCTTCGGTCACATGAAGATCGGCCACCGCCGCAATTCTCACGCTCTTTCGCTGTTCATCCATTACGGTTCTCCTAATCTCCTCGCAATTCACCTTCGCCGCCGACATCGGCAAAACCCCATTCCTTCACGTCGATTTCGAAATCCACGCGGGAATACATCCGGCCGCGGCATATTTTCATTTGCGGCAATGGCAGCTCCTGCTGCGCCTTGAGCCGATCCAGCAGTTCGTCCAGCAGCCATTGCGGAATCTTGTCTCGCTCGGTCGGGTAGATCCACCTGAAATTGAGAAGATGGACGAGGAGGACTTCCCAGTGGACTTCCAGATAAGCCAGCAGCTTGCGCCAATCGATGGAGTCATGTGCCTTCAAAATGACGTGCGCGATATCGGCGCCATCATAGCGGTGGCGCAGTTGGACAAAGCACTTCGACCAGACCAATTCGGTCGGGCTGACGATCCTGACCGTGTGGCCGCACATCTTGACCCTGCGCGCATCCTCGAACCAGTCGTCGCCGACCGGCATCGTTCCGTTGGAGGAGGCAAAGATGACGTCAAAGAAATGGTTGCCCTTGAAGACCTTTCCGAGCCAGCGCTCGTCTTCGACTTCGACCGTGTAGCCCTTGGATTTGAAATGGCCGAGGATGCGCGCGTAGTCGCCCGCTTTGCAAAATATGTCGAAGTCCTTCGTCTGGCGCGAAATGCCCGTATAGGCGCAGACGGCATAGGTGCCGGCGACCAGAAACGGAATCTGCGATCCGACGAGCTCTCGGACGGCCTGGGTCACGAACGGCTCGGCGTCGGGATCGATGAGTTCCGGAACCGCCTTCACTTTCATGAGCGTGTTGTTGTTTTTGTCTCTTTCGGCACTTCGAGCGGTCATCGTCGATCCCAGTGATTGATACGCAAAGCAACACTTGGATGGCTTCTATGTTCCGCCGCGCTCCATCCTGACGATGAGCTCGGAGAGGACATGCCATGACACCCCCGGGTCATTCCGGAACTTCGCCAGCGCCGCGTCGTTTGGCCAAAGGGCGCGTAACCGTCCCCAAAATTGAACGGAGGCTGTCATGGACAGAAAAGCAAAAATATCGACCGGCACGAATGACAGGCCCAGAAACGAGACGATTGCTGAAAGCGGCCCCGGCATTCCCGATGATAGCGGCCAGACGGTTGAGGTGCCGGATGGGGAAGCAAGGCGCATGAAAGCGTCGCTGCTGCGCGATCGGCTCGACGAACTCAAGGAGAAGCTCGATGAAGAGACGGAGCTTCCGCAAAGGGGCGCGCCATGAGCGAGGTGAGGAAAGGCGGCTCTTTCCCTTCAGGAATGAGCCACGATAACTCCCAGCCGCCGCGGCGCATGATGATATTCGTCGTCACCATCTTCCTGATCGCCTGCCTTGTCGCACTCGCATTCACATGGATGACGCATCACGGCGAACCGGACGAGAAATCACCTGCCGCGGCGACGGAGCAGACACGATGAGCGATGGGGATAAGGATCCAGTTCAGCGGCCGTCGTCATCTTCAGTGGGCAGGCGCACGAGGCTCAATGCCGGCAGGATAGCACTGATCCTGGTCGGCACGGTCGCCGTCGTTGCATTCACCCTTTATGCGACGATAGTGCTTTACGGCCTTATCGAGGGCTCCTGATCGATTACATGCCGGCGCCGTAGATACCGTCGATCGCCTGCGCCACTGCGATAAAATTCTCACACGCGGGGTCGTAGCGCTGGCCTCCGGCGAGCTTTCTTGCCCAATCCACGGCAGCCCTTCCGCCCCAATCGTCTGGGGGGAGGGCCAGAGTTTCGCTCGAAGTGCCGGACATCCTGACGGCCGTAAAATCGTAGAATGAGCCATCGACATTCCTGAAGGAGGCCCCTCCCTCGGTTCCGAAGAAATCGGCTCCGATCTCGGCGTCACAGCCGGCATTGAGACGCCAGGAGCATGTCAGTCGGATGATTTCGCCGCCGGCAAGCGTCAGCGTTGCGGCTGCAAAATCCTCGACCTGACCGTTGTGTTCGAGCCTTTTCCCACCGGCTCTCAAAGCGCTCGTGACATTGGTGACGGAGGGAAAATCGAGGCACCACAAGGCCAGGTCGACGAGGTGAACGCCGAGATCAATGACGCAGCCGCCGCCGGACTGGCTCTTGTCGTAAAACCAGGGTTTATCCGGGCCATAGGCATTGTGGAAGGTCAGATCGGCCGCAAAGATCTTTCCAAGGGCATGCGAGCGGATGAGCTGCCGGATCTGCTGCATGCCTTGCGTGTGTCGATAGGAAAGATCGACGCCTAGCAGCCTATCGGCGGTTCTGGAAGCATCGACAACGGCCCTGACCTCGGATGCGGTTCGGCCAAGCGGCTTCTGGCAGAAGACGGCAAACCCTGCCCCGAGGGCGCGGATGGACTGTTCGGCATGTGCGGCGCTCGGCGTCGCAATGACGATTCCGTCGAGCTCCAGGTCAAGCAACGCGTCCAGATCGGCGACGATCCTGGCATCCGGGGCAAGCGCCAGGGCCTCTCGGGCCATATTTGTTGAGGGGTCGGCGATGGCGACAGCCTCGGCCACGCCGCTCCCGAGGATCGCTTTCATCCGATGCCGGCCGATCCAGCCTACGCCGAGAAAGCCGAGCTTCAGCCGTTTGGCGGTCGCCGCATTATCTTCGGAAATCAACACATTCATGAATATTGCACCAGAGCCTTGAGAAAACCGTCCGGCCGGTCGCGCGTCGTGTTGAGGGCGTCGTCCAGCCTCTCCAGCGGATAGATATGCGTGTAGAGCGGCTGCGGATCGATGCGGCCCTGGCGCACGGCTTCTATGGCGTCGCGAATGCCTTTGATATAGAGGGCCGGCTCGCGCTCATGAGCGTTGATGACGTCGAGCCCGCGCCAGTTCCAAAGCTGCATGTTGATTTGACGGGGCCCGTCCTGGTGATAACCGGCGATGATCAGTCGCCCTCGTTCCTTCGTAAGCTCGCCCGCCAGGTCGAGCGGCCATTGTTTGCCGACGGCTTCGATGACGCAATCGCAGAATTTTCCCTCCGTGAGTGTTTTGACGCTCTCGATGATTTGCCAATGATCGTCCATCGGAATGGTCTCGGCCGCTCCCATCTCTCTCGCCACCTCGAGTGAATAGGGCCGGCGCGAGACGGCGATCACCCTTGCGCCGGCTGCCGCGGCAAGCCGGGTGAGGAGGGCGCCCAGGAAACCGATGCCGATAATGACGACGGTCTGGCCGCTCTCGATGTTGCTGCGGCCGAAGATGTTCATGGCGCAGCCGAGCGGTTCGCCCGGAAAGGGCTTGCCATCCAACTCCTTCGGCAGTGATACGACCATCGAGGCATCGGCAATGTCGTGCGTGGCGTAGGCATGGTAGGAAAGAGCGGCAACCCGCTCTCCCATCCGAATCCCCGTGACATCGGGGCCAATGGCGTCGACAATACCCCAGCCTTCATGGCCTAACCCACCCGCCTCGGTGGGGAACGTCATCCAGTCCGGTCCGGCCCAGGGCGTGAGGTTTGAGGCGCAGACGCCGCATCCTTCCAGTTTCACCCTGACCTGGCCCGAACCGGGTTCGGGCAGGGGGCGGGTCTCGACCGAGATATGTCCGGGGCCGGTGACGATGGCAGCCCGCATGAGCCCGGCCTTCTGTGTCGCCGCAATGTCCATGAGATGTCCTCCATGTGGCACCCCTAGAACAATAGGCCTCCTGAAGAGTTCCGGTAGAGCTCAAAGAAGTCATTGATGATGAAGTCAATAAAGATGTCATTGAAGAAGGAACTTTTCCATTCGCGTTCGGTTCGGCGCCTATCTCCGAAGCAAATTATTCAACCGGACGGATCTCATAATGACGATTTTGATAACTGGAGGATGCGGCTTCATTGGTCGCCACGTTGCTGAAGAACTTCTGAACAATGGCTATGATGTGCGCATTCTCGATGCGCTGATCGATCAGGTGCATGGCGATGCCGAAGTCAGCGTGCCTGATGGAGCAGAGATCATCCAAGGCGATGTCCGGGACAAGGACGCTGTGCGCGCGGCGCTTGTCGGTGTGAACGGCGTCATTCATCTCGCCGCCGAAGTCGGCGTCGGACAGTCGATGTATGAAATTGCCCGCTATGTCGGCTGCAACGACCTCGGCACCGCGGTGCTCCTCGAAGCCATGATCGGCCTTCCCGTCAAGACAATCGTCGTCGCCTCATCGATGAGTGTCTATGGAGAGGGGCTCTATCGGACGGTGGATGGAAAGCGGCTCGGCTATGTCAAGCGGCGCATGCAGCATGTCAAGCAGGGCCGGTGGGATCCGCTTGATCAGGATAACCAGCCGCTGACACCGGTCGCCACCGATGAGGAGAAACCGGTCGATCTGGCGTCCATCTACGCTTTGACGAAATATGCCCAGGAAAGGCAGGTTCTGATTTTCGGCGAAGCCTACGGGCTGGATGCAGTCGCGCTGCGTCTCTTCAACGTTTTCGGAGCGGGCCAGGCGCTTTCCAATCCTTATACCGGCGTACTCGCCAATTTCGGTTCGCGCCTCGCCAACGGCCAGCCGCCGATGATCTTCGAGGATGGCAGGCAGCGGCGCGATTTCGTCCATGTTCGCGACGTGGCGACAGCCTTCCGCCTGGCTCTGGAAAAACCCGCGGCAGCCGGTCACGTGATCAACATCGGCAGCGGCCAGGCCTATTCGATCGCCGATGTCGCGACGCTTCTTGCCGATGCCATGGGCGTGCCCGAGATCGGCCCTGACATCATGAACAAGGCGCGTTCGGGAGACATCCGCAATTGCTTCGCCGACATTTCCAAGGCGCGCGAACTGCTCGGCTTCGAACCGAAATATCGTCTCGAAAATGCGCTTGCCCCCTTTGCCGAATGGGTGCGGCAAACCGGGGCGGTCGACCGCGGCGCCGAAATGAAGCGGCAACTGGAAGAGCGGGGGCTGGTTTCATGAACAAGGCCGGTGCTCGAGCATCCGATCATCAGGAGACGAGGCAATTCGGTTTCGTCGAATGGTTCCGGCCTGGTGAATATGAGCGGGCTGAGGTCGCGCTGCCGGATATTCTGGGAAGCGGCGCCAGTTATCTCCGTACGCATCTTTCCTGGGCCGAATATCTGGCCCCCGGCGGCCGGCAATGGTTCGATTGGCTGATCCCGCGTATCGGCAGCGAAATCGATCTTCTGCCGTGTATACACTATACGCCGCCGTCTCTGTCCCGGACTGGCAAGTCTTCGGGCGCGCCTGTCGATCTCAAATCCTATGCCGACTTCGTCGATCATATCCTGACGCGCTATGGCCGCTATCTCAGTCATATCGAGCTCTGGAACGAGCCGAACAACCTGCTTGACTGGGATTGGCGCCACGACAGCGACTTTCTGCTTTTCTGCGAAATGGTCGGAGGCGCCGCCTACTGGGCGAAGCAGAGGGGCTATAAGCCGGTGCTTGGCGGCCCGTGCCCCTTCGATCCCCATTGGCTCAATCTGATGGGCACGCGCGGCGTGCTTGGCGTCGTCGATGCCGTCGGCTTCCACGGTTTCCCTGGAACCTGGGACAGCGAGGAGGCAAGCTGGGGCGGCTGGGACATGCATCTCGGAGAGATGCGTGGGATTATCGATCGTTATAATGCCGATGCAGAAATATGGATCACCGAAACCGGCTACTCCACCTGGCGCAATGACGAGGTCGAACAGGCGCGGCGCTTCATCAAGGCACTGAACGTGCCGGCCGATCGCATGTACTGGTATTCATGGCGCGACGTGCCGCCGGATGTTCCAGTTCAGGAAGGCCTGTGGTTCGATCCCAGGCATTATCATCTGGGCGCTGTCAGCCACGACAATAAACCGAAGCTGCTTGCCCGCCTTCTTATGGAAGGAGGCGTCAAGAGGCTGGAGGAGGTCGCGGCCCTTGCCGCTCCCAACATCGCCTCTGGCGCCGCGCCGATCATCGTCACCGGCGGCAGCGGGTTTGTCGGCTGCAATCTCGCCGACCGCCTGCTGAGCGATGGCGAGGACGTCATCATCCTCGACAATCTGGCACGATCGGGAGTCGATCAGAATCTCTCCTGGCTGAAAGAGCGGCATGGCGGGCGGGTGCATCCGGTGCTCGCTGACGTTCGTGATCTGCTGGGCATCGAAGCAGCCTTCAGGGATGCCAAGGCCGTCTTCCATTATGCTGCCCAGACGGCGGTGACCACCAGCCTCGTCGACCCGCTGGAGGATTTCGAAACGAACGCGCGCGGCACGCTCAATGTGCTGGAATCGGTGCGCAGAGCAGGCAAACGGGCTCCCGTCATCTTCGCCAGCACCAACAAGGTCTATGGTGCTCTCGACGAACTCGGCATGATCGAACTCGACGATCGTTATCTTCCCGAAGACGAGACCATCAGGACGCAAGGGATCGGCGAGGATCGGCCGCTCGATTTCTGCACGCCGTATGGATGTTCGAAGGGCGTGGCCGATCAGTATATCCTCGACTACGCGAAGTCCTACGGCATTCCTGCCGCCGTCCTGCGGATGAGCTGCATCTACGGACCGCGCCAGTTCGGCACCGAGGACCAGGGCTGGGTGGCGCATTTCCTGATCCGCGCGCTCGGCGGCGAGCCCATTTCCATCTACGGCGACGGCAAGCAGGTTCGGGACATTCTGCATGTCGATGATGCCGTCGCTGCCTATCGGGCGCTGTTTTCCAATATCGAGCGGGTCAGCGGCAAAGCATTCAACCTCGGCGGAGGGCCGCGTAACGCCGTCAGCGTGCTCGCGGTGCTGCGCGAGATCGAAGTGCTTGCCGGCCATCCTGTCGAAACCAGCTTTGGCCCATGGCGCGCCGGCGATCAACTCTATTTCGTGGCCGACACGACGAGACTTGAACAGGAAACCGGCTGGCAAGCCGGAATCGGATGGCGTCATGGTTTGCGGCACCTCGCCGAATGGCTGACCGCCCATCGTTTCGGAGGCCGGCAGATCCGCAGGGAGAAGCGGAAGGCATCGGCATGAGCGAACATGAACGAAGCAAGGGGCACCGCCGCGTGCTGATGACGGTTGATGCCATCGGCGGCGTCTGGCGTTACGCGATGGATTTGGCCGCAGCTCTGAAATCGAACAACATCGAGGTTGTCTTTGCGGGGCTGGGGCCTTTCCCGACAGACGACAAGGTTGCGGAGGCCGGCCGGGCCGGCAAGCTCGTCTGGCTGGATGCGCCGCTCGACTGGACGGTCGAGAATGAAGAGGCAGTTGCCGAAGTTCCGGGGCTGATCGCCGATCTCGCGCGCCGGGAACAGGCCGATCTTCTGCATCTCAATCTGCCGTCGCAGGCGGCGGGCATGGAAACAAACCTGCCGATTGCCGTGGTTTGCCATTCCTGTGTCGTCACATGGTTTGCCGCCGTCCGCGGACGTGAAGTGCCAAAGGACTGGCAATGGCAGCATCGTCTGAACCAGAAGGGCTTTGCATGTGCGGACGCGGTGATCGCACCAAGCCGCAGCCATGCTAGAGCGATGGAAGCGGCCTATGGAACGATCGGAAATCTCCAGGTCGTTCACAACGCCAGCGCCCTTGAGGCCTCCGACGAGCCCAAGCAGGAGTTTGTTCTTGCCGCCGGGCGCTGGTGGGACGACGGCAAAAACGGCGCGGTGCTTGATAAGGCTGCAGCTATGACGCGATGGACGGTGGCGGCGGCCGGCGCGACCACCGGTCCCAATGGCCAGACCATGCGATTTCGCCATGCCGATCACCGCGGCGAGCTTTCGCATGAGCGGATGAGCGCCTTGACGCGGCGGGCGGCCATCGTCGCCTCGCCGTCCCTCTACGAGCCTTTCGGTCTAGCCGCTCTCGAGGCGGCGCGGGCGGGCGCGGCGTTGGTGCTTTCTGATATCCCAACCTATCGCGAGATATGGGACGGGGCTGCTCTTTTTGCCGAGCCGCATCGCTCCGATGCCTTCGCCGATGCTTTCAATAGGCTTGCCGACGATCCGCAGCTGCGGGCAGCGTTCGGACGAAAAGCTCGTGCCAGGTCCGCCGCCTTCAGCGTCGAGGCTCAGGCAGAGGCGATGTGCGCGATCTATTCCGGCACGCGCGCGCGTGGCTTTTCAACAGCAGCGGAGTAATCATGAAGTTTGTCTTTTACACCCATTCACTGGTCTCCGACTGGAATCACGGCAATGCTCATTTTCTTCGCGGCGTCATGCGCGATCTCCAGCGGCGCGGTCATGAGACGCTGGCGCTGGAGCCGCAGGATGCCTGGAGCCGGGCCAATCTGGTGCGAGACCAGGGGGCGGCTGCGGTCGAGGCATTTCACCAGGCATTTCCGCAGCACCGTTCGCGGACTTATGGTGTCGAGTTCGACCACGAAGCAGTGCTTGCCGACGCCGACGTCGTCATCGTTCACGAGTGGACGGAACCGCAATTGGTCGAGAGGCTCGGCCGCATCCGGCGCGATGGCGCGACCTTCACGCTGCTTTTCCACGATACGCATCATCGCGCTGTCTCCGCCGAAGGCGATATCGCGGGGCTGGCGCTTGACGACTATGATGGTGTGCTGGCCTTCGGGCAGACGCTGCGCGACCGTTATCTCAGAGCCGGCTGGGGAAAGTCGGTCTTTACCTGGCACGAGGCGGCCGACGACGCCCTGTTTCGGCCGCTGCCGGAGATCGAGAAAACCGGAGACCTCATCTGGATCGGCAACTGGGGCGACGACGAACGGTCGGCCGAAATCGGCGAATTCCTGATCCGTCCCGCCAGAGATCTCGGCTTGAACACGATCGTTCGCGGCGTGCGCTATCCCGGCCATGCATTGGACGAGCTGCGCAAGGCCGGCATCGCCTATGGCGGCTGGATAGCCAATGCCGACGTTCCCGCGGCCTTCGCCCGCCATAGGGTCACCGTACACATTCCGCGCCGACCCTATGTCGAACACCTGCCGGGTATTCCGACCATCCGTGTCTTCGAGGCGCTCGCCTGCGGAATACCCCTGCTCTCGGCGCCCTGGAACGACGTCGAACATCTGTTCGAGTCCGGCAGCGACTATCTTGTCGTTAGCAATGGTGAAGAGATGAAGAAAAGCCTGCGCGATATCCTCTCCGACGCCGATTTGGCTACGAGCCTTGCCGCTGCCGGCCTTGAAACGATCAAGGCCCGTCACACCTGCCGCCACCGCGTCGACGAGCTTTTCGCCATCCTGGCGCGCTGCGGCACGCATAGGGTCACCGCAAACCTGCAATCCAGGGAGGCCGCCGAATGAAGATCGCCTTTTACGGTTCAAGTCTCGTCTCCGCCTATTGGAACGGCGCCGCCACTTATTATCGCGGTCTGCTGCGGGCGCTGGCGGAGAAGGGTTATGACATCACCTTCTATGAGCCCGATGTTTATGATCGGCAGAAGAACCGCGACATGGATCCGCCGGACTGGTGCAGGGTCGTCGTCTACGAAGGGACGATTGACGCCCTCAAGGCCGTGACAAGCGAGGCGGCCGACGCTGATATCGTCGTCAAGGCAAGCGGCGTCGGTTTCGAGGACGACCGATTGCTGGAAGAGGTGCTGCGCAATGCCCGGCCCCAAGCGTTGAAGATCTTCTGGGACGTGGACGCGCCGGCGACGCTTGCCGAACTCAGGGCCGACCCAGATCATCCTTTGCGCCGGGCCCTCGCCGGGCTTGATCTCGTGCTGACCTATGGCGGCGGCGATCCTGTCGTGAGCGCATATCGTTCCGTCGGAGCGGCCGAATGCGTGCCTATCTACAATGCGCTGGACCCGCAAACGCATCATCCGGTGCCGCAGGACTACCGCTTCGTCGCCGATCTCGGTTTCCTTGGCAACCGCCTGCCGGATCGCGAGGCCAGGGTCGAGCATTTCTTCCTGGAACCGGCGTCGCGTCTGCCGAACCGGACGTTCCTGCTCGGCGGTTCCGGCTGGCAGGACAAGCCGATCCCTTCAAACGTCCGCTATATCGGCCATGTCCCGACGCGTGATCACAACGCCTTCAACGTGACGCCGATGGCGGTCCTCAACATATCGCGCGCCAGTATGGCGGAGAATGGTTTTTCCCCTGCGACGCGGGTCTTCGAGGCCGCTGGCGCCGCGGCTTGCCTTATTACCGACTACTGGGAAGGCATCGATGTCTTTCTGAAGCCCGGCGAGGAGGTCCTGGTCGCCCGCGACGGACAGGACGTGGCTGCCTTGCTCAGCGGCTTGTCCCACCAAGCCGCACGGGAAATCGGAGAAAGGGCGCGCCGGCGCGTTCTGGCCGAACATACCTATGTCAATCGCGCCGAAACGGCGGACGAGATTTTTCGCGCCCGTCTTGGCGCGCGGGAGGCCGCCGAATGAGGGGATCGCTCGACATCGTCTTCTTCGGCCTCTCTCTTTCCTCTTCCTGGGGAAATGGCCATGCCACGACCTATCGCGCCTTGATCAAAGGCCTTAGGCAGGGTGGCCATCGGGTCCTGTTCCTGGAGCGGGACGTGCCGTGGTATGCCAGCCATCGGGACTTACCTTCGCCTGATTTCTGCGAGCTCGCCTATTATTCCGATATCGGCGCAATGGTCGAGCGTCACGGCGAAAGGCTCGGCAAGGCCGACGCCGTCATCGTCGGATCCTATGTTCCCGATGGCGTGCCGCTCATCGACAGGCTCGGGGCGCTGGAGCTGAAACGGCTCTGCTTCTATGACATTGACACGCCGGTCACCCTCGCCAAGCTCGATCGCGGCGACGAGGAATATCTGGCGCTGCGCCAGATTCCTTTATTTGACACCTACTTCTCCTTCTCCGGAGGAAGGGTGTTGACGCGGCTCGAACAGAGATATGGCGCGCGCAGGGCCATCGCGCTCTATTGTTCGGTCGACGAGAGGCGCTATGCCAATACCGGCGAGCCCACTTGCTGGGATCTCGGTTATCTCGGAACTTATAGCCCCGACCGGCAGCCGACACTGGAGCGGCTTCTGCTGGAGCCGGCCTGCCGCCTGCCGTGGATGCGCTTCGTTGTCGCCGGGCCGCAATATCCCGCCGAGATCGAATGGCCGGCCAATGTCGAGCGCATCGAGCATCTGCCGCCTGCCGATCACGCAAGCTTTTACAGCCGGCAGCGGTTCACGCTGAACGTGACCCGCGGCGACATGATCGCCGCCGGCTGGTCTCCCAGCGTGCGGCTGTTCGAGGCTGCCGCCTGCGGGGCGCCCATTATCAGCGACTTCTGGCAGGGCCTCGATGAGCTGCTGCCGGACGGCGAGGCCTTGTTCATTGCGCGCGCGCCGGAGGATGTCGTGGCGCTGCTGACGGAGCTTCCCGACACTGACCGTCTGGCGGTCGCCGCCGCAGCGAGAAAGCTGGTGATGAGCAGTCATACCGGTGCCGCACGTGCCGGTGAGCTCGTCCGGGCTCTTTCCGACCTGCCCGCCAATCCAGCTTTCGACCGTATCTCAGCGTGAAGGAGAGTATCGATGCTTCAAGTCAATCGTCGCGGAAAAGGCAAGAC
This sequence comes from Rhizobium sp. L9, assembly GCF_002531885.1. Classification (NCBI taxonomy): domain Bacteria; kingdom Pseudomonadati; phylum Pseudomonadota; class Alphaproteobacteria; order Hyphomicrobiales; family Rhizobiaceae; genus Rhizobium; species Rhizobium sp. L9. The sequence continues at coordinate 19,139 of NZ_NWSZ01000016.1, read as the reverse complement.
TGTTCTGGTGGCAGGAGGCGCCGGTTTTGTCGGCTCGCATCTCTGTGATGCTCTTCTCGGCCGTGGCGACAGCGTGATCTGCGTCGACAGCTATCTCACCGGCTCGCCCGGCAATGTCCGACCGTTGATGAATCACCCGGGTTTCCGGCTGATTGAACAGGACATCTGCAAAATCCTCGAAATCGACGAACCGCTCGACCAGATCTACAATCTGGCCTGCGCCGCCTCGCCACCGCAGTACCAGGCGGATCCCGTTCACACGATGATGACGTGTGTCGCCGGCACGGGTAATCTGCTGGCGCTCGGCGAGCGGCACCGGGCCTCGTTTCTACAGGCATCGACCAGTGAGGTCTATGGGGATCCGGCCGAGCATCCTCAGAAAGAGGACTATCGCGGCAATGTCAGCTGCACGGGACCGCGCGCCTGTTATGACGAGGGAAAGCGCGCCGCTGAGGCCCTTTGCTTCGACATGCTGCGTGCGGGCCGCGTCGACGCGCGGGTCGCCCGCATCTTCAACACCTATGGGCCGCGAATGCAGGCGAATGACGGGCGGATCGTTTCCAACTTGATCGTGCAGGCTCTCTCGGGCAAACCGCTGACCATTTACGGAAGCGGCTTGCAGACGCGGTCCTTCTGCTACGTCAGCGATCTCGTGGGCGGTCTGATGGCCCTGATGGATCTGCGGCCCAACCCCGGAGCGCCCGTCAATCTCGGCAACCCGGGCGAGTTCACCATCAACGACCTCGCGCAGATGATCCGCTCGATGGTGCCGGTGCGAACGGCTGTTGCCTACAGACCTTTGCCGAAGGATGATCCTCAGCGCCGCCGCCCCGACATTTCCCGCGCCACCGAACTTCTCGACTGGCAGCCGACGGTGCCCCTCGCCGAGGGGCTGAGATATACGATCGATTGGTTTGCCGCCAATTTGAATGATGGCCCCCGAAAACGCGTCGCGGCGGCTCGTCGTCATCGGGGCGCGGTGGCCCCGCAGGCTGCTCCCTTGGACAACTAAGCGAGAAGCGGATACAAGCGATGACGAACCTGGCTTTGAAGCAGCGTATCAACGAACTCGGCCCCTGGTTTCAGAATATGCGGCTCGGGGAGTTCGAAACCGCACCGGATCACTTTCTCGGTGACTACCCGGCATTCAAGTGGGAAGGCTTCAAACATGTCGTGCCCAAGGACCTGGAAGGGCGGAGCGTTCTCGATATCGGCTGCAATGCCGGCTTTTATTCGCTCGAAATGAAGCGCCGCAACGCCGGTCGGGTGTTGGGCATCGACAGCGATCCACGTTATCTCGAGCAGGCCCGTTTCGCCGCCGATCATTTCGGCCTTGATGTCGAGTTCAGGCAGATGTCGGTTTATGAGGTGTCGAAACTCGGGGAGAGGTTCGATCTGGTGCTCTTCATGGGCGTGCTTTACCATCTGCGCCATCCGTTGTTGGCACTGGATCTGCTATACGAGCACGTGGTTGCAGATCTCATGCTGTTCCAATGCCTGCAGCGTGGCGAAGAGCGTATTGCCACTCTTGAAGAGGATTACGACTTTTCGGAATGGAAGGTTTTTAACCGGCCGGATTTTCCGAAGCTGTTCTTTGTCGAAGAGCGCTATGCTGCCGATCCCACCAATTGGTTCATTCCCAACAAGGCGGCGGTCGAAGCGATGCTGCGCAGCTCGGGTTTTGTCATAGAGGCCAATCCCGAGCGAGAAGTTTATCTCTGCCGCCTGGGGCGGCGGCCATATATGGTCGAGCCGCCGCCCGGTTGAGGTGTTCATGCAGAGCGATTGAGCTTTCCATGGAAACGCGAAACCGCTCTGAGTTGTCGTTCGCAACTCCGGACGGAAAACTGTTTCACAGGTTTCCCGGGATTGCTCTAGCGGGTCCAGGATGGTGAAAGGTGCCCGATTGTTTTCGACCGCTGTCGCCGCGGTCCTCCTTGTCTGCCTCGCAACCTGGCTGCTGACGAGGCCGCATCCACGCTTCGCTGCCGGCGATCCCACGCTGACGCCGGGGGATGTCGAGCGCGGCAGAGTGGTCTTTGCTGCAGGCGGCTGCTCCTCCTGTCATGCTTCCCCCGGTCAGCCGGACCGCTTAAGGCTCGGAGGAGATCTTGCACTGGCCTCGCCCTATGGGACCTTCAGAGTTCCCAATATCTCGCCCGACCCGGTTGCCGGTATCGGATCGTGGTCGGTTGCCGACCTTGCCAATGCGCTGATTTCAGGGGTCTCTCCCTCAGGGCAGCATTATTACCCGGTATTCCCCTATCCCAGCTACACGGGGATGACTCTCGGCGACGTCAGAGATCTCTACGCCTTTCTGCACTCGCTTTCGCCCGTGCCGGAGTGCCCGCAGCCACACGATATTTCCCCCTTGTTTCGCATCCGCCGCTTCGTCGGCTTCTGGAAGCTTCTGTTCTTCCACGAAGGCAGATCGGAAGCAGCGCTGAGCGGCGATCCCGTGCATGATCGCGGTGCCTATCTCGTGGAGACGCTCGGTCATTGCGCCGAGTGCCACTCATCCCGCAACATATTCGGCGCGTTGAAGCCAAAAACCAGGTTCGCCGGCGGAGTGAGTTCTGAAGGTGTCGGCTTCAACCCTAACATCACGCCGACAGGTATCAGCTCGTGGTCGCAGCAGGATGTCGCCGAAATGCTTCACAGCGGCAGGACGCCGGGTCACGGCTATGTCGGCTGGTCCATGGCGGATGTGGTCGAGAATACGGCGGAGCTCCCGGAGGCCGACCGGATGGCTATCGCCCGATACCTGAAGTCGCTGCCGCCGCGCCCGACGTCCCATCCTTGATGCGTATCGCCGATCGAGTGATATTGAAGAACGCGAGAACGGGGGGATTAAGCTATTATTGATGCAACGTCATCAGGTTGGGCGACGGAACAGTGCAATGGCCGCAACGTTTTGAGTGAACAGGTATAATGTGAGAGGCAGATCGTCATGAATACGGCTTTTGACGAACTCGCGCAAAAGGCTGTCCTGGTCGTCGAGGACGATTACGCTCTCGCCAGCGAACTCGCATCGAAGCTGACAGCAACCGGAATCAAGATAGTCGGGCCTGCACCGAGCGTCGAACGAGCGTTGCAATATATTGAAGATTCCCAAATTGAAGTGGCCATTCTGGACATCAATCTCGGTGGAACGACGGTGTTCCCTGTCGCCGATGCGCTGGCTAAGCGCAATATCCCGTTCTTCTTCGCAACCGGCTACAGCCGTGATGTCGTGCCTCCCCGCTTTGCGGATCGGATTTTCGTGGAAAAACCGCTGGACACGAGCGCGATTTATACTGCCCTTTCCGAGTGCCGAGGTTCGACGGCGAGGTCATCAGGCGGTCAGAAGAATCTCGTTCTTTCCGCTCTTTCTCCGCGAGAAGATGATCTTATCCGGCCGCATCTCAAGCAGGTTCAGCTGGTTCAAGGCGAGGTTCTTGAAAGGCAGTTTGGAGAGATCACGACGGTTTCCTTCATTGAAAGCGGGACGGTCTCGCTGGTCGCCTTGTCGCTGGATGGCTCACAGGTAGAGGTTGGCCTTATCGGGCGTGAAGGGGTAACCGGCACGGGGCTGTTGGAGGGCGATTGGCGCACTCCCTACAAGCTTGTGGTGCAGACCGAAGGAACCGCGCAGCGCACCGACGTCGACAGCTTCCTTCGTCTGACGCAGAGGGCACCGCAGTTGCGATCGCTTTCATCAACGTTTTCAAGGACGCTCGCAATTCAAATTGGTTATACGGCCCTCGCCAACAGCCGATATTCCATCGAACAGAGACTGGCCCGTTTGCTGCTTATGCTCGATGATCGATCGGAAGGCCAGGTGCTGCTTCTGACCCACGAGCATATATCTTCGATGCTCGGCGTCCGGCGTTCCGGAGTTACGGGCGTACTTCCAATTCTAGAAGGCGAAAAACTCATCCGGTCGGTACGAGGAAAGGTAATCGTCCTCGATCGCGAGGGCCTCATTCTCAAGGCCAGTGGTTCTTATGGCATTCCGGAGGCGGAATACGAGCGGTTGATGGGGTTTTCATTGCGGGGTGGCGAGAATGTTAGAAGGGCGCATGACCAATCACGTCCTCACTTCTACAACCCCCAAATACCGGGTAGGAATAGCCGCTCCTAAATCACAGTGGCGAAAATTGCTGAATTTCGTCACAGACGGGGATCCCATTGGAGGGCAAGTTTTGCACGCCGCAATCGTTCGACCCCAACCCCGTTTTTGGGACGCGCAAAGACTTTTGCAGCGGATGCTGTCGCTAAGAGATCGACGTAAAGTTCTTGCCCCGTCGCAGCGCGGATCCGCCGGCCTGTTGCTTCTCGTCACATTCTAGCAACTCTGCCTTAAGCCTCTCAAGGTGCGCCACATGCATGTCCTGCGACTCCTCGAAATTGGTCAAAAGCCGTATCGCCTTCACGTCGGCGCCGCGGTTGGTCAGCTCAGCGACAATCTCGCGCTGTCGAGCGCCGTGATGATCCGAGCAACTTTAAAGGCGGGTTGATCGGAAACCCAGATTTCTAACGAGCATAGAGATAGGCTGCCAGATCGCGGGCCTCCTGGTCGGATATTCCGGTGGCCGGCATTGCCGTTCTTGGCGAATGGGCCTGCGGCGCGACAATCCAGCCGATGAGGTTGTCGGCGGAATTGTTGAGCACGCCGGCAATGTAGACCCGCTCGCGCAGACCGGAGAGATCGCCGCCGACCTTGCCGTCGGCGCCCTCGATGCCTGGAATGGTGTGACATCCGGCGCAGCCATATCGGCGAAAAATCGCCGGCGCCCGCGCCGGATCGCCTTTTGTCATGGCGACGGCAACAGCTTGCCTTTCGGATCGCTGCCGGTAGATGTCGGTCAAGGTCAATGCCGCCGTCAGGCTCACCAAGCAGGCGGCAATCAGCAAAGCGGGGCGAAGGGAATTATGGGGCGACGATACGTGTTCCATCTGCGCCTCCCTTTCCGGAATCCCTGATCCACAAAGCCGTCAGCGCCAGCGCAATCGCGGCATAGATGACGCCGGCGGGAACCCACATTACCAGGCCTGCCATCTGCTGGTCTTCGAGCGGCGACAGCCCCCAAGCCCCAGACGATCGGGTCTGCACGGCGTAGAGCACGTTCGGTGACAGGGCGAGGAGGGCCCCGAGAATGCTCATATGGAGCATGGTCAGGAAGAGATGCCAGGCCGCCAGCCCCCTGTTCGTCTTCCAGATGACGGACCACCAGAACAGGACGGCACTTAAGAAAAAGGAAAGATGCTGCAGACGATGGAGCGGCGTGCTTTCGATCGCGGCGTCGAACAGAACAGGCGCGTGCCATGCCCAGATTGCCGCCCCGTGCAGCAGCGTCGCGACAGTGCCGTTGCTCAGCAACGTCCAGCTCCTGCGGACGATGCTCGAGGCGAGCATCTGTCCTGCCCGGCGCCTGACGATCCTAGGCAACCCCCAGAGCAACACCGCCGACGGGCGTGCCGATACGATGAGCGGCGCGGCAACCGCCATGACCAGCTCATGTTCGATCATATGGACGGTGAAAAGCTGCTCTCCCAGCCAATGCAGGGGAGAGACAAGCGCTCCGGCAAGCACCAGCCAGCCCGCCCAATAGGCCAAAAGCCGCTGCGCGACGATGCGGCGGCCCGTGGATGATCGCGACATCAAGCAAACGCTTCCGCTTGCAGAGAGGGCTGCGCAGACTGCGAGCGGCGCGATTATCCAGGGATCGGCCGTCCATGGGAAGGAACTCGAATGGGCATGGCCGTCATGTGCCAATCCCGGTGTCGCCATAAGAAAAAAAGCGATTGTGGTTGCTGTTCTCATAGCCGCGGCACCCAATAGATGCATCCGTAGAGAGGAAGCCAGGCGAGGACGACAAAGTTCCAGTAGAGCGCGTTGTCTTCGACATCGCCGTAGCGCCGCGCATTGTCGCCATGCTTCGAAAACATCAGGCAGGCGAGAACGACGGTATCGACGAGGTCGGTGATGATGTGGGTTGCGTGCAGGCCGAGCATGGTCCAGACGATCGATCCATAGGCATCATCGTCCCAGCCGATGTGAAGGGCAGGGAATTCGTAGGCGCGGGGTATGAGGGGTGCCGCTCCGAGAAGCGCCATGACGATCAGTCCCGCGCGCACCTTGGGGAGATCCCTGTGCTTTGCCCACCGCGCGACGAGCATATTCGGCACGATGCTGACGAGAAGCAGCAGGGTGAGAATTGTGCCGGGAAGAAGATCCGGGGCAGGGGCTTCGATCGGCCAACGCGGCGCCAGGCTCATGAGATAGAAGTAGACGACAATCGCCAAGGCGAATCCCATGCCTTCGATCAGCATGAAGGCACTGGTGCCCCAGAACGTCAGGCTCGCACTGCCCAGGCCGTGCAGGGGAAGCTTCGACAGATCGGTGACCACGCGCTCCTTCATGACTCGTCCTCCGGCGTTTGCTTGGGCCAGAACCATCCCGTCAGAGTGATTGCCACCGGCACGGCTCCCCAGACGACGGCCCACGGGCTGAAGATCGAGCCGATCAGCATAATGCTCGTGGCAATGGCGGCCAGAAATGGCCAGATGGAATCGGCTGGCGAGGACTCCCGCGCTTCCGGCTCGCCTGATGTGACGCTGCTGACGATCAGTTCCCGCCGATCGATCCGAAGTCCGGTCGCCACCGGCAACGTCTCGCCGGATGTCCAGAGCGGTTCGCGCGATTCGACTACGGGAATATGCCGAAAATTGTAAGGGGGAGGGGGCGAAGCTACGGCCCATTCCAATGTCGAGGCGTTCCAGGGATTGGGGCCGGCCGGCCGGCCGTGGCGGAAACTGCGCAGGGCATCGATGAAGAAGACGAGGAAGCCGGCGGCCAGGATGAAGGCGCTGAGGCTGACGAACAGGTTCAGGCCAGCCCAGGGCAGCTCGGGCGGATAGGTGTAGACCCGCCTCGGCATGCCTTGGAGGCCCAGGATGTGCATGGGGAAGAAAGTCAGGTGGAAGCCGGTGAAGATCAGGCCGAAGGCCCAACGGCCGAGCCTTTCGCTCATTATCCGGCCGGTCATCTTCGGGAACCAGTAATAGATCGCGCCGATCAGCGGGAAGACGGAGCCGCCGATCAGCACATAATGGAAATGGGCGACGACAAAATAGGTGTCGTGGACCTGGGTATCGAGCGGCACCGACGCCACCATGACGCCGGTCAGGCCGCCGATGACGAAGGTGATGAGAAAGCCGATGATGAAAAGCAGCGGTGTCTTGAACACCGGACGGCCATCCCACAGCGTTGCCAGCCAGCAAAAGATCTGGGTTCCGGCGGGAATGGCGATTGCCATGCTCGAGGCGGTGAAAAAGCTGCTCCCCAGCCGCGGCAGGCCGGCCACGAACATGTGGTGCACCCACAGGCCGAAGGAGAGAATTCCGGTGGCGATCATTGCTAGCACCAGCGGCATATAGCCGAACACAGGACGCCGCGTGAAGGTGGAGATCATGGCGGAGACGATGCCGACTGCCGGAAGAAAGATGATGTAGACCTCGGGATGACCGAAGAACCAGAACAGGTGCTGCCAGAGAAGCACATCGCCCCCTTCCGCGGGATTATAGAACTGGGTGCCGACCAGCCGGTCGAGAATGAGCGACGAACTGGCGAACATGATTGCCGGCATGGCCAGGATGACGAGAAAGGCGGTGACCAGCATCGACCAGACGAAGACGGGGATTCGATCGAGCGACATGCCGGGTGCCCGCAGCTTGAAAACGGTCACGACTATTTCGACGGCAACGGCGAGGGCGGAGACCTCGGTGAAGGTGATCATCTGTGCCCAGAGGTCTGCCCGTTTCCCCGCGCCATATTGCGGGCCGGCCAGAGGCACGTAGGAGAACCAGCCGACATCGGGGGCAGTATCGAGGGCGAGGGAGATCCACAGCAGCAGCCCTCCGGCGAGATAGATCCAGTAGGAGAAGGCGTTCAGTCTGGGAAAGGCGATGTTGCGGGTTCCGACCATCAGAGGAACGAGATAGACCGCCATCGCCTCCATGACCGGCACCGCAAACAGGAACATCATGTTGGTCCCGTGCACGGTGAAGATCTGATTGTACCGGTCCGCGCTGATGAAGCGGGCCTCGGGGAAAGCAAGCTGGAGGCGCATCGCCAGTGCAAGCACGCCGCCGAGGATGAGAAAGACAAAGGCTGTCGCGATATAGCGTCTGCCGATGATCTTGTGATCGACCGTGGAGAGCGCTGCTAATAATCCAGGCGGCGTCGACCATGTGCGCCTGAGGAAGGCTTCCGCCTCGGGACAGCCGGCAGCCAGGTCGGCGGGGGAAGGGGTTCTGCCGCCGACCGTCATCGCAGACCACTCATATAGGCGCTCACCTGTCGCAGCTCTTCGCCGGTGAGGGGGACCAACGGCATGTTGTTGCCCGGCTTCAGCGTTTGCGGGTCGGCAATCCATGCCGCAACCGATCCTCGGGTATTCTCCAACAGCCCCGCCGCAATCATGCTGCGGCTGCCGACATGGGTGAGGTCAGGCCCGGAGGTGCCCGATGCCTCGGTGCCGCGGATGGTGTGGCAGGCGGCGCAAGGCTTGCTCATGAACACGAGCTTTCCCGTAGCGGCGTCACCGTCGGCCGGCGCGGCTGCCGTCTTTCTCTGCAGCTCCAGCCATCTGGCATAGTCCTCCGGCTCCTCGGCGATCACCAACAGCGCCATGTGGCTGTGCTGCAGGCCGCAGAATTCGGCGCATTGGCCGCGATAGATGCCGGCTTTGCTGGCATGCAGCGTCAGCCGGTTGTCGCGGCCGGGGACCAGATCCTGCTTTCCCGTCAGGTTCGGCACCCAGAAGGAATGAATGACATCAGTCGAGTCCAGGCGCAGCCGGACATCGGTTCCCACGGGGATATGCAGCTCGTTGGCGGTCTGGAACGTCCTGGCGGGATCCGCATCGAGATAGGTGAACTGCCACCACCACTGCTGCCCGCGAACGGCGATGGTCGGCGAATTGTCGCGGCCGCGGTCGACGCCATTGGTTGCGTAGAAGCTGGTGATCGTCAGGAAGCTTACGACCAGGACGGTCATAACGATTGCGCCGGCAACGACCCTTGCCATGGAACGCTCGGCTTGCGGTTCGCCGGGGATCTGGTTTTTCCTGCGAACCAGCGCCCATACCACGCCGCTCATGACAAGCACGAAGACGACTCCGCAGACGGCGACAAACAGCAATATCAGGCTTCTGAGTTCCGAAGCGGCGGGTCCGTCCGCATTCAGTGCCGATTGCGTGCCCGCAGCGCAGCCGGACAGAAACAGGGTGCATGCCGGGGCGGTCTTCAAGGCCGGACACCTCGATCGGAGCGGACGCCCACCGGCCCTTCCTCGAAAAGAGTTACGGCCGGCGCCCGGTTCTCGGCCGGTCTTGTATGCTTGTCGTCGTTGCGGCTTGGCGCGGTATAGAGGGCCGAATAGGCGCCGATCGTCCTGACATAGCCGGCGAGCTGCCAGATCTCGTCGCTCGTCATTTTGTTCGCGAAGGCAGGCATGCCGTGAGGCCGTCCGTCGCGAATGGATGCCACGACCGATACCATTTCCGAGCCATAAAACCACCAGCCGTCAAGAAACGAAGGGCCGGTCCCGCCTCGTCCGTCTCCATGGCAAGTAGGGCAGCCGAACCAGGAATAAAGGCGCTTGCCCTGGCTCAGATCATAGGCGGTGCGCTCATAGGGCTTACCAAGCGCGAAATAGACGTCGGGTGGTGTGCCGCCGATCCTGTCCGGCATCAGCCGGAACTCATCGAGAGACGATGTGACCGGTGGATCGGCACGATATTGCCTTGGATGTCTTGCCCAGCCGATCGTGGCTCCGATCACGAACATACAGAGCAGCACTATCGAGACCAACCAGGTGCCGTCCTTCTTGACGGCGCTATTGGCAAGCAAAGGGAAGCGAGTGGGACCGGACGTCACGGCGGGATGGGCGCGACGCAAGCGCGGTTGGCTTGCCCAGGCGATGGCGGCCCAGACGGCTGCCATCGTGAGAAGCGATACTGCCGCCGACCAGGGGACCTGCTTGCTTTCGCGCATTGCCGGGACCCGGGTCAGGACCGCGACGACAGGGCCGAGAGACTGAGCCGCACCGGCAACATCTTGTAAGACGGGGTCTTGGCCTTGGCGTCGTGATGCGCCAGCGGAAAGAGCGGGTTCGCCTCAGGGTAATAAGCCGCACAGCACCCGGCCGGAATTGCGTGCCGAGCAACCTTGAAGCCGGTGACGCGGCGCGTTGTGGCGACATCGATGGCGGTCGTCAGATCGACGAAATCGCCTTCCTTGAAGCCCAGTCTGCCAATATCCTCTTCGTTCATGAATACCACCTTTCGCGATCCCCGCACGCCGCGATAGCGATCGCCGTAACCGTAGATGGTCGTGTTGAACTGGTCGTTGGAGCGTAACGTGGCGAGGTTGAGAACCTCTGTGGCGCCCGGACCGATGTCAAGTTCGGGGAAGAGCCGCGGCGGCGTGATGAAATTGGCTTTCTGGTTGGGCGTCGTCCATTTGCGTTCCCTGGCCGGCACGGGTCTCGGAATGCCGCCAGGTTGAAACATGCGTTTGTTGAAATCCCTGAACGTCTCGGGATAGGTCGCTTCGATCGCATCGCGGATCTTCGAATAATCGCCGACCCATTCGTCCCACGGGACTCGACCCTTCGCCAGCGTCGCCTTGGCGATGCCGGCGATGATGGCGGGCTCCGACAGAAGCTCCTCGCTTGCGGGCTTCGCCTTGCCGCGCGAGCCATGGAAATGCGCCACGGAACTTTCGATGGAGACGGCTTGCGGACCGCTCGCTTGTTCATCGACTTCGATACGGCCGAGACAGGGAAGGAGATAGGCGATTTCGCCATGGATGACGTGGCTGCGATTGAGCTTCGTCGCGATCTGTACGGTCAGGCGGAGTTTGCGCCAGGCCTCCTCCATCGCTTCCGTTTCCGGGACGGCGCGCAGGAAGTTGCCGCCGAGGCTGACGAAGGCTTTGGCCTCGCCCTCCATGATCGCCTTGCAGGTGTCGACGGTTGAGCGTCCTTCCCATTGTGGCGGTTCGAACTGGTAGAGTTGCGCCAGTTTGTCGAGCGGCACGAGGTCCGGCTTTTCCGTTATCCCGACCGTGCGCTGGCCCTGCACGTTCGAGTGGCCGCGCACGGCGCAGATATTGGCGCCCGGCTTGCCGATATTGCCGCGCAGCAGCGCGAGATTGGCGACCATATGAACGTTCTGGACACCCATCACATGCTGCGTCAGACCCATGCCATAGACCATCAGCACCGCTTCCGAATGGGCATAGGTGCGGGCTGCCTGGATCATCTGCTCGCGGGTCAAGCCGGAAACACGTTCCAGTTCGGCCCAGTCATATCGGCGGGCGGCTTCGGCAAACTCCTCGAAACCCGATGTATGCGTGTTGATGAAATCGTGGTCGAGAACATGCTTTTTGTCGGCCGCCGCAATGGAAGCGGCGAACGCCACCGACGCGGCATTATCCGGTTTATGGGGCACGGCATCGGAGCCGGAAACCTTACTCATCCCCATTTCCTTCATTGCATCGTCGGCCTCGATCAAGGCTTTGCAGACGCCGAAGAGGGCCGCAATGTCGCCGCCGTTCTTCACCTGATAATATTCCGACGAAATCGGCGTCGACCGGCCGGTCAGCATCTGGCTCGGCATTTGCGGGTTGGTGAAACGTTCGAGGCCCGGTTCGCGCAACAAATTGAAGGTGACGATTTTCACGCCCCGGTCGACGGCATCCTGCAAGTCATGCAGCATCCGCGGGGAAGAGGTGGCGACGTTCTGCGCCATGTAGAAAATGCAATCGCAGTTCTGGAAATCGGACAGGATTGCCGTGCCGACGGAGGCTCCGATGCTTTCCGGCAGGCCGACCGAGGAGCTTTCGTGACACATGTTGGAAGAATCGGGCAGGTTATTGCTGCCGAAGATGCGGGCAAAAAGCTGATACATGTAAGAGGTTTCGAGGGAGGCGCGCCCGGACGTATAGAAATCAACCTCACGCGGAGGAATTGACCGGAGCTCCCCGCCGATTTCTGCGAATGCATCGTTCCAGTCCACCGGCTCGTATTTGTCGGTCGAGCGGTTCCACCGCATCGGATGGGTCAGGCGACCTTGTTCTTCGAGATCGTGATCGCTCCATTGCTCCAGCTCATGCAATGTATGGGCGGCGAAGAAGGCGCGGTCGGCGCGGCGGGAAGTGACCTCCCAGGCGGTCGCCTTTGCGCCGTTTTCGCAAAATTCCATCGCATGCGGTTTTGCAGGCTTGGCCCAGGCGCAACTGACACACATGTAGCCGTCTGGTTTGTTGTGATGGGAAAGCAGTGACGGCCCCGATCGGGGGACGTGTTCGCGGAGAAGAATTTCTCCAAGAGATCGCGCCGCCGCCCATCCGCCAGCCGCATGCGTGCTCTCGCCGATAGTTGGCGGATGTTTCGATCGCGCTGACATTTTTGCCTCCCGATATTGTCGAAGGAGAATCCCCGACAGATATTTTGCGATCCAAACTCTTCGAGAAACAAACTGTTCCAGGCGAGTCGGCAAAGTGACGAGCGGCGCTGTCGATAGCCGATGACGGAAGACGATTGGCAATAGCCGCGTCGCAAATGCTCAGAGCGGCGTCGGAGCGTTGGCCTCCACCTCGGCATAGAGCTGACCGCACATCGTCAGCGATCGCCGCATCGCAGCGACGCGATCTTCGGCGTCTTTGGATGAATAGGCCCAGATGTCGGTCGCCCAGCTCTTGCCATCCATTTCGTACTGCAGGGCAAATTTATAGAGCCGTCGCTCATCTGCATCGGTGCTGACGAAAGCGCGATCGGGATCATCGCGGCGCTGGCGCGGAAAACTTACAACATTCACAACCTGCTCCTCGGGTTCACCTCGTCGCCAGGGCTCGAAAGGCCGCATTTCCTTGGACTAACCTGATTGCCCGGATTCCGTTCCCTGCGCACCTCGTCAGAGCAGGCCCATGGCGGTCTGGCCCTGATATGACGACTCCGAACGCTCATGGTTTCGGCCAGGCTGGAGGTCGTCGTCCTTGCTCCTGACGTTGGCATTCCCGGCCCCCGATCGCCCACAAATCGCGAGAATTCGCCGCTTGTCAGGCCGCCCTTCGATCGGCGTAGTGACGCTGTCCACGAGGCTTTTGAAAGCCTCGTGGAGAAGTTCGTCGCGGGCCAGCGGAAGGTACGGTTCCCAAATATCGGCAAGCCGGTCGTTGATCGCCAGGCGTTCCGGGTCAAGCTGCTCGCGGATGTGATTGATCGCAGCCAGGCTGCGCTCTGCTTCGTGGGAGCCGATAGCTCGTTTCACGTCGTCTCTCCTTTACTCTTCGCCAAAGATGTTGCTGATGTGCTGTGCGACAGGCTCCTCGAACTCAGCCTCCGCGGCTTGGCGGGGAGTGAGGACGGGGAAGGCGACGGACTCTGGCCGGCCGCCTTCTTCCGCCCGAGCCCTGGCCTCCTTTGCCGCCTTCTTTGCAGCCCTGACGGCGTTCGCGTATCCGTTTGAAAAAGCGCCGGCGTTTTGAACGAGTAGAGCTTTGTCTTAATTGTCTTCTGCTCCATTCGAACCACGATGCCTTTGAAGACGGGTTGCGGGATCGTCACGCACTGCCACATCTCCATGTGGCTCGTGAAAGCCAATACGCTCTCTGCATCGTTTGTGATTTCCCAGGACCCGGACAAGCGTTCACCACAATCGTTGAAATCCGATGACCTGGTTGCATTGAAAGTATTCGCGACACTCCTGAGAAGCGCTGCCAGAGGCGCCATTTCATATCTCCGACCGTGAATCCATGATGGCGGACCAACTCGTCGGGTTATTGGCCGGTCAAATAGCGCCATTTCCACGGCGCTGAAACAACGCCGCGCCTCCCGTGGATACAGGCAATACAAATCGCCAGTATTCCAGGCATCTGACAGAGACAGGAGACTTATTTGGGAAGTTGCGCTGCCATAACCTATGAGCGCATGACGCTGTCGGGTGACATGCGTGCTCTGGTGCTGAGCGGTGAGTTCGAGATCTCGGACGATCCGGTAGTAGCGCGTGCCAAGAACCGCAGACGCCTGGCGGGGAGCGATGCAGGTCGTTTGAATCCACCAGATCCAGTCATCATCGGTAGGCGAGAGGCTACCGGCTCTACCGTGTTGTGCAGGCGCTGCGTATGATGAAGAAAAGGGCGCTCTACGAGCTCGGATCGGAGCGCCCTGGGCTCGCCGGCCCTTGTTGCGATGATGGACGCCGACAGCGGGGCAGTTTTTGCCATCCGCCGCGCGGGAATTGCCGTACTTTGGCGAGAGCTGTTTCAACGACTTCGGAAGACGCGAGTTCAGCCTGTGAAAAGACTCCACCATCGCAAGCAAATAGAAAAAAATTCTACTTGCAATCGCATTTTCAACTTGTAATCTCGCCGCTGTGTCGTGGCTGTTCGGACACAACTTACGATCAGGCAGCTCGGGGTAGGGGAAGACGTGAATGCTGCTGCAACAGGAGCATGAGGGCAACTGCATCTCTCTAGGAAAATGGGCGCAGGTTGGACGCAGAGAAGGCCGCAGGACTTGTGGCAGTCGAGCGACTCAGTCTGTCACCTTTGGTGACCTATGCGTTGGTCGTGACCAATCTCAATCGCAATTCCCAGGATGATTGCTGTATCGTGGTCACGGTGTGCAAGTCGTCTGTCAATTTGAGATGATGCCAAATTAAACTGCGAAATGTGTCCGGTCTTGCGCCTTTGACAAAGACAATCCGCTCTCCCAAAAATGACGCGATCCCTGCAATTTGGATTGGCGTCGACGCGTACCCTGACAAATTTCTAACAATGCGGAATCAAAATGTCATCTGAGCCTAAGTCGCTCCACAAGGAGTGGGGTCTGCTCCCGCTTTGTTTAAGCGCCATTGGAACGGTATCTGTAATTTTTGTCTCAATTTACCACGCCAACCAAGTTGGGGCTCCGATAGTGTACGCTGGCGGTAATTATATTGAATGCGATCGCTCAGTCGCCGCGTTATTAAACGCAATTATTTTTGTATATACGTATACTGGGCTCGCACTAATACTACTATCTTTGGCTTCTGTCGTATTTGCTTATTTCTTCGATCGAGCAACGTTTATTTTTGTCCTCGTATGCTTTGTGTTCTTTAGCTATCCATTTGCGACGATATTCGATAATACTAAAATTATTTTAATATCTTCTTCGGTCCAGAGGATTTGCAGGAGCGGAAGCTACCTCGTTGTAATTGTTCAACTTCCGATTTTGTTCATTTCATCTTACGTGATCATCGGAAATATTGTTTTTCTAGCCAAGCGCTGGCGTAGAGGGAGAACCAAAAATGGCTGAGACGAGAGGGTGGGATGATTTTGCAGAGGTTGCTGACGTTGTAGGAGCCATCGCGGCCGCCTTCGCTAAGCTCCTTCCCCAATACCCGGCTCTGCAATACGTAGGCCCGATGATTATCGATGGCGTGGGGCAGCTTACTGGCGCGGCGACGCCTGACGATCCCACTCAGGGCCTTCCGGAGCAACTGCGAGACTCGGCTCTCAAGTTCTTGGGCGGCGTTACCGGAGCAGCGCTCGCGCCGGCACTAGCTGAAATCATCGGAGCGAGCATCGTGGCGGCGGGCGGGGCGACGGTGATAACACCCGTGATGGCGGCAAAATCTCCAAAGTGAAGCCATTGAAATCATTGGCATGTCGCACTTGGAAATAGAATGTACCCCGCCACAGGCGAATCTGGCATAAGCTGAATTATGGAACTTGATTCATGTGGTGGGCTGTTCAACATCGCCGCGCGTCGTGCTCGGCCTGGTGTCGAGCATCTGACGGCCTGCGCAGATCCTCGGCACAGACCGTGGGATGAAGCGCGGGTTTTGCAGTGGTTTGTCAGCAGGCCGGCACTGGCGTGCGGGCTCTTTCCCTGCGAGACGCCGCAGCTTCGTTTCGGATAGCCGCGAAACCGACCGCGATCCTACTCCACGGTCTCGCTGCTTGCCTGCGGCACCCGGGTTTTCAACCTAACAGATCCCGGATGACTTCCAGAGGATGGGGGATCGTCCTGCGGTCTATTTCCTTGACCTGCGACCGGCAGGAATAGCCGCTCGCCATGACCACGGTCCCTTCCTCGCCGGCGGTGATC
This sequence comes from Rhizobium sp. L9, assembly GCF_002531885.1. Lineage (NCBI taxonomy): Bacteria > Pseudomonadati > Pseudomonadota > Alphaproteobacteria > Hyphomicrobiales > Rhizobiaceae > Rhizobium > Rhizobium sp. L9. The sequence goes on along the minus strand of NZ_NWSZ01000016.1, from coordinate 2,995 downwards.
TGTGCCCAGCTCATCGTATAGAGCTTTTCGGAAATCTCTCTGTTGCGGACTTCGTGGCCGAACGTTCCCGCCATTCCGCAGCAGCCGGCATCGGCCACCTGCAGCTCGATGCCGAGGCTGCGGAAGACTGCTTTCCATTGCGCGACCGCCGAGGGCATGTTGGTGCGTTCGGTGCAGTGCGGCAGAAGCCGGACCGTCGCCCCGGCCTGCCGCCGGATCGCCTCCGCCAGGTTCCTGCCGTTTGCGGCGAGCCATTCCTGCGGTAGCAGCACGGATGCGTGGGATGGCCCTTTCGGCAGGGTCTTGTACTCGCTGCGATAAGCAAGGGTCATGGACGGGTCCAGCCCGACAAGCGGCACGCCGGTTTTCGCCAAACGATCCAGAGAGCGCGAGGTCGCGGCGGCCGCCTTTTCGAAGCGGTCGAGATAACCGTGCACATGCAGCGCCTTTCCGTTGGTGAGCGGCGGCGCGATCAACGGCACAAGGCCGAGCTTGCGGGCGACCTCGACGGCGGCGACGACCACTTTGGGGTCGAAATGCGCGGTGAAGGCATCGGGAACGAAGACGACGGTGCGGGCGCGCGCCTCGGAAGACATCGTCACAATCTGCTCCGCGTCGGCGACGGGGACGCCGAGGCCGGCCAGCGATGCCGGCGGCATCTTCGGCAGCGCGGTCAGGCCGACAAGCTTCATCGCCGCGCGGCCGGCAGCCGTTCCGGAAAGGAGATTGTAGAGAGGACGGATCTGCGCCATCAGCGGCAACGTCGTCTCGATGCCGGCCACCAGCGGATCTTTCAGCGGCCTGAGGTAGCGGCCGTAATAGAGGTTCAGGAACTTCGACCGGAACGCCGGGACGCTGACCTTGACGGGACATTGACCGGCGCAGGCCTTGCAGGCAAGGCAGGTATCCATGGCCGCCCGCACTTCGTGCGAAAAATCGGAGCGGTTGGCCGGGTTCAGCGAATTGAACGCCCGTCTGATGAACCCGATCGCCTTGTTGGAATTGCGGAGCCGAACCGCTTCTTTACGGGGATCGATGCCCTGCTCGACGAGCAGCCGCAGCCATTCCCGCATCAAAGCGGCGCGCCCTTTCGGCGAGTAGAGCCGGTTGCGGGTTGCCTTGTAGGACGGGCACATCGGGCTGGTCTCGTCGAAATCGAAACAGGCGCCGTTTCCGTTGCAATAGGCCGCATTGTCGAAGGCTGCGCGGATCTCGTTGCCAATGATGCGGTCGACGCTTCCACGCAAGGGAACCTCGTCGATCTTCATCAGTGCGCCATCGCCGGGTGTGGCGATCTTGCCCGGATTGAGGCGGTTCTCCGGATCGAACGCCTTTTTGATCTGCTGAAGGCTAGGATAGAGATCCTCGAAGAATTCCGGCACATATTCTGACCGCACACCCTTGCCGTGCTCTCCCCAGAGAACGCCGCCATGCTTGCGGGTAAGCGCCACCACCGCGTCGGTGATTTCCCGGATGAGCGGGACATGGTCGTCCCGCGTCAGGTCGAGGGCCGGCCGCACGTGAAGCACGCCCGCATCCACATGCCCGAACATGCCGTAGGAGACGCCCGCGGCATCGAGGAGCGCGCGGAATTCGCGGATATAGGCGGCGAGATTGTCGGGAGGGACGGCAGTATCCTCGACGAAAGCCACCGGGCGCACCGGGCCTTCGACACTGCCGAGAAGGCCGACTGCGCGCTTGCGCATGGCCCATATCGCCTCGACGTCCGCTTTCTCCCGGGCGATCGTAAGGCCGATGTTGCGGACGACATCGGCGCCGGCCAGTGCCGACGTCACCGCCATGAGCTTCTGTTCCAACTCCATCGGTTCGTCGGCCAACACCTCAGCGATATTGATGCCGTTGGCCGCGCCGCGCGGATCGTCCGGAAAAAACCGGGCGATGCCGCTCCACACGATGTCGTCCTTGGCAAGGCCAAGCACCTTCTCGTCGATCGTCTCCACTGAGGCGACATTCAGCGCGGTCAGCGACCTTGCGTCTTCGAGGGCTGTGTTGAAGTCGTCATAGCGGATATTGACCAGCGCCGCATATTTCGGGATCGGCAACAGATTGAGCTCGATCTCGGCGATCATCGCCAGCGTGCCTTCCGAGCCGCACATAATCGCATTGAGATCGAAGCGTCCGTCCTCGCGGCGGATATGCGCGAGGTCATAACCCGTCATGTAGCGGTTCAGGCGCGGAAAAATTTCCTCGATGCGCTCGCGCTTATCGCGCGCAATGCCGTCGATCGTCCGATGGATCTCCCCGACGCGGTCGCCGCGTGACTTGATTTCGGCGAGAGACACGTCGTCGAGAGGACGCGACCACCAATCCGTTGCGTCGGTCAGGACGATCCTGAGGCCGAGCACATGGTTGCTCGTTTTGCCGTAGAGACAGGAGCCCTGGCCGCAGGCATCGGTCGAGACCATGCCGCCGATCGTCGCCCGATTGGAGGTCGAAAGTTCCGGTGCGAAGAACAGGCCATGATCCTCAAGGACGCGATTGAGCTGGTCCTTGACGACGCCGGCTTCGACGCGAGCGACACGCCGCACCGGATCGATCTCCAGGATCCGGTTCATATGCCGTGAGCAGTCGACGACGAGGCCGTCCGTCAGCGATTGGCCATTGGTGCCGGTGCCGCCGCCGCGCGCGACGACGCGCAGACCGCGGAACGGGTCTTCGGAGAGGACCCGCATCACGGTCTTCATGTCCTCGATATCCTTGGGAAAGAGGATCCCCGCCGGCTCTACCTGATAGATCGAGTTGTCCGTCGAAAGAACGGTGCGCGAGGCGGCGCTGGTTTCGATATCACCCGCAAAGCCCGCCTCGAGCAGCCGCTCGAAGACGCCGGCTCCGGGAAGAAGTGACGATTCTCTAGTCTTGATACGAGGGATCATTTTTTATCGCTGCCGAAACGCCAGAGCAGCATTAAAGGTTTCCGCGCTGTCGGCAAGATCAACCCTTTCATACCTCTTTCGCGGGCCGCCATGGCGCGGTC
>NZ_NWSZ01000015.1:0-10603 GCF_002531885.1 Rhizobium sp. L9 | reverse complement strand
TGCTGCATGGCGGCGACGCTCAAAGCCTCCATGCGTTCCCGCAAGGCTTGCTCATCGAGATTCTTGCCCGCCGAGCGTAAATCTGCCAGGATCTTGGCAATCACGCCCTCATCGTCAGCGCCTGCCATCCTGACATCGAAGATCTCCCCGGCATAGGCTTCGGCATCGGCAGTGCCCGTCATGCCGCAGATCCAGACCGCCAGCAGGCGGTCGCGGCGCGATCGCACCTTGAAGGCAATTTCCGAATTCAGGAAATAGATCTGCTCCAAGGCTTTCTCACGGTCTTCGATGGCATTCATCGGGACAGCTCCTCAGTCGCATTCGTTGCTGCCAAGAGATCAGCGAGCGCCGTCGGCTCGATCCGGACGATCCTGCGCAAGCGGTTCCCCTGAGCAATCGACGGCAGATGGATGTAGGTTGCGACGCGGCGGTAGGCAAGCCAAGACAGACCTTCGATCGGCTCTTCATCCTGCGCGATCTTGTAATCGCCGGCCGGATGCATCTCGCCAGCCAGATCGGGCAGCGCGAAAGGGGCGGAGAAGTGCACGATGGTGTTCGTCGTGCGTGTAGATGATATGTCCATGGACATGGTGACAGGCTCCAGTTGAATACGGTCAGCCAAGCGCGTGATTACTTCCTACAGGGCATTGGCAGAGCGATCGGAATTCAGGCCGATGATGGCCCGCAAGCTTCTGGCACCTGCGAGAGCCACAGGGCCAAACGACATAGAGATTCCTACGCCCCAATTGCGTCGCAACTGGGATGAAATGCTAAACTGAAGGTTTTGTTCAAGCTCGATTGGCAAGATCTGGAATTATAATATTATTGGTTGATGGAACTAAATTGAACTAATCTTCAGTAATGACCTATTTGCCTTTTTATTGTGTTATTTTCCTGAAATATAAGATGCTGCAATTCCAAGATCGGATTTGCGAAAATATGCGCCACCTTAGCCAGCCCGCTCGACACGCAGGAGGCCCGCCGTAAAAGGGCGTCGCTGCGTGAACGGCAGGCTCGTGGCCTCACAATAAAACGGAGGGCATTCAAATGTCGAAACATAACAACGCCAAGCGCTTTGCTGCCCGTGATCGCGACGACGCCAACGGAACGCGCCCGGATGGCAATCCCTCGGCCAAGGAATTGATCGCCCATGCCGTCGCCGCACGCACCGACCTCGCCATGCCGTCCGAGGAAGCTCGCGCAGTTGACGAACGCCGTGAAGCAAAGAAGCAGCGGCTCTCAAAGCGCCAACGCACTGAGGTCGATGACAAGAGCATGGGTGTCCGGGACCTTCCCACAATGAGAGAACTCGAGCAGGCGCGGACCGATCACAGCCGGAAGATGGCCAGCCAGGAAGCTGAGAGGCGTGCCGAGGAGCCTGACGAGAAGGCTGCGGAGTGAACAAGCGGGAAGCCCGTCAACCGCCCCGAGTGCGCAGGCTCAGCGTTCCAATCGGATCGACGCTTGAATCAGATCCTGATGGAAGCAATGCTTGCGTAGATCCTCTGTCAATTTGACCAGCCTTTCGTTGGCCAGCCCAGCGGGCTCGCCTCGCGTCAGCATTCCGTCGATCAGGCTCTGCTGAGCGCAGATCATCTGCCGGTCGATAGTCACCTGCCGGCGCGCGAGTTCCAGGTCCTTTGGGGAATAGGTCATGAGAGACTATATCATACAGGCAGATGAAAGTACGATTCAATTCGGAGCCGCCTCGGTACTATCGCGGCCGCCAGGTGAGTTGATATCGCTGAACGAGCCGAGGAGAGCCCGCGCCTCTCCCCCCGTGACCTAGTAGCTCCGCAACGAGAATTATATGGTTGCTTGGCACTGCGTTCGCCGCTTTCGCCTTGGATAAGGCGCAATAGAGGCGCATGTTAGCATATCGGCAGCCAATGAAACGGGCGCTGCCGATCAAGGGGTGGCTCCCTTCGCCCCAATCAAGGGAGGACAAGATGTCTTCCACCTTCAAGCACTCTTCCCATATCGCGGCATATGGCGACTTCTTATTCAGGGCTTCCATCCTGGCGAGCTTCGCCGTCATCATCAGTTTAATTTTGAGAGGCTGGTTATGGTAGTAATCATCACAACCGGAATTCCGACGAAACGCGACGAGAATTGGCGGCTCCGGTCCATCCTCAAGCGCGCGGACTACGCGACGACAGATCTCGTTGCTTCAGAACATGGCGACCATCACGAAGAGGTGATGATGATAAGGCGCATCAAGGCGGCGACGATTCCCGCGCCCGCCTACCCCTCTTCGAGACGGCGGAAGCTGCATGCCGATCCTGAGGCTTTGGCATCATGGGAAAACGAAGGGGGCGCCACGCGAGATGTGGACGCGCCTACGGACAAGAAGAATTGATGACCCGCGAGGCAATTGAGCATGGAATGCCGGATTGGCGATCAGGCTCGGTGGTCGAAAGCCCAGCCCCTCTTAGTCTTTGGTGATGCTGAAATTCTGCCCAGTGGTATGTTGCAAAGACCTGCAGCGATCATGCCGTCGCAGGCGTGATGTCCGCATTCTGTCGCATTGCTCCAGCTCGGAAAGAGGTGATCGAGCGATTTCCGGTTCACCGACTTCATTCGGAGTTCGGACGGCATGTGCGTAGGTCCTTCTACGTCCTTCTGGCCCTGATGATTGAACCTGGAAAGAGATGATTGCGAAAAATCACCACATTGGGACGCACAGGTCTGACCGCTTTCTCCTCATCCCACAATATTCAGTTTGCCAGCCGTATCGATTAGGCGCATGGTAGGTCTTCAGTAGCTGTTTCTCAGGGCGCTACTGCGTGGAGGTCGGTTTCTGCCTTCGCCCCAAATTGAAGGAGGACAACATGTCTTCCAATCTCAACATGTCTGTGCGGACCTCTGACCTGGCTGTATTGCAGGGCGTCCTTGACGACGCAGGATACGATTGCACAAGTAGCCTTGCAGACCCGAAACATTACAACGTTGCCGTCAGACTGCTGTTCAAGCTTTATCACGACGGAATGACCTCGCCCGCCGCGCTCTCTATCGAGCTCAGCCGGCACTTCGGAAAAACACCACTGTCCTCGAAATCATCCGCGGAGTTCGAAAACAATCGCAAGCGGATTCAGGGTATCCGTTCAGCCGTTAAAGTTAGGTCGCCTACCGGCGCCTGAACAGACCGTGTTGGGTAACTTCTCGCAAAGCTCATTCGACGAAGGCCTTACAACGCGATGGAGGGTTGCATGCCGGCGCCGTTCGAACAGCTAGACGACCTTCTCATCGCCCCCGGCGCAAGCGTCGGAGGCGCAGGAAGTCATTGACTCTCCGTGCCATGTGCACGGCGCCGGATTGCGCCGGCGGTCCAAGCCGTTCACTCAAGACCTTGCTGCTGCGCTTGCGAAACCATAATGCGCAACAGCGCGCCGGCAAGCGGCACAATAATAGGCACCGTCAGAGGAGGCTAGAATGCCAGAAGCACCAAACGAATTTGCGGCCAGTCCAAACGGAGACAAATGGTATCTCGAACATAACGAAACAGCGGACCAGCATACTGTCATCCATCGCGCCAACGATGCCTCCGGCGGCACTGTGACGAGATGGCCGATTTCGAGCTTTCTGGAGCACTTCGGCGATCATCCGCAAGGTCAGGCTCTTCGCGATGCATTGCACGATGCTGGATCAGCTGAACAGGAAGTACCGAGTGAACATACGCCCGTTGTGCAGAAACTGGTGACTTCTTTCCCTTGGTCGCGCAAAACGCAACCCGTTGAGGATTGAGTACGCTCTCACTTACCTGAAAGGGTAGCCCCACGGGCGGTCTCAGGCTCGATCATATCCAAGCGATGTCAGCAGGGTCGTCGAAAAATTACTGGCGCGGTCCTTGACGAGGCCCTCCGTCCACTCGTCTGTACCCCTTCAAGCAGACTGAAGATTGCCAGGCCGACATCTTGCCGGACTTGTCGTCATGCTCCAAGTCGTAGCCGTTCTTCTGGCCTTTGACGATTTCGCGCACGCCAGCGCGTTCCACGGCAGAAATATGGACGAACGCGTCCCGGCCGCCGTTGTCAGGCTGAATGAAACCGAGCTCATTAGTGGAATTGAACAGATCCGGCGTCCGCCTCGCAAGCAAACGGAGCAACCGAAAAGTCGAATTTCGTGACGTAGTTGAGTATATGGATAATACCCGCGCCGGCAGGATCGAAGGCTTCCCCGTTGCCGGCGGGATGTATCAACCTTCATCCTCATTCGCGCGCCGCCACGGCGCGGTTGCGGCCAGCCATTGCCGCGTGCGGGCCTCGGGATCCGCGTTGCGGGTGATATCGGTGACCACGGCAGCACCATCGGCGCCTTTTTCCAGCACCAGCGGCGCGCGTTCGGCGGTGATCCCCCCAATGGCGACGAGCGGTATCGCGCCGACGCGCCGGCGCCAGTCCGCAACACGTTCAATGCCTTGCGGCGCCCATTTCATCTGTTTGAGAATCGTCGGCCAGACCGGTCCGAGCGCAACGTAATCCGGCTCTGCCGCCAGCGCCGTCTCCAACTCCAATATATCATGCGTCGAAAGGCCGAGCTTCAGACCAGCACGACGAATGGCATTCCTGTCGGCGGCTACCAGGTCTTCCTGCCCGAGATGAATGAAATCGCATCCCTCATCGATTGCCAGCTTCCAATGGTCGTTGACGACCAATTGGCAAGCCGCTGCCGCGCAGGCAGCCTTCGATCGCCGGATCTGCTCGCGAAGCACGGAGTCGGGGCAATCCTTGATGCGCAGCTGGACGAGTTTGACGCCGAGTGGCACGAGACGCTCGATCCATTCGGCGCTGTCGACGATCAGATAGAAGGGGTCGAGCTTCACGAGAACACTGCCTTTCCGATAACGGGAGTGGATGGGACGGCGATATCGCGTGGCTCCAGCGGTACGGCCCCAGCATTCGTACCCGGGCTCAAATATTTGGTTGCCACGCAAGCCCGCGCTCCGATGCGTCGTTGTAGACGAGCGCCAAGTCGGCAGATCGCCTTGTCTGCTGCAGGGCTTCAAAGAGCAGCGCAGGTTGACCAACGTCCTTCTTGCGCTCGCCACCCCTGCCCGTCAGTGTGTCGGCGGCTGGCGACTATGAGCTTGCGGACCGCATGCCGGAGTGGATCAGGGACGACGACTGGGACACCGCTCCGGTGGAGCAGCATTGTCCTGACGGTTTCTGCTGTCGCGGGCGCTGCAACTGACCGGATTTATTTATGCTTCAGCAGCCACATCTTTCCGGCCATCGTGATGCCGTGCGGCGAGATGGCTGGGTCGGCGTCGGGATCGAGGGTCTTGAGAAGACCGCTGATTCTCAATTCGCCTACCGTCGCCGTTGTTGCGAACTTGATTGCGATCGGCCGCTCCTGAAAGCGATCGGCTTTGGCGAAGGTAATCGTCGCATTGAGATGCGTCCACTTCTTGCTCTCCTGAAGGTACAGGTCCCCATCCCTTGCAAGTTTCAAGCCTCTGATCTGGGGAGGCGTCAAAGTGACCATCAAAGCGGCCGTATTGGGACTTGTTTTGGCGGTCGTACTCATCTTGGATCCTAACATGCTATTCAAACGATCCGCATAAAGCGGTCAGATATCGATGGGCCGAGGCTCTCGGCCTCTCGGAAGGAGATGAGCCTGCCGCTCTGTTCATCCCACAAAGCAAGCCGGACACATTCGAGGCTTTGCCGAAGGGTGACGCGGCCGATAGCCACCAACTCGGGGTGATTGCGCAGGACTTCCGGAAGCCGGTAATACGGAATGCGGCTTGAAAGGTGGTGGATGTGGTGGATACCGATATTCCCGGTCAGCCATCGAAGCACGAGCGGAAGATCATAATGTGACGCGCCGTGAAGAGCGGCCCGCGGAAATTTCCATTCTCCGGTCTTCGACCAGTGCGTTTCCTCGAACTGATGTTGGACATAAAATAGCCAGACGCCGGCTGCCCCTGCCAGCAAAACGATCGGCAGATGCACCAGCAGGAGGGGGATAGGCCCAATCGTCCACATTAACAGGCCGACTACGATCGCGATCGCTACATTCGTGGCCATCGTGGAAACCCAAGGCAAGGCTCCCGCCTGCATCATCTCGATCGGCAGGCGTTGCTTGAAGATAAAGAGCCAGGCGGGTCCAATGCCGAACATGACGATCGGATGCCTGTAAAGTCGGTAGGCGAGTCGCCCGGTTCGAGAACGGGCGCGATATTCCTCGAGCGTCAAGGTCGTGATGTCGCCGATGCCACGTTTATCAAGATTGCCCGCAGATGCATGATGTTCCGCATGTGTTTGCCGCCAATAATCGTACGGCGTTAGGGTCAAAACGCCGAGTGCCCGTCCTGTCCACGTATCCAGCTTTCGCCGGGCGAAGAATGAACCGTGCCCGCAATCGTGCTGGATCATGAATAACCGGAGCAGGAAGGCGGCGGCTGGCAGGATCAGTATGTAGCCGGGCCAAAAGTCTTGCAGCAAAGAGGCATATGCGCCGACCCATAGCAGCGCGAATGGGACAGCTGTCACAGACAACTCGAACGCGCTGCGCCAAAAGCTCGGTTGCCGGTATTTCGCGAGGATCTTCAGCCACGCACCGGCGGAGTCTTCAAACGGCTCGTGCAACTGGCCGGCTTGGCTTCTCATAGGTTTTCTGATTCCTTTGGGACGACGATGCAAATTGGCAGGAGCCACGGTCGGATGTTCATCCGTCAAGCGCGACGAGCCTTACGTGCGGCATAACGCCGGTCGCGCTCGGCCTTGCGTGCCGCTTCATCGGCGACGACACGTGCGATTCGGTTATTGGCTTCCAATTGGCGAGCCTCCGCCTCTGCTCTTTGATGAGCCTCGGCAACATCGGCTAATGCGGCAGCTTCCTGAAGGAGGCGGTCATTTTCCGCCGCCTTCATCGCATCGCGCTCGGCGCGACGCGCGGTCCTGGCCGAAGCAATTGCCGCCAACCGTTCTTGCATTACAGGGTCGGTCGGCTTCGGAGCCGACTCAAATTTTGCAATCAGCTGACGTCTGGCGCCTTCGGCGGACTTACGACGTTCTGAAAAGGGGGTGTCGCCTGAGTGTTTCAATCGATGTCCTTGCCCAACAGAATAGTCCAGGCCGCTACGCTTCAAGACATACGAGCGGTCGGGCGCTGTTCACTTCTTGAATGAAAAAGGCCAGACATCTGCCTGGCCTTCAACTGCCCTTGCCAGCCACGCCAGTACATCCGTGGTCGCAGCGGCTATAAGAGCTTTTTAGGCCGCTTGGAGCTGGCCTGCAGACATTTTGCCGGACTTGCGGTCATGCTCCAAGCGAAAGCCGAGCTTCTGGCCTTCAGCGATTGAACTCATTCCCGCGCGTTCAACGGCAGAGATGTGAACGAAGACGTCGGCGCTCCCGTCGTCAGGCTGTATGAAGCCAAAGCCTTTGGTGGCGTTGAACCATTTTACTGTGCCAGTGGTCATGATAAACCCTTTCATCGGCATACATTTAATCGCCCGCCGAGCGGCGCGCGGCGGTGTTTCGACTTTTGAAGGGAGAGTTGATCAAGAGGCGCAGAGCGCAGCCAAACAAATATCGGCAAACAAAGTATCGATGTCTGCAGGGATAGACTGGAGATCCTTCCCCGTCAACCTCTTGTTCTCACCTTCTCGCAATTTCCACTTCTGCGAGCAATCCCGTGTGATGCGTTTAAGGTCGGCGCGTCAGCGGATAAGCGTCGGCTTCATAGAGTTTGCGCATCTGCAAACCATCGAAGCGCGCCTCCTCGACTTCGAGCACGGATCCACGAAGGAGAGAAGCCGGCATGTCCTCGATCGCAAAGCGAAGAGCTTCGGCGACGGAATCGAACCTCTTGTAGACGAGGCTGCCTCTTCTGTTGATTGTCTTGCACGGGTAAAGCCCCGCGCCGGCATTATAATCGAAAACGGTCATAACCTAATCCTTGCGGCGTGAGCGATCGTCGAGGACAGTCGATCTTTGCCGTTCCATCTTGCGGTATCAACGGAAAAAAGAAGCCAGTCCAACCGTTCCAGCAGTCCGTTTTTCGAGACGCTGCTGCATCTCGGCAAGCTTCGTCGCGCGCCTCCGGAGAGCTTGCCTGCTGAGGAAATCCTGCAGCTTTGCTGCATCCGATCCTTGTTCTGGCTTGGAGCGCTTGAACATGCTTTCGGCGGCATGGCGGGTGGTGTTGGTCATTATGGCATCCTCAGTGTGGCTGCGGGACGAATACATCCGGAACAAACCGCTCCAGCCAGTATGGCGGAGTTCGCAACGTTCGCAAAATCAGGGTTTGCCAAGCAACCGACGCAGCCGGGAGGATCAGGTAGCCGAAAGGCTGAAAACGTGCCCTGTATGTAAGGTTTCAATCAGCCTCATTCAAGGCACCACATGAATAGCAAAAGCTTGCTTGCCAAAGGCGGAAATGAAGTCCAGGGTGCGATGTCGGCTGCAACTGGTCAGGGCGCTGCCGCCTGAGGGACAAGAGCGCGCCCTAGCCCCGACAAGAGGAGGACGCGATGACGTCCCGATCCTCGCATGCCTGCTTCCTGCTCTACTTCCAGAAAATGCTCCTGAACGCCAACGGCGAAAGCAAGCGCAAACCAGGCAATCGGACAGTGCATGGTCCGCAACAGAGGACAGCTTCATGGCTCGTCACCTGTCGGTCGCGGGATGTGGGCCGGCGCGCCCATTTTTCCTGAGAAAGCTCCCGAGAAAAAGCCAAGGCTCTGGTAGCGTCGCACGGTATCTGTCCTTCCCTCTTTACTGCCCTTCAGCGTTATATCTTGGAATTAGGACCAGGAGATCGCAGATGCAGGCCTTTGGAGACAACTTATGCGCCAATCATATTACAGGGCGCTGGCCCTAATGATGACCATCCCCCTGCATTCTGCATCGGGACTCAGCTCCTCGGCGCTCGGCCAGACCTCAAGGTCGGTGCCTGAAAATGCCCAGGCAAGCCGCTATGGCCTCGGCTGGGAATGCAATCGTGGTTTGCGAAGGCAGGATGACGCCTGCTTTAAGGTGAAGCTTCCCGACAACGCGTTTCTGACGAACTCCTCCTTTGGCAAGGGCTGGGATTGCCATTACGGCTTTCTGGAGAAGGGGAACCAGTGCCTCACCGTCCAAATTCCGGACAATGCATATCTCGACCCATATTTCGGCGATCGCTGGAGATGCCTGCGTGGATACCGTCAAACCAATGTGGGTTGCGACCCTATCAAAGTCCCGGAGAAAGCATTCCTGTCCGATAATACCACAGGATCCGGCTGGGAATGCGAAAGAGGTTATCGCGCGCTACAACAAGCATGTCTCAAGCTCGAACTCCCCGCCCACTCATATCTGACATCCGCCGGAAATGAGTGGAGGTGTGATAGAGGCTTTGAAAACAAGGATCAGACGTGTGTCGCTGTCGAGGTTCCGGAGAATGCCATCTTCATCGACGCGCCCCACGGACTGAAATGGAAGTGCGACCGCGGCTTCGAGCCGAGGGGCAATCAATGCCTGCAGCTCAAGCTTCCCGAAAACGCACATCTTAACTCGACGGGCAACGGATGGGACTGTAATCGTCCGTACCAGCTTCGCGGTGGTGCCTGCATGATCGAATGACAATCAGTTGAAGTCTACCTCGGTGCCTCCCTCGCCGTCTAAATAGCTGATGATTTTTCACTCTGCTTGTTTTTTCTATCGGAAAGCAAACGGCTGGGCGCCTAAGACGGAAACTCCAGAAGAGCGACGAGATTACTGTCAGCGCGTAAATGAAAACTTCCAATTCCGACACTATATCGTCATCATAACAGCGGGTATCACGATGAACCGTCTGCAGGAGTTTTCGATCAGACCAAATGGGGATCGATGGTGCGAAACGCGGACGCCGTAGAAAGGTTTCATAACCTGCCCCCCTTCGGCCCGAACGCGATGCTCTCGTCGCAGCCCTCCTCAAGCGCAGACGACAGATTCCAGCCAGCCACGAACTCTCCTCTGACCCTACATTGCAATTCGAGGGCCGCGCCCCATATTTCTTAGGACCGGAGCTGCGAAGGAGCAGCCGTCGTTCCGGGATTCCGGCATACCGACAGCAGGAAGCCGGACAGGAGGAAGGTCTCCTGCATCTGTAGCACAGCGGCAACCTGACCAGCCCTGCCGCGCCTCAGTGAGCCCGGCGGAAGTTCAATGGCATACTTTGCGCCAGTCCAGTTTGACTTGGCATGACCAACCCCTCCGGGAGAGAAATGCGTGACACTGACCTTTCCCAATAGAAGCCGCAGTTTTGACGAGAGCCGCAATGCCGTTCGCTTCTCTGGATATGACGGCATGTTCGAGGTGCGGTTTTTGATTGAAGCCAATGCCTTGCGGACCGCAAGCCAGGCCGCCCGCTCCGAAGACGAGTGCTTGAGAGCCTTTGATATGGCGCGCGAGGCCATTCTGGATGCGGCCACCCATGCCTACGGCCGCGGCTGCAAGGACCGACATACCCTGACGGCGCGGGATATCCGCCGATAGCCTATTACACCCGAAAAGGGCCGCGCAGGAGGCGAAACGATGTCAGTCGACAGAAAACATCTCAGCGTCGCGAGCCGCGTAGCAACCCACCATCCCGACCAGGACGATCTTGAATCGGCGGTCTACAGCGCGCTTGCCGA